>NZ_JBNCLY010000001.1:0-419797 GCF_049844915.1 Gordonia sp. DT30 | reverse complement strand
CGAGCGACATCGGGCAACACCCCACACCTACACACCGAAAACCGCCTCGGACCAACCCGATCCGAGGCGAAACCCGCCCACTGACCAACCGGCACGAAAAATCGAGGCTAGCCAGCCGACCATCCACAGCCGCCGCCGCTGTGGATAACCGGCACCAGGGCGGGCCGTGATGTGGGCACCCTGAGGGACAGTGTGGGACATGGGAATTCGCTACTACGCATATCCGGTCCCCGGCGATCGCATCGACGACGCCCGCCGCGACCCCTCGCCGTTTCTCGGGGTCGATCCACTCGCCGACGCGTGGCGTCTGGTGCCGGTCCCGCCGGAGAAACTCGGCGGGATCCGCCCGGGTCGCCTTTCCTACATCGACCCGGACAAACCGCGGCCGACGATGCTGTACCTGGACAAGGCGTACCGGGTCTTCCAGGATCTCTTCTCGGGCGGTGCCGGAGAGAGCGCGCGAGAGTCTTACGCGCTGGTCGAAGGAGAACCGACGATGTCCTTCGCCGAGGGCTACTCGTGCACCCCGTGGCTACGAGTACTCGACGTTGCGCACACCGCGGCCATCGCCGCCGACCTTCGGCAGGTCGACCTCGTCGCCGACGACAACCCGCTGCTTTCGCGAGGCCTGACGTGGTCTGCGCCGGTGATCAACGACTACCTGGTCACCGCACGCATGTTCATGGCCGACCGGGCCGCGGCCGGCGACGGTGTGCTCTACACGATCACCTAGCCGATCGCGGCCGGGCCGGTCGCCGCCAATGGACAACGACGCCGGTGGCCTGCCGTGGCGGTACCCGGCGGTAGGCTGGTAAGCCGCAGAACCGCCATCGACGACTCCGAGGACGACACCCCCAGTGCAGACGCATGACATCCGGAAGCGATTCCTGGATCACTTCATCAAGGCCGGGCACACCGAGGTGCCCAGCGCCTCCCTGATCCTCGACGATCCGAACCTGCTCTTCGTCAACGCAGGCATGGTGCCGTTCAAGCCGTTCTTCCTCGGTGAGCGGACCCCGCCGTTCGACCGGGCCACCAGTGTGCAGAAGTGCGTGCGGACCCTCGACATCGACGAGGTCGGCATCACCACGCGCCACAACACCTTCTTCCAGATGGCGGGCAACTTCTCCTTCGGCGACTACTTCAAGCGCGAGGCCATCACCTTCGCGTGGACGCTGCTGACCGGCCGCATCGAGGACGGCGGATACGGTATTCCGCCCGAAAAGCTGTGGCCGACAGTCTATCTCGACGACGACGAGGCCGAGACGATCTGGCGTGAGGAGATCGGCGTACCCGCCGAGCGGATCCAGCGGCGCGGAATGAAGGACAACTACTGGTCGATGGGTGTGCCCGGGCCGTGTGGTCCGTGCTCGGAGATCTTCTATGACCGCGGCCCCGCCTACGGGGTCGAGGGCGGCCCGGAGATCGACGAAGACCGCTACATCGAGATCTGGAATCTCGTGTTCATGCAGAACGAGCGGGGCCCCGGCGGTGGCAAGGAGGGCTACGAGATCCTCGGTCCGCTGCCGAAGAAGAACATCGACACCGGCATGGGGATCGAGCGGGTCGCCTGCATCCTGCAGGACGTCGACAATGTCTACGAGACCGACCTGCTCAAGCCGATCATCGATCTCGCAACCACGGTGACCGGTCGCTCCTACGGCGGCGGCGATCATGAGGCCGACGTCCGATTCCGCGTCATCGCCGACCACACCCGCACCGCGACGATGCTGATCGGTGACGGGGTGCTCCCCGGCAACGACGGACGCGGCTACGTGCTCCGGCGGCTGTTGCGGCGCGTCGTTCGCTCGGCCCGGCTGCTCGGTTCCACGGGCGCGGCCGACGGTGCGAACCCCGGCGGCGCCGATCGGCCCATGATGGCGGACTTCGTCGGCGCCGCGATCGACCTGATGGCGCCGTCGTATCCCGAACTGGCCGCCAAGCGCGAGCACATCCTGACCGTCGCGGTGGGCGAGGAGGTCTCGTTCGCCAAGACCCTCGCGGCGGGCACCAAGCTGTTCGGCGACGCGGCCGCTGCCACCAAATCGGCGAACAAGAAGACGCTTTCCGGTGGCGACGCGTTCACGCTGCACGACACCTACGGATTCCCCATCGACCTCACTCTCGAGATGGCGGCCGAGGCCGGCCTGTCGGTGGACGAAGCCGGTTTCACCGAGCTGATGGCCGAGCAGAAGCAACGTGCCAAGGCCGACGCGAATGCCCGCAAGACCGGCCACGCCGACGCCGCGGTCTACCGCGAATTCCTCGACCGCGGGCCGACGGAGTTCACCGGTTATGACGAGCTGGTCTCCGAGGCGCGGATCATCGGCCTCGTCGCCGACGGCGCCCGGATGCGCAACGCCACCGCGGGCCAGGAACTGACAGTGATCCTCGATCGCACCCCGCTCTACGCCGAATCGGGTGGACAGATGGCCGACATCGGCACCATCACCACCAGCACCGGCGCCCGGCTGGCGGTCAAGGACGTACAGCGGGTCGGCAAGTCGGTGTGGCTGCACAATGTGATCGTCGAGACCGGTGAGGTGATCGAGGGCGACGAGGTGCTCGCCGCGGTCGACCAGGGCTGGCGACACGGCGCCACCCAGGGTCACTCGGGTACGCACATGGTTCACGCAGCACTGCGTCAGGTGCTCGGACCTGGTGCGACACAAGCAGGTTCGCTGAACCGGCCCGGTTACCTGCGCTTCGATTTCCACTCCGCCGGCCCGTTGACGGCCGCGCAGCGCGGCGAGATCGAGGAGATCTCCAACGAGGCCGTCGAGTCCAACTATCAGGTCAACACCTTCGAGACCGGTCTCGCCGAGGCGAAGTCCATGGGCGCCCTGGCGCTGTTCGGCGAGAACTACGGCGATCAGGTGCGCGTCGTCGAGATCGGCGGACCGTTCTCGATGGAACTGTGCGGCGGTACGCATGTGGCGTCCTCGGCACAGATCGGTCCGGTGACCCTCATCGGCGAGTCGTCGGTGGGTTCGGGTGTCCGGCGCGTCGAGGCCTACGTCGGCATGGACTCGTTCCGCCACCTGTCCAAGGAGCGCGCGCTGATGGCCGGGCTCGCCTCGTCACTGAAGGTGCCCTCCGAAGAGGTACCGGCCCGGGTCGAGCAACTGGTGGGCCGATTGCGCGATGCCGAGAAGCAACTGGAGAAGGTGCGCGCCGAATCCGCCCGCGCGTCGGCGGCCGCGCTGTTCGATCAGGCGAGCACCGTCGGTTCGACCCTGCTCGTGGCCGGCCGGGTGCCCGGAGTCGATGCCAACGGCCTCCGGTCGGTGGCCGCGGACCTGCGGGGCCGGGTGGCCGACCGGTCCGCGGTGATCGCGCTGTTCTCCGGCGGTGACGGCGCCGACGGCGAGCCGGCGAAGGTGCCGTTCGTCGTGGCCACCACCGAGGCCGCCCGCGCCACCGGCGTCAAGGCCGGTGAGGTGGTCAGGCAGATCGCACCCCTGCTCGGCGGGCGGGGCGGCGGCAAACCCGACCTGGCCCAGGGATCGGGGACCGATCCGGCCGGGGTGGACGTGGCAATACGGCAGATCAGCGAGCTCCTGCACTGATGTGCCCTGAGCAGATGCCGCCTCGCGAGCCGTGGCGACGCGGTCGCCGCCTCGGGATCGACGTCGGCAGCGTGCGCATCGGGGTGGCGGTGTGTGATCCGGACGGCATTCTGGCGACGCCAGTCGAGACCGTGCGGCGCGACACGGCCGGCGGTGCGGATGTGGCGAGGATCGCGGAATTGGTGGCCGAGTACGAGGCGATCGGCGTGATCGTCGGCCTGCCCAAGACGCTGCGCAACACCGACGGGCACGCGGTCGCCGCCGCTCGGGAGTTCGGCGATGCGCTGACCACCGCGATCGCGCCGGTGCCCGTCGAATACGTCGACGAACGACTCACCACCGTCACCGCCGCCCAGGCCCTGCGCGCGAGTGGACGTTCGGCGAAGTCGTCACGTTCGGTGATTGATCAGGCGGCCGCGGTCGCTATTCTGCAGGGATGGCTGGACGCGCGACGATGACCTCGTGGGCATCGTCGACGCGTCGGCCGACCGGAGGGTCCGGTCGGTCCAGGGCCGGTGTGGTGCGCAATTCGCGCATGTGCCGGGGGACGATCGGGTGCGTGCGCCGACCGTCGAACCGGAACCAGGGAGGGTATTCGCGGTGAGCGACGAACGGCATCGGAATCGCCATCGAGAGCATTCCGAGCCTGCGAGGGAGGGACACTCGGGCGGGGAGCGTGCCGGCGAGGGGATGGACCCGGATCGACTGAGGTACTTCACCCAACCGGTCGACGGGGGACCCGGCAGCCGCCATCGGCGCCGCCGTTCCGGCTCGGCGGGATCGCCGTCGGGTTCTTGGGCTGCAGTGCCCCAGCAGACGCCACCGCCCCAGCAGACGCCACCGCCCCAGCAGACGCCACCGCCCCGGCAGACCCCACCGCGTCGGCAACCGCCGCCGATACGGCAACCGCCGGCGCTTCGGCAGTCGCCACCGCCGCAGATGCCACCGCCGCAGTCGCCACCGCCGCAGTCGCCACCGCCGCAGATGCCACCGGCCGAGGCGCCGTCCCTGCGCGGCCGGTCGGTACGCCCCACACCCGCTCGGGCCCCGGCGTCGGAGCGCTACGAGCGCTCACACTTGTCGCCCCCGCGCCGCGCTGCGCCGCAACGTATCGAGCCCGCCGCGGCCGCCCGGTACGAGGACACCACCGTCCATGACGACCCCGCGTACCCCGATACCGCATACCCCGACCCCGACCCCGACCCCGCCTATTCCGATGCCGGCCCGGAGGCCCGGCCGGATGCGATCGGGACACCCGACGGTCAAGACGGCACCGATGACCTGATTGTTGCCGCGCCGGCTCCCGAGCCGGACGAGCACCCCGAACGGCGGCCCGCGGCCATCGCACGTCGCCGCCGCCGCCGGATCGGCATGGCCGTCGTGCTGGTCGTCATGCTGGCGGTGATTGCCGGAGTGGGCTATTGGGGTGCACAGAAGGCCGGGTTGCTGGACTCGCGCAAGGACTACTCGAACGCGGCCGGAACCGCCGACGTCCTCGTGCACGTCCCGGACGACTCGTCGATCAAGCAGATCGGCGGGATCTTGGTCGACGACGACGTGGTCGGCAGTGTCCGCGCCTTCGTCGACGCAGCTGATGGTGCATCGCTGTCCAGCGGCTATTACAAGTTGCGTACCCAGGTCCCCGCGGCGGTGGCGGTGAAGATGATGACCAACCCCGATTCGGCAAACCGTGTCGGGCGGATCGTCGTGCCTCCGGGCACCCCGCTGGACACCAAGCGTGACACCTCCGGCCGGGTGACTCCGGGCATCCTGGAGATGATCGCCGATCAGTCCGGCGTCGAGGTCAACGGCCGGCGGCTCGGGGTGACCCAACAGCAACTCGAGGAGGCCGCGGCGAAGGCTGGTGTCGCCGAACTCGGCGTACCCGCCTGGGCGCGGGACGCGGTCACCGCACTCGACGGCGATCATCGCCGCATCGAGGGCCTCATCGCGCCGGGCACCTGGGAGGACATCGACCCGCACGACAATCCCACCGAGATCCTGAGCTCGCTGATCACCACGAGTGCGCGTAAGTACGAGGGGTGGGGCTTGTTGAGCCACAACGAGTCCGGTCTCAGCTCGTACCAGACGTTGGTCGCCGCCTCGTTGCTGCAGGGCGAAGTGCAGCCCGAGGACTATCCCAAGGTCGCGCGCGTCATTCTGAACCGGCTCGCCAAAGGACAGCGTCTCGAGTTCGATTCGACGGCCAACTACACCGCCAACATCGTCGACCTGAATCTGCACGACGACGCACTCAAGGCCAATACGCCGTGGAACACCTACGTGCAGAAGGGCCTTCCGCCCACACCGATCGGTGCGGTGGAAGAACCGGCACTCGAGGCGATGGAGCAACCGGCCGACGGCAACTGGCTGTACTTCGTGACAGTCGACTCCAAGGGAACGACCTTGTTCACTGACGACTTCGATCAGCATCGCCGCAACATCAACACCGCGTGCGAGAACAAATTCATCACCTGTCGGTGAGCGGCATGTCGGTGAATCCTGTTCTGCCGCTGGGGCGTCCGCCACTGCACGATCCGATCGGCGGGCGTAGCGCACGACGCGCCGCGGTACTCGGATCACCGGTGTCGCACTCGCGGTCGCCGGACCTGCATCTGGCCGCCTATCGGGCGCTGGGTCTGAGCGACTGGGTATACACCCGGATCGAGTGCACCGCCGAGGCGCTGGCCGGGATCGTCGCATCGGCACCCGACGCGCAGGTGGGGTTCTCGGTGACGATGCCCGGCAAACTCGCCGCACTCGAGGTCGCCGACACGCGGACCGACCGGGCGGTGCTCGTCGGATCGGCGAACACCCTCGTACGTACCCGCGCCGGGTGGCGCGCGGACTGTACCGACATCGACGGGATGACGGGTGCGCTGGACCGACTCGGCGTGCGCGAACGCGTTGCCGGCGGCGAAGCGACGGACTCGGCGGTTGTCGTCGGTGCCGGTGGCACCGCCTTGCCGACTATGGCCGCGCTCGCGGCCATCGGGATCGCCGAGGTGACCGTCGTGGCGCGCAGCGCCGACCGGGCCGACGGGGTCCGCGCCCTCGCCGAGCGTCTCGGGATGAGGGTGCGGGTGGTGCCCTTCGCCGCCGACACCGGCCTGCGGTCGCGGTGTGCCGGCGCCGCGGTGACCGTGTCCACCGTGCCTGCCGCCGCAACGACACCGGTACTCGATGCACTTGCGGCGTCGCGGCGGGTCGTCGACGTCATCTACGACCCGTGGCCGACCCCGCTGGCCACCGCGGTGCGCGCTGCCGGCGGGCAGGTCGCCGGGGGACTGGTGATGCTGCTGAACCAGGCATTCAGCCAGGTCGAGCAGTTCACCGGTTCACCCGCCCCGCGCGCGGCGATGGAGACGGTCTTCGCCGGCCGCGACGCGGCATCCTGACCACTCCCCAGACAGACCTCCGTCCACAGTCGGGAACCGATTCGCCGAAGAGGCGCGGGGCGCGTGCACCGTGGTGGGCGAGACTGACGGACGTGATCCTCCCGGACATGTCGCTGACGGCCCTCATCCTCCTCGCGGGGTGGTTGGCGGTGATCGCCGAGACGGACCGGCGCACCGGCCGCATCCCGAATGCTCTGTTGTGGCCGGGCGTGCTCGGGGTCGGCGTCGCCGGTTGCGCCCACCCGGAGGTGCTCTTCGCGGCGGCCGCCGGGTCCGTCGGCTATCTGGTGGCGTTCGTGTGCGGCCGGTGCGGGGGAGCCGACGTCAAGCTCGGATTCGTGCTCGGCGGATTGCTTGCTCATCCGATGTCGGCGCTGGTGATGGTCGTGCTCGCCCAGGTCGGTCTCCTGGTCGTCCATCGTCGTGCCGGTCCGCGCCGGCGTCCCCACGGCCCTACCCTCGTCACCGCTGCCGTCATCGTGGTCGTCCTCGGGTTCGCACTCGGATGAGGAGCCGGTGGGCTCCGCCGGGCATGCCGATCAAGGCTGTTCGCGGTGCAGGTGGCCCGCATGGAACAATTGATCCTTGTGTTGCGCTGGATAACAGCCGGAGAGTCACATGGCCCGGCACTCATGGCGATCGTCGAGGGAATGGTCGCCGGAGTAGAGATCACCTCGTCGGATATCGCCGAACAACTGGCTCGTCGCCGCCTCGGTTATGGTCGCGGCGCCCGCATGAAGTTCGAGGCCGACCAGATCACGATAATCGGCGGCCTGCGTCACGGGTTCTCGATGGGTGGCCCGATCGCCATCGAGATCGGCAACACCGAGTGGCCCAAGTGGGAGACGGTGATGGCCGCCGATCCGGTCGATCCCGCCGATCTCGAGGACAGCGCCCGTAACGCGCCGCTGACACGCCCGCGGCCCGGGCATGCCGACTACTCCGGAATGCTCAAGTACGGCTTCGACGACGCGCGTCCGGTGCTCGAACGTGCAAGTGCGCGCGAGACCGCAGCACGAGTCGCGGCCGGCACCGTGGCGCGAAACTTCTTGCGGCAGGTATTCGGCATCGATGTCCTCTCGCATGTGATCTCGATCGGGGCGAGCGAACCCTATGACGGCCCGCCGCCGCGCTATGCCGATCTCGAGGCGATCGACGCGAGTCCGGTTCGCGCATACGGCCACGATGCGCAGGTGGCGATGATCGCCGAGATCGAGGCCGCCAAGAAGGACGGCGACACCCTCGGCGGGGTGGTCGAGGTCCTCGCCACGAACGTGCCCGTCGGGCTCGGCTCCCATGTCAGCGGCGAGACCCGGCTCGACGCACGTCTGGCCGGTGCCCTGATGGGCATCCAGGCCATCAAGGGTGTCGAGGTCGGTGACGGTTTCGCGACGGCGCGTCGTCGGGGCAGCGCCGCCCATGACGAGATGGTGCCCGGCCCCGATGGTGTGCTGCGCTCGACCAATCGGGCCGGTGGCCTCGAGGGTGGCATGACCAACGGTGAGGACGTACGCGTCCGGGTGGCGATGAAGCCGATCTCCACGGTGCCGCGCGCGCTGTCGACCATCGACATGAGCACCGGCGATCCGGCCGTGGCCATCCACCAACGTTCCGACGTGTGCGCCGTGCCCGCCGCCGGGGTGGTGGCCGAGGCCATGGTCGCCCTGGTCCTGGCGCAGGCCGCGCTGGAGAAGTTCGGTGGCGATTCGGTCACCGAGACCGGCGAGAACCTGCACGGCTACCTCAAACACATCGAGTCCCGGCCACCGCGATCATGACCGGCGCACAGCCACCGGTGACCGGTGGGCCGCAACGCCCGGTCGCCGTGCTCGTCGGGTTCATGGGAGCCGGAAAGTCCACCGTCGGACGCGTGCTCGCCGACCAGCTCGGTGTCGACCTCGTCGACACCGACTGCGAGATCGTGCAGCGGACCGGCCAGGCCATCCCGGAGATCTTCGCCGACGCCGGTGCCGAACGCTTCCGGCAGATCGAATCCGAGGTCGTCCTCGACGTCCTGGAACGTCACCGCGGCGTGGTCGCCCTGGGCGGCGGAGCGGTCACCACCGAGGCCGTACGCGACGCGCTCGGTGGGCATCGCGTGGTGCACCTGAAGGTCGACGCCGACGCCGGATTCGCGCGGGTGTCCGGTTCCGATCGGCCACTGCTGGCGGGCGCCGATCCGGCCGAGCGTTACCGCCTACTGCTCGCCGAGCGGGCCGGCACCTACGCCGAGGTCGCGACCATCGAGGTGGATGCCGCACGCGGGGACGCACACGACGTCGCCGACACGATCATCGCCGCCATCGCCCGCGAACTCGTACCCGAGAGGACCCCATGAGCGAGCACACCTCCCATCCCGAACAGTCCACCACCGATCCGGTGCGGATCCGGGTCTCTGCTGGTTCGCCCTACGACGTGATCATCGGCCGTGGACTGCTCGGTGAGCTCGCCGCGGCGGCCGAGGGTGCCGACCGGATCGCGATCCTCTACCAGCCGACTCTTGCGCAGACCGCAGAGCAGATCCGAGAATTCCTGTCCGACAAGGGTTTCGACGCCCACCGGGTGGAGATTCCCGACGCCGAAGACGGCAAGGACCTCGCCGTGGCCGCGTTCTGCTGGGAGGTGTGCGGCCGGATCGGACTGAAGCGCAACGACAAGATCATCTCGCTGGGCGGCGGCGCCGCCACCGATCTCGCCGGGTTCGTCGCCGCGACCTGGATGCGCGGGATCGGGGTCATTCATGTGCCGACGACCCTGCTGGCGATGGTCGATGCCGCCATCGGCGGCAAGACCGGAATCAACACCGACGCGGGCAAGAACCTGGTGGGGTCGTTCCACGAGCCCGACGCCGTCTTGATCGACATCGCGACGCTGGAGACGGTGCCCCGCAACGAGGTGATCGCCGGACTCGCGGAGGTCATCAAGACCGGGTTCATCGCCGACCCGGTGATCCTCGACCTGATCGAGGCCGACCCGGCCGCGGCAACCGATCCCGCCGGACCTGTGCTACCCGAACTGATCCGCCGCTCGGTGCAGGTCAAGGCCGACGTCGTATCGGTCGATCTCAAGGAATCCTCGCTGCGCGAGATCCTCAATTACGGGCACACCCTCGGTCACGCCATCGAGCGGCGTGAACGGTACCGCTGGCGGCACGGTGCGGCGGTCTCGGTAGGACTGGTGTTCGCCGCCGAACTCGCCCGTCTGGCCGGACGACTCGACGACGAGACGGCCGACCGCCACGCCGCGATCCTCTCGATGGTCGGCCTGCCCGTGAGCTACGACGCCGACGCCCTCGGTGACCTACTGCAGACGATGGCCGGTGACAAGAAGAACCGTTCGGGTGTGATGCGCTTCGTCGTGCTCGACGGACTGGCCAAGCCCGGACGTCTCGAGGGACCGGACCCGTCGCTGATCGCGGCGGCATATTCGGCGGTCGCCGCAGACGTCACGCCCGACGGCGCCACCCTGCTGTGAGCAAACAGGCAGATCGAACGGTTCAGACCCGTTCGATCTGCTCGGTCGGCTGCGCGTCGGGATGTACCGACCAGTCGTCGTTGCGAGCGTTCTTGCGCTGATCGCGGCGTACCAGCCAGCGGCCGACTGCGGCGCCGACGAAGGCGGGCGCGAAGATCAGCAATGCGGTGAACGAGCCGCCCGCGAACAGTTCGACCCACAGGCTCGCCTCGCCGATGCCGGAGAACACGAAGTTCCCGAGAATCCAGGAGATCAGACCGGCGACCAGCCCGGCGAACACACCGGCCTTGAGCCAGCGGACGGTGAGGTCACCGTAGTCATCGGGGTCCGGGTTGGCGCGGGCGTCGGCGATGCCGTCGACCCCGCCCCACAGCAACGCGATCAGCACGACCGCGGCGACGGCGATCGTCTTCCACACCGTCGAATGCAGGGGAGCGTGGATGATGGCGAGGCCGAGCAGCACGCGGGCGACGACATGGACGGCGGTCATGAACACGCCGCGCAGCAACCAGGAGGAGAGCATGCGGAACAGGTTACTAGACAGTCAGTCGCGACAGTGCTGTTGGCCACACTTGGGCGTCGCAGCCACTGCTCGCACTCATCGGCTGCGTCGTAACCTGGAGCAATGACCGTCATCCACGACCACGCCGGCCGGCGTGACCGGCTGCGTGCACTCATCGGTTCCGGAGACGCTTCCGCCGATGCCTTCCTGGTCACCGACCTGACCAACCTGCGCTATCTGACCGGGTTCACCGGTTCCAATGGAGCGGCGTTGATCTGGACCGGTGGGGCGACGGGCCCCGCCGGCGACCGGATCTGCACCGACGGCCGGTATGAGACCCAGGTTGCCGAACAGTCCGGTGATCTGATGGCCGTCATCGCCCGCGACTGCCCGCCCGAGTTGCTGCGGATCGCAGCCGGGGCCGGGGCGCGGCGCATCGGTTTCGAGGCGGATGCGTTGAGCGTCTCCGCGCATCGACGGTTGAGTGCGGTGCAGCTCGCCGGCGAGGTGGAGCTGGTGGGCCGGTCGGGCCTGGTGGAGGGTTTGCGCGAGGTCAAGGATGCCGGCGAGATCACGTTGCTGCGGCGGGCGTGCGAGATCGGTGACGAGGCGTTGACCGCGATCATCGCCGAGGGTGTGTTGCGTGCCGGGTCCACCGAGCGCGAGGTGGCCAGAGCGATCGAGTGGGAGATGTATCGCCGCGGGGCCGACGCCGTCGCCTTCGAGACGATCGTGGCCGCCGGCGCCAACTCGGCCATCCCGCATCATCGCCCGACACACGACGTCCTCGCCGACGGTGACCTCGTGAAGATCGATTTCGGAGCCGTGTTCGGTGGGTATCACTCGGACATGACGCGCACCTTCGTGTTGTCGCGCGCAGCGGACTGGCAGCGCGAGATCTATGAGTTGGTGGCGACCGCGCAGGCCGCCGGACGGGCGGCGCTGAAGCCGGGGGCAGACCTGCGCGAGGTGGACGCGGCGGCACGGACGGTGATCGCCGATGCCGGTCACGGTCCGGACTATGTGCACGGACTAGGGCACGGCGTCGGTCTCGAGATCCACGAAGCGCCGGGGATCGGCAAACTCGCGACGGGTACACTGCCTTGCGGCGCAGCGGTGACCGTGGAACCCGGGGTCTACCTCCCGGGGCGAGGCGGAGTCAGGATCGAGGACACCCTCGTCGTCACGGACGGCGATCCGGAGCTGCTGACCGCCAGCGACAAGACATTCACCGTCATCTGACGGTTCTGCCCCGCGAGAAGGAAGAGACGACACCTATGGCGACCACCGCCGACTTCAAGAACGGCCTCGTGCTGCGCATGGACCAGCAGCTGTGGCAGATCCAGGAGTTCCAGCACGTCAAGCCCGGTAAGGGACCGGCCTTCGTGCGGACCAAGATCAAGAACGTCCTCTCGGGTAAGACCGTCGACAAGACCTTCAACGCCGGTGTGAAGGTCGAGACCGCCACCGTCGACCGCCGGGACATGACCTACCTGTACAACGACGGCACCGACTACGTCTTCATGGACACCCAGGACTACGAGCAGTATCCGATCGCGCCGGACACCGTCGGTGACGGTGCCCGTTTCCTGCTCGAGAACATGACCGTGCAGGTCTCGCTGAACGAGGGTCTTGCGCTGTTCGTCGAGCTGCCGGTCACCGTCGAGCTCGAGGTCACCCACACCGATCCCGGCCTGCAGGGCGACCGCTCCACCGGCGGCACCAAGCCGGCCACGCTCGAGACCGGCACCGAGATCGCGGTTCCGTTGTTCATCAACACCGGCGACAAGCTGAAAGTCGACTCACGCGACGGCAGCTACCTCGGCCGCGTCAACAGCTGAGCGAGATCATCACACGTGAAGCAACCCGGAACCCGGCACAAGGCGCGGCGGCGCGCCATCGACCTGCTCTTCGAGGCGGAGGCCAAGGGCGTCAGTCCGGCCGACCTCGTCGGTGAACGGCGCACGCTCGTGCAGAGCGACGAGAGTGTGGGGCAGATCCATCCCTACACCGCCCGCGTGATCGACGGACTGGACACCGACGGCGCCCAGATCGACGCCGTGGTCTCGTCGCATCTGAAAGGGTGGACGCTCGATCGCCTGCCTGCGGTGGACCGCGCGATCCTGCGCCTGGCCACGTGGGAACTGTTCAACGCCACCGATGTCGACCCGGTGGTGGTGGTCGACGAGGCCGTCGAGTTGGCCAAAGAACTGTCCACCGACGACTCGCCCGCGTTCGTCAACGGGGTGCTGGGCACGATCGCCGAACTCGCACCCCAGGTCCGGGCCGCGCAGGCCGCCGGATCCGATCACGACAATCCGTGATCGCCTCGGCGGTTCGGGCCCCTGCCGGTTCGTTTCCGACCGGTGGCCCGGTGTAGGGTGAAGCCGACAGACATCCTTTAACGATCCGTCCCGTGAGGCGGAGAAGGAGGTCGGCGTGGTCACGCCCACCAACGGTGCCGCCTCGGGTCGGCGAGTTCTCCTCGATGCCGGTGACGTCTCCCGCACCATCGCCCGGGTCGCGCATCAGGTGATCGAGAAGAACGCACTCGACGCCCCCGACGCACCTCGCGTCATCATCATCGGAATCCCCACTCGGGGTACTGCTCTCGCCGATCGGCTGGCGGCGAAGATCGCCGAATTCGCGGGCCGGGAGATTCCGGTCGGCTATCTCGACATCACGCTCTATCGTGATGATCTGCGCGACAAGCCACATCGCCCGCTCGAGCGGACGATGGTGCCCGCCGGCGGTGTGGACCACGCGATCGTCGTCCTCGTCGACGACGTCCTCTATTCAGGCCGCACGGTCCGCGCCGCGCTCGATGCGCTGCGTGATCTCGGTCGCCCCGACGCCGTACAGCTGGCCGTGCTCATCGATCGCGGTCATCGCGAATTGCCCTTGCGCGCAGACTATGTCGGCAAGAACATCCCCACCTCACGGGACGAGAACGTCGCAGTGCATCTCACCGAACACGATGAGGTCGACGAGGTCGTGCTCACCGCGTCCGGGGCGGAGGAGCGCTGATGCGCCACCTGTTGTCCACCGAAGGACTGTCGGCGCAGGAGGCGACCGAACTGCTCGACGAGGCGCAGCGTTTCGAGCAGGCGCTGGCCGGTCGTGAGGTCCGCAAACTACCCACCCTGCGCGGGCGCACCGTGATGACGGTGTTCTATGAGAACTCCACCCGCACCCGCGTGTCCTTCGAGACCGCGGGCAAATGGATGAGCGCCGACGTGATCAACGTGTCGGCGTCGAGTTCGTCGGCAGGCAAGGGTGAATCGCTACGGGACACCGCAATGACATTGCGCGCCATCGGTGCCGACGCCCTGATCGTGCGGCACCCGGCTTCGGGTGCGGCGCAACAGATTGCGCAGTGGACCGCGGGTACCGACGGCGACGGCCCCGCGGTGATCAACGCCGGTGACGGCACGCACGAGCACCCCACTCAGGCGCTGCTCGACGCCCTGACCCTGCGACAGCGTCTCGGTTCGCTGACCGGTCGGCGCGTTGCGATCGTCGGTGATGTCCTGCACTCGCGGGTGGCCCGGTCCAATGCGCATCTGCTCTCGACGCTGGGCGCCGAGGTGGTGCTCGTGGCGCCGCCGACCCTGTTGCCGGTGGGAGTCGAGTCGTGGCCGGTCACCGTCTCGGCCGACCTCGACGCCGAACTGCCCGCGGTGGATGCGGTGATGATGCTGCGGGTGCAGGCCGAACGCATGAACGGCGGATTCTTCCCGAGTTCGCGGGAGTACTCGGTGCGCTACGGACTGTCCGAGCGGCGGCGCGAGCTCCTCGGGGAGGATGCGGTGATTCTGCATCCGGGTCCGATGTTGCGTGGCATGGAGATCGGGTTCTCGGTTGCCGACGCCCCGCAGGCGACGGTCCTCGAGCAGGTGCGCAACGGAGTGCACGTGCGGATGGCGGTGCTGTTCCGTCTGCTCGTCGGCACCGAACAGACAGGAGTGTCCCAGTGAGTGGCCAGAAGAGCACGGGAACTGTTGTGCTCCAGCAAGTTCGGCCGTATGGCGACGATCTGGTCGACGTGGTCGTCGTCGACGGCGAGATCGCCGAGATCGGGGCCTCGGTCACGGTGCCCGCCGATGCGCAGCGCATCGACGGTGGCGGCAAGATCCTGCTGCCCGGGTTCGTCGACCTGCACACCCACCTGCGTGAACCCGGCCGCGAGGACACCGAGACCATCCGCACCGGATCGCGGGCCGCCGCACTCGGCGGGTACACCGCGGTCTTCGCGATGGCCAACACCGACCCGGTCGCCGACAACGCCACCATCACCGACAATGTGTGGCGGGTCGGGCGCGACGTCGGCCTGGTCGATGTACACCCCGTAGGAGCGGTGACCGTCGGTCTGGGCGGTACGCAGCTCGCCGAGATGGGCATGATGGCCGCCGGTGCGGCAGGTGTCCGGATGTTCAGCGATGACGGCAAGTGCGTACACGACCCACTGATGATGCGCCGGGCCCTCGAGTACGCCAGGGGGCTCGATGTCCTGATCGCCCAGCATGCCGAGGAACCACGGTTGACCAAGGGGTCGATCGCGCACGAGGGTCCGGTCGCAGCCCGGCTGGGCCTGACCGGGTGGCCACGCGCCGCCGAGGAATCGATCGTGGTGCGCGATGCGTTGCTCGCCCGCGACGCCGGGGCCCGCGTCCACATCTGCCACGCATCCACCGAGGGCACCGTCGAACTGCTGCGCTGGGCCAAGGATCAGGGCATCGCCATCACCGCCGAGGTCACCCCGCATCACCTGTCGCTCACCGACGAACGCCTCACGACCTACGACCCGGTCAACAAGGTGAATCCGCCGCTTCGGGAGGAGCGCGACACCCGCGCGCTGCGCCGGGCCCTCGCCGACGGCATCGTCGACTGCGTCGCCACCGACCACGCACCGCACGCCGCACAGGACAAATGCTGCGAGTTCGCGATCGCCAAACCCGGCATGCTCGGATTGGAGACGGCGCTGGCCATCGTCGTCGACACGATGCTGACCCCGGGACTGCTCGACTGGCGTGGCGTGGCGCGCGTGATGAGCGAACGGCCGGCGCAGATCGCCGGTCTCACCGATCAGGGACGGCCGATCGCGGTCGGTGAACCGGCCAACCTCACGATCGTCGATCCCGATGCCTCCTGGGTGGTGCGTGGCGACCAGCTGGCCAGTCTCTCGTCGAACACCCCGTACGAGGAGATGACGATGCCGGCGCGGGTCACCGACACCTTGCTGCGCGGTGTCGTCACCGCACGTGGCGGGCAGGCGAGCGCATGAACGAGATCCTCCTCGACCTCATCATCGTGATCGTCGTCCTGGCGGTGTGGCTGGCCCTGGTGGTCGCGTTGCTGCGCGGATGGCGCAACCGGGGCCGCCGACAGGCCGACGCAATCGGTGAAGTCCCATCCGTGCCGGCCGATCCCGGTGACACGTTGCTCGGTCCCGACTCCGGCATGTATCTGGGCGCCACCTTCGCGCCCAGCTGGCAGAACCGGGTCGCGGTCGGCGACTACGGGGATCGCGCCGCCGCCACGTTCCGCGCCCATCCCACGGGAATCCACATCGAGCGCAACGGGGCCACCGATGTCTGGATTCCGCGGGCGGCGATCACCGCAATCCGCACCGAACGTGGCCACGCGGGCAAGGTGATGGGCGCCGCCGGCGTGTTGGTGATCCGCTGGATACTGCCCTCCGGTACCGAGCTCGACACCGGATTCCGCGCCGACGACAAGGCCGTCTACGCCTCGTGGATCGCCGAATTCGAGGTTCCCTCAGACACTTCCCCGCCGGCTTCGCAGCCCGACCCGGCGCAGCCCGATACCGAACAGAGGAATGGACAATGACCGCAGCGGTACTGGTGCTCGAGAACGGCCAGGTCTTTACCGGTCGCGCTTACGGCGCCGTCGGCGAGACGCTCGGCGAGGCCGTGTTCTGCACGGCGATGACCGGATACCAGGAGACCCTCACCGATCCCAGCTATCACCGCCAGATCGTGGTGGCAACCGCTCCGCAGATCGGCAACACCGGATGGAACACCGAGGACGGGGAGTCCGCGGGCAGTGCGGGCAGCGACCACCTCGACGGCGATTCCGGGAAGATCTGGGTGGCCGGTTACGCGATCCGCAATCCCACTCGGCGCGTGTCGAATTGGCGCGCGACAACGACTCTCGAGGATGAACTGAGCACGCAGGGTGTGGTCGGTATCGCCGGCATCGACACCCGCACCGTGGTGCGGGTGCTGCGCGATCACGGTTCGATGCGCGCCGGCGTGTTCTCCGGCCCGGCGCTCGCCGCCGACGACGAACTCCTGAACCGGGTGCGCAGTCAACCCGAGATGAAGGGCGCCGACCTGGCCGGCGAGGTATCCACCGACGCCGGATATCTCGTCGAGCCGGCAGCGGGAGCGAAGACGCGCTTCACCGTCGCCGCGATAGACCTGGGAATCAAGACCAACACCCCCCGGATGTTCGCCGAACGGGGAGTGGCCGTGCATGTACTGCCCGCGGACACCTCGTTCGAGACGATCGCCGGGCTGAAGCCCGACGGGGTGTTCCTGTCCAACGGCCCCGGCGACCCGGCAACAGCCGACACCGCGGTCGCACTGACCCGCGAGGTCCTCGGTGCAGACCTGCCGTTGTTCGGCATCTGTTTCGGCAACCAGATCCTCGGCCGCGCGCTGGGCCGCGGCACCTACAAGATGGCCTTCGGCCATCGCGGAATCAACATCCCGGTCATCGATCACGCCACCGGAAAGGTGTCGATCACCTCGCAGAACCACGGCTTCGCACTCGAGGGCGAGGCCGGGGAGGAGTTCGACACCGATTTCGGCCGGGCCCGCGTCAGCCACGTCTGCGCCAACGACGGCACCGTCGAGGGTGTCGAATTGCTTTCCGGCCGAGCCTTTTCGGTGCAATACCATCCCGAGGCGGCCGCCGGACCACACGACGCCGCCTACCTCTTCGACAAATTCGTCACCCTCCTCGAGGATGACCGCGCCAACGGAACGAGGGCCTGATGCCGCGCCGCACCGATCTGTCCCATGTCCTGGTGATCGGCTCCGGACCGATCGTCATCGGCCAGGCCTGCGAGTTCGACTATTCCGGAACCCAGGCCTGCCGCGTCCTCAAGGCGGAGGGACTGCGGGTGAGCCTGGTGAACTCCAACCCGGCCACGATCATGACCGATCCCGAGTTCGCCGACGCGACCTACATCGAACCGATCACGCCGGAATACGTCGAGAAGGTCATCGAGGCCGAGCGCGACGCCGGGCACCCCATCGACGCGGTGCTGGCGACCCTCGGCGGTCAGACGGCGCTCAATGCCGCTGTGGCACTACATGACCGGGGTTCGCTGGAGAAGTACGGCATAGAGCTGATCGGCGCCGACTTCGACGCGATCCAGCGCGGCGAGGACCGGCAGATGTTCAAGGACATCGTGGCCAAGGTCGGCGGCGAGAGTGCCCGCTCACGGGTCTGCCACACGATGGCCGAGGCGCACGAGACCGTCGCCGAACTCGGCTACCCCGTCGTCGTGCGACCGTCGTTCACGATGGGCGGCCTCGGCTCCGGGATGGCTTATGACGCAGCAGATCTCGAGCGGATCGCCGGTGGTGGGCTGGCCGCCTCGCCGACCGCCAACGTGCTGATCGAGGAGTCGATCCTCGGTTGGAAGGAATACGAACTCGAGCTGATGCGCGACAACCGCGACAACGTGGTCGTCATCTGTTCGATCGAGAACGTGGACCCGGTCGGCGTGCACACCGGGGACTCGGTGACCGTCGCCCCGGCGATGACGCTGACCGACCGCGAATACCAGATCATGCGTGACCTCTCGATCGATATCCTGCGCGAGGTCGGTGTGGACACCGGCGGCTGCAACATCCAGTTCGCGCAGGACCCCCGCGACGGTCGCCTCATCGTCATCGAGATGAACCCGCGTGTGTCGCGGTCATCGGCATTGGCCTCCAAGGCAACCGGTTTCCCGATCGCCAAGATCGCCGCGAAGCTCGCCATCGGCTACCGCCTCGACGAGATCACCAACGACATCACCAAGGAGACGCCGGCGTGTTTCGAGCCGACGCTCGACTACGTCGTGGTCAAGGCGCCCCGATTCGCCTTCGAGAAGTTCCCGGGAGCCGACGACACCCTCACCACGACGATGAAATCGGTGGGTGAGGCGATGAGCCTGGGCCGATCCTTCGCCGAGGCGCTGGGCAAGGTGATGCGTTCGCTGGAGACCAAGGCCGCCGGCTTCTGGACCGAGCCGGGCCGGCCCGATCCCGCATCGCTGGACCTCGATGCTCTCCTCGACTCGTTGCGTACCCCCAAAGACGGGCGCCTCTACGGCATCATGCTCGCGTTCGAGGCCGGTGCGAGTATCGAGCAACTCTACGAGGCAACGGCGATCGACCCGTGGTTCCTCGCCGAGATCGGCGGCATCGCCGACCTCGGCGCACAGATCCGCGACGCCGACGCAGTGTCCCCGGACCTTCTGCGCGAAGCGAAGTCGACCGGCTTCTCCGATCGCCAGATCGCAGTGCTGCGTAGCGATTTCGCCGACGAGGATGCGGTACGGCAGTTCCGCCACGCCGCCGGGATACGTCCGGTGTACAAGACGGTCGACACCTGCGCGGCGGAGTTCGAGGCCCGCACCCCCTACCACTATTCCACCTACGAACTCGACCCGGCGGCCATCAGTGAGATCGCGCCGCAACCCGACCGGCCCAAGGTACTCATCCTCGGTTCCGGGCCCAACCGGATCGGTCAGGGCATCGAGTTCGACTACTCCTGTGTGCATGCGGCCCTCACCCTCAGCGAGGCCGGCTACGAGACGGTCATGGTCAACTGCAATCCCGAGACCGTCTCGACCGACTACGACACCGCCGACCGCCTGTACTTCGAGCCGCTGACCTTCGAGGACGTGCTCGAGGTGTTCCACGCCGAGTCGGTCTCGGGTACGGTGGCCGGCGTCATCGTGCAGCTCGGCGGCCAGACCCCGCTAGGCCTGGCCAATCGCCTCGAGGCGGCCGGCGTGCCGATCGTCGGCACCAGTCCCGCCGCGATCGATCTGGCCGAGGACCGCGGCGAATTCGGCAAGGTGCTCACCGCCGCCGGTCTGCCCGCGCCCGCATTCGGTGCCGCCACCAGCTTCGACGACGCCCGCGACATCGCGGCCCGCATCGGATACCCGGTACTCGTCCGCCCGTCGTATGTACTCGGCGGCCGGGGAATGGAGATCGTCTACGACGAGCAGTCCCTCGCCGACTACATCTCCCGTGCCACGGAATTGACTCCCGATCATCCCGTTCTGGTCGACCGGTTCCTCGAGGATGCCGTCGAGATCGACGTCGACGCGTTGTGTGACGGCACCGAGGTCTACATCGGCGGGATCATGGAGCACATCGAGGAGGCAGGTATCCATTCCGGTGACTCGGCGTGCGCGCTGCCGCCGGTGACGCTCGGACGATCGGATCTCGCGATGGTGCGGGAGTCCACCGAAGCCCTCGCCAAGGGCATCGGGGTACGCGGCCTGCTCAACGTGCAGTACGCGCTCAAGGACGACGTCCTCTATGTGCTGGAGGCCAATCCGCGGGCCAGCCGAACCGTGCCCTTCGTCTCCAAGGCCACCGCGGTGCCGCTGGCCAAGGCGTGCGCACGGGTGATGATGGGCACCTCGATCGCCGAGCTGCGCGATCAGGGCATCCTGTCGGCCACCGGTGACGGCGGCGACGCCCCGGCGCACGCACCGATCGCCGTGAAGGAAGCGGTGCTGCCCTTCAACAGGTTCCGGCGTCATGACGGGACCGGGGTGGACGTGCTGCTGAGCCCGGAGATGAAGTCGACCGGCGAGGTGATGGGCATCGACGCCGACTTCGGCCGTGCCTTCGCGAAGTCGCAGACGGCCGCCTACGGATCGTTGCCCACCTCCGGTGCGGTCTTCGTGTCGGTGGCCAACAAGGACAAACGGGCACTGTTGTTCCCGGTCAAACACCTCGCCGATCTCGGATTCACCATCCTGGCGACCGAGGGCACCGCGGAAGTGTTGCGCCGCAACGGCATCGAGTCGACGACGGTACGCAAACACTTCGAGTCGGTACCGGGGGAGCCGACCATTCTCGACGCCATCGCGAGCGGCGAGGTGGTGATGGTGATCAACACCCCCTACGGCCAGTCCGGACCGCGGGTCGACGGCTACGAGATCCGTAGTGCGGCAGTCGGGGCCGGCATCCCGTGTATCACGACGGTGCAGGGCGCCAGTGCCGCGGTACACGGCATCGAGGCCGCGCGCGGCAACCGGATGGGCGTCGAGGCGCTGCAACGACGCCACGCGGCGCTGGTCAACGAGCAATGACCGGCTTCGGTCCCCGCTTCCGTGCCGCGGTCGGCACCAGAGGACGGCTGTGCGCGGGCATCGATCCGCATTCCGAACTCCTCGAGAGCTGGGGACTCGGCGTGGACGCGGCCGGACTCGACCGGTTCGCCGACATCTGCATTGCGGCACTCGCCCCGGTGGCGGCGGTCGTCAAACCACAGGTCGCGTTCTTCGAACCCTTCGGGGCGGCGGGGTTCGCGACACTCGAACGTGTCATCGCCGAATGCCGCGGGGCCGGGGCGCTGGTGCTCGCCGACGCCAAACGTGGTGACATCGGGTCGACGATGGCCGCGTATGCCAGGGCCTGGCTCGACGATTCCTCGCCGCTGGCCGCCGACGCGGTCACCGTCTCTCCATATCTTGGATTCGGTTCGCTTGCACCGGCTTTCGACGCCGCCCGGGCCGCGCAACGAGGTGCGTTCGTGCTGGCGCGGACCTCCAACCCGGACGGGGCCGGTGTGCAGCTCGCCGACGCCGGCGGGCGTCCGGTGGGGCAGCGGATCGTCGACGCCGCGGCCGCGGCCAACACCGATGGATCGGGAACGCTGGGCGTCGTGGTCGGGGCGACTCGGGCACATGGCCTGGATCTCACGACGCTGGCCGGCCCGGTCCTCGCACCCGGACTCGGCGCTCAGGGCGCCACGGCCGCAGATCTCGGCGCGGTCTTCGCCGACGCCGACCTCAGCTGGCTCCTGCCGGCGTCCTCGCGCGGAGTGCTGCGCGCCGGGCCCGACGCCGCCGCGGTGCGCAGCGCATTCGAGACCGCGCGCGACGAGGTGGAGTCGGCGCTGCAGTAGCCGTAGCACCAGCGACCGGAGCAGGAGGGGAACCGATGCGCCTGTCCCGCAGCGGCTGGCTCGCCGCGACCGGCATGGCGCTGCGCCCCGCCGTCGCTCCTTGGGCGCTGCGACCGGCGGCCGCGGTGATCGTCGCGGCCGCCGCGGTCTGTGCCATCGGCATCCCACTCGGCCGCCCCGACCTCGTTGCGGTGTGCCTGTTCGGCACCGCGTGCGCCGCGGTGCTCGCCGACCGCACCGGCACCCGAGCGATCTGTGCGACGTCGTTGCTCTGGCAGGCACTGGGCGCCTGCGCGGGTATCGCACTCGGCTCGCTCACCCATGGGCCGATCGGCTCGGTCGTGCTCGCCGGCGCGGTGGGCGCGTTCTCCGGGCCACTGGGACGTCTGGGGCGGGCGGGTGCCGGTGCCGGCCTGATGGCGATCATCGGGGTGGCGTTTGCCGCGTTCGGCGGCTCTGCGTTGTCGTGGTATCAGCAATGCCTGTGCTATCTCGCCGGCACCGCGGCGATCGCCGTCGCCGATCTCGGACCGTGGCCGTGGCGGCCGCGAGATGTGCGGCGGGCCGCGGTCGTGGAGGTGTTCCGGGCGTGCGCGGCGGTGTTCGAGTCGGCGGGCAGCCGCGCGGCGCCCACCGCGCGGTCCGGGCTCGTCGCCGCATCACAGCGCGCGCGGAAGGTGGTCTTCGGGCCTCGCCTGCGGTGGCGACGGCGGCCGGTGCCGTACGAGGACGTGTGGCGACGCGCCGCCGACGCCGCACTGCAGGCCGCTGCCGCGACGGTCGATCGGCAGGCTCGACCGGCCGAGGCCGCACAAATGCGCATCTGGGCCGACGCTCTCCAGAATGGCGACCGAATCGACTGGCCCACAGCAGAACCGGTGGATGTGGCCCCTCCGGCCGAGCTGCGAGCCCGGGCGGTCGTGGGGCGCGGGGCATGGGCCGACGGCATCCGGATCGGCTGGTGCATGGCGCTGGCGACGGCGGTCACCCTGCTGTTGCACGACCCCGGACATGCACTGTGGATCCCGTTGACGGTCAGCGTTCTGGTGCGTCCCGAATACGGCACGGTGTTCGTCCGGGTCGTCAACCGGCTCGCCGGCACGCTCGCCGGCGGTGCGCTCGCGGCGGCCCTGCTCCTGGTGCTGGGCAGCGGGCCGCCCGTCGCGGCCGCCGCGGCGATCGCCATCGGCTTCTCGGTCGCCGCGGCCCCGAAGTCCTACGCGCTCAGTGTGATCGGTGTGACTTGTGGAGCGCTGATGAGCGCATCGATCGCGACCGCGGACCCCGTCGTGCCGCTCGTTCGGGTGGGCGACACCCTGATCGGCGCGGCGATCGCGGTCGTCTTCGGCTTCGTGCTGTGGCCCGGCCGGGGAGCCCCCGACCCGTCGCAGGGGTTGCGCGCCGCGGTCACCGCGAGCGCCGACTACCTGCGGGCGGTGACCACGGGAACGGACGTGGCCGCGGCCTCGGAGCAGGCGTACACGGCGGCAGGCAACGCCATCGACCTGAGCCGGGCCGCCCTACTCGAGCCACCACCGGTCGGCGCCCTCGCCCGCCGATCCCTGGCCCGGTCCCTGGCCGTGAAGTCGATCGTCGACGAGATCACCGCACTGCGCCGCCACGGCGGCGACTCCACTGCCGCGGTCCTGCGCGGCCGGCTGGCAAATATCGAGAACGAGTCCACCGCAGGCGGCGAGTAGGCGTCGGTCGGCCCGTCGGCCCGATAGTCTCATCTTCCGGACGGTGCACTCCGCGCGCCCGACACGAGCAGGAGACGCGAGATGACCGTTCGCAGACAACGATCGGCGGCGGTGCTCATCGCCGTCGCGCTGACACTGCTGAGCTGGGCGATGGCCGGTGCGGGCCTGCCGGGAGCGGCGGCCGCCGACCCGCCCGGCAACGGGTTCGATAGCGCGCCACCATCGTTCACCGACGCGGCGCCGGGCGCGGTGCTGCGCACGCGTGAGGTCACCATCGGGATCGCCGGCGTCGCGACGCCGCTGCGCGCCACCCAGGCGCTCTACCGCACCACCGACCAACAGGGCGCACCGAGTACCACGGTGACCACCGTGGTGCGTCCGCCGACCGCGCCCGCCGCGACACGTCTGGTCAGTTTTCACATGGCCTACGACGGACTCGGCGCGGCCTGCGACCCGTCCTATACCCTCCAAGGCGACGATCCGACGCGGGTCACCGTCGTCGAACAGACGGCGATGGCACGGTATCTCGCCGCCGGCTACACCCTGGTCGTCTCCGACTACGAGGGGCCGGACCTGGAGTGGACCGTGGGGCGCCAGTCCGGCTACGCCGCCCTCGACGGCATCCGCGCCGCCGAGTCGGTGTTGCGGCTGCCGCGCAGTACCCCGGTGGGACTGGTCGGCTATTCGGGCGGGTCGGTACCCACCGACTACGCGGCCGAGGTCGCACCCCGATACGCCCCCGAGCTGCGCATCGTCGGCGCCGCCGCCGGCGGACTTCCCGTGGAACTGGCACACAACCTGCCGTATGTGAGCGGATCGAGTCAGTGGGCGGGGGTCATCCCCGCGATCGTGGTCGCCTACCAGCGCGCCTACGGACTCGACACCTCGTCGTTCCTGTCGCCCCGTGGAACCCAGCTGACATCGACGGTCGCCGACGAGTGCATCGCCGCGTTCGCCGCGAGGTATCCGGGGCTCACCGATGCCGAGATGGTCCGCGGCCCCTTCCGATCGCTCTTGGACGTGCCCGCGGTGGCAGCTGCGCTGAACGACAACATCATGGGTACCGCAGGAACACCGCGGATTCCGATGTTCCTGGGTGTCGGGCATTCCGACGCCACCGGGGACTCGGTGATGATCACCGGCGACGTCCGCACCCTGGGGCGAACGTTCTGCGGCCGCGGCGTCCGTGTCGACTTCCACACCTACGAGGGCAAGTCGCACGGTGCGGCGTACGTACCCTTTGCCGCCGACGGCTTCGACTTCCTGGCCGCCCGATTCGCCGGCCGTCCGGCCATCGACACCTGCGCGGTCATCGCACCCGGCCCGGCGCTGGCACCGATCCCGGTGCCGTAGGAGGTCACTGTGAACCGGACCATCAGTGTCGTCGTCGTCGACGACCACCCGTTCTTCCGGGACGGGCTTGCTCGCGGACTGGCCGCCGGCGGAGCAATCCGGGTGCTCGGCGAAGCCCCCGACGCGCGCACCGGCATCGAGGTGATCGGCGACCTGAAACCCGACGTGGCGGTCGTGGACTACCAGATGCCGGGCATGACCGGCATCGATCTCGTCCATGCGCTCACGCGGGACAAGTCGGCAACCAAGGTGCTGCTGCTGTCGGCGATCACCGATTCGGTGGTCGTCTTCGATGCACTGCGCGAGGGCGCCGCGGGCTACATGTCCAAGGATTCCGACCGCGACGCCATCATCGCCGCGGTCGAACGGGTGGCCCGCGGTGGCACGGTCGTACCACCTGAGCTCGCCGCTGGGGTGGTCGATCAGATCCGCGCCCATTCCGAGCCGGACGCGCCGGCGCTGAGCGAACGGGAAAGCCAGGTACTCAACGGCTTTGCGCGTGGACTGTCCATCCCGCAGATCGCCGCCGAGCTCTACATCGGGGCATCCACCGTCAAGACCCATGCGGCCAACCTGTACCAGAAGCTCGGCGTCTCCGATCGGGCTGCGGCCGTCGCCGAGGGCATGCGGCGCCGCCTGATCGAATGAGCAGGCGACGCATTTCCCGAGCGGGTTTCACCGCCTGGGGTTTCTCCGGGTCGGGGGAGCCGGCCCTCGACCGCATCCTCTATCAGCACGCGCTGTTGGGTTTGCGGGTACAGGTCGTCCTGCGGCTGACCTTGACGGTGTTCCTGGTACTGGTCGTCGCGCTCGACCCGCCCGCGCAGTTGCGTGCCCCGATCTGGGCGGTCGTCGGCGCCTATCTCGCCTGGGCGCTGGCGAGTATCGCGCCGGCCCGGCGGGCGGCCCGGCGCACGCTGCGCTGGGCATGGCTGGCCCTGCTCGTCGACCTGCTCGCGCTCACCGCCGTCGCGGTGCTCGCCGCACGTTCGGATCAGACGAGCTGGACCTCCGATGTGTTGCTCACCGGATTCGCGTTCATCCCGATGGCCGCGGCGACGCAGTTGCGCCCGGCGGTGTGTGCGGCGATCGCGGTACCGACCACGCTGGTGTTTCTTCTCACCAGCGCCGCTGCCCGGTCTGCCAACGGCGAGCCGTGGTCGTCGGTGCTGTTGCACACGCTCGTGATCGCCGGGCTGGGCGCGGGCAGCATCCTGCTCTCGGCCGTGGCCCGCTCACGGGTGCTCACGATCGCCACCCTGGCCCGGGAACGCTCGGAGCTACTCGACGACGCGGTGCGGATCGAGGCCCGTGAGCGTCGCGAACTCGCCGAGGCGCTGCACGACGGCGCACTGCAGTTCGTGCTCGCCGCCCGGGCCGAGATGGACGCCGTGCGACGCGGCGAGCCCGTCGCCATCGACCGGGTGGACACCGCGCTCGCACAGTCCGGCCGGCTGTTGCGTTCGACACTCGCCGCGCTGAATCCGGCCGTCCTCGAACGTCACGGGTTGTCCACCGCGATCACCGAACTTGCGCGGGCAACCGAATCGTCGTCGGACCTGTCGATTCTCGTAGACACCGCGGCCTGGCCCGATCATCCGACCGCCGCCGACGCCCTGCTCTTCGCGGCCGCGCGCGAACTGCTGGGCAATGTGGTCCGGCACGCCCGGGCCCGGCACGTCGAGATGACCCTGGAACACGCCGACGGGCAGGCCCGACTCGTGGTGGTGGACGACGGGATCGGGATCACCGACGACGACGTGTCGCAGCAGAGCCTCGACGCGCGGATGGCGAACGGACACCTCGGTCTCGCATCACGGCGCGTGCGGCTGGCCGTCGCCGGCGGATCATTGTCGGTGCGGCCCCGGACCGGGAGCGGAACGGTGGCCGTGGCAACCGTGCCACTCGAGCCGTGAGGTGGGCGGCGCCCCGCCGACGAGTGCACGACACGCGCAACACGCAATCGATGTTCCGAAAAATCGTGGCCGATCACATCTGTCGCAGCAGTCCCATCCGCATCGGTCACCGATGGCCGAGACCGTCGGCCCGGTAGCTGCTCTCCGTTGGCTGCGATCTCATTCTTACGTCGCTCACCTGCGGTTATCGTCGCAACACGTCAGGGCCCCGGGGTAGGGTGGTCCTCGGTCCGCCCGCACATCAGGGTCGATCCGCGGGCAACCTACAGCACCGCCATCACGGCGCTTACCAGGGGTGGCCCTCGCAAATGCCTGCTCACGTGGGTACGGTCGCTTTCGCCGCATCCAATCGGTGAGTGCAGGTCGCAGCGTTTGCTCGCGGCGGCCCACCGCCCCCGCTTCGAGCGGCCACACGCCACCGGGCACCACATGGTGCCGGTGCAGTCCAGATCGAGAACGAAAGACGGAGGAACCCGTGGCGCTTCCCCAGTTGACAGACGAGCAGCGCGCCGCTGCGTTGGAGAAGGCTGCTGCCGCCCGCCGAGCGCGCGCCGAACTCAAAGAGCGGCTCAAGCGTGGCGGCACTGACCTCAAGCAGGTGCTCAAGGACGCCGAAGACGACGAGATCTTGGGCAAGATGAAGGTCTCGGCTCTGCTCGAAGCCCTGCCGAAGGTCGGCAAGGTCAAGGCGCAGGAAATCATGACCGAGCTGGAGATCGCCCCGACCCGCCGCCTGCGCGGTCTCGGTGACCGTCAGCGCAAGGCGCTGCTCGAGAAGTTCAGCTCCTGATCGAGCACGTCCAACACAGCAGCGTGACGGCGACACAGCCCACACGTACGAGGGGCCGACTGGTGGTACTGGTCGGCCCCTCTGCTGTGGGCAAGTCGACGGTGGTGTCGCGGGTCCGGGAACTGCTCCCGGCGCTGTGGTTCAGCGTGTCGGCAACCACTCGAGAGCCGCGGCCGGGCGAGGTCGACGGTCGCGATTATCACTTCGTGTCGCGCGCCGAGTTCGATCACATGATCGCCGCAGGCGAGTTGCTCGAATGGGCCGACATCCACGGCGGGTTACAGCGTTCGGGGACGCCGCTGCACCCCGTGGAGACGGCTCTGGCCTCCGGGGCGCCGGTCCTGCTGGAGGTCGACCTCACCGGTGCCCGCAACATCCGCCACCGGCTTCCCGAGGCGGTCCTGGTGTTCCTGGCGCCGCCGAGCTGGGACGAACTCGAGTCACGATTGCACGGCCGGGGCACCGAAACGCCCGAGGCGATCGACGCGCGATTGACCACCGCACGCAGCGAGATGGCTGCTCAGGACGAGTTCGATCACGTCATCGTCAACTCCCGGGTCGACCGCGCCGCCGAAGAATTGGTATCCTTGCTGGTCGGACCCGAATCAGCGGCGAGCTGACCCGTCGCATGGCGCGGACACCGCCGATTCGGAGCCTCAGACCTCCCACCCAGAGACACACCACCGCAGGAGTTCGCGTGAGCACGCAGACCAATTTCGACATGACCGAGATCGCCGACGCCCCGTCATACGACACGCCGTTGGGCATCACCAACCCGCCGATCGACGACCTGCTCGAGCGCGCGTCGTCGAAGTACGCGTTGGTGATCTTCGCGGCGAAGCGCGCTCGTCAGATCAACGACTACTACAACCAGCTCGGCGATGGCATCCTCGAATACGTGGGACCGCTGGTGGAGCCGGGTCTGCAGGAGAAGCCGCTGTCGATCGCGATGCGTGAGATCCACTCCGATCTGCTCGAGCACACCGAGGGCGAGTAAGAGCCCCACGGGTCTGCAGATGACCGCAGCCACGACCGCGGCGGCGCCGCGTAGCCGCAAACGCATCCTCGTCGGGGTGGGTGGTGGTATCGCCGCCTACAAGGTGTGTTCGCTCATCCGGCACTTCACCGAGGCCGGCCACGATGTTCGGGTGGTGCCGACACGTGCCGCGCTGAAATTCGTCGGCGCGGCCACCTTCGAGGCACTCTCGGGTAATCCCGTCAGCACCGAGGTGTTCGACGATGTCGATGAGGTCGTCCACGTACGCCTCGGTCAGGGCGCGGACCTGGTGATCATCGCGCCCGCGACCGCCGACCTGCTGGCGCGCGCCGCCGGCGGGCGAGCCGACGATCTGCTGACCGCATCGCTGCTGGTCGCAACGTGTCCCGTGCTCTTCGTGCCCGCGATGCACACCGAGATGTGGCGGCACGGCGCGACCCAGGCCAATGTCGCCACGTTGCGCGACCGCGGCAACATCGTCATGACGCCGGCCTCCGGCCGGCTCACCGGGGCCGACAGCGGACCGGGTCGGCTACCCGAACCGCAGGAGATCGCCCTGGTGGGCGAGCTGCTGCTGGATCGTCCCGATGCGTTGCCGCACGATCTGACCGGGGTTCGCGTGCTGATCAGCGCAGGCGGGACGCGCGAATCCCTGGACCCGGTCCGCTTCCTCGGCAATCACAGCTCCGGGAAACAGGGCTACGCACTGGCGCGGGCCGCGGCCCAGCGGGGCGCCGAGGTCACCGTGGTGTCCGGATCGACCAACGGGGCCGGGGAGCCGCCGGCGGTCGAGGTGGTGCCGATCGACACCGCCCGTGAACTCGCCACGGAGATGACCACCCGCGCTGCTCGGGCCGACGTGGTGATCATGGCCGCGGCGGTCGCCGACTTCCGGCCGGTCTCGACGGCCGAATCGAAGATCAAGAAGGGTGCCCACGGCCCGGAACCCGTCGAACTGACCACCAACCCCGACATTCTGCGGGGCCTCGTCGAGGCCCGTGATGCCGGACGCATTGCCGCGGACACCGTCATCGTCGGATTCGCCGCCGAGACCGGCGACGAGAGCGGTGGTGTGCTCGATCACGGTCGTGCGAAACTCAAACGCAAAGGCTGCGACCTGCTGGTGGTGAATGCGGTCGGCAACGGCAAGGCTTTCGGCACCGAGGACAACACCGGCTGGTTGCTCTCGGCGCAGGGCGAGGAGACGGCACTGCCGCTGGGTACCAAAACACTCATGGCGAGCCGGATACTTGACGAGGTTCGTTCCCTGGTGCCTGATTGATCAGGCCTGGACGCCCATCACACGGGCGCCAGGTGGCCCTGTGTAGTTTTGTTCTACGTTCACCGGCGATGTCAGCGCGTCGCCGTCACGACCTCGAGAGGATCCGATGTCCAGCTCTGCGTCACGCCTTTTCACCAGCGAGTCCGTCACCGAGGGGCATCCGGACAAGATCTGTGACGCGATCAGCGACGCGGTCCTCGACGCCATCCTCACGACAGATCCCAAAGCCCGGGTCGCCGTGGAGACGCTTGTCACCACCGGTCAGGTGCACGTCGCCGGCGAGGTGACGACCACGGCCTACGTCGACATCCCCGGCATCGTGCGCGCCAAGATCCTCGACATCGGGTACGACTCGTCCACCAAGGGCTTCGACGGCGCCTCGTGTGGCGTGAACGTCGCGATCGGCGCGCAGTCCCCGGACATCGCCGGCGGTGTCTTCAACTCCCACGAGAACCGCAGCGGCATCTCCGAGGACGAGATCGACGCGCAGGGCGCCGGTGACCAGGGCCTGATGTTCGGGTACGCCACCAACGAGACCCCCGAGTACATGCCGGTGCCGATCGCACTCGCGCACCGGCTCTCGCGCCGGCTCACCGAGGTCCGCAAGTCCGGCGCACTGCCGTACCTGCGTCCCGACGGCAAGACCCAGGTCACCATCGAATACGACGGCGACAAGCCGATCCGGCTCGACACCGTGGTGCTCTCGACCCAGCACGCGGCCGACATCGACCTGCACAACATGCTGACCCCCGACATCCAGAGCCAGGTCGTCGACCCGGTGCTCGGCGAGATCGGCCTGCCCGATCTCTCGACCGAGGGTTACCGCCTGCTGGTGAATCCGACCGGCAAGTTCGTGCTCGGTGGTCCGATGGGGGACGCGGGACTGACCGGCCGCAAGATCATCGTCGACACCTACGGCGGCATGGCCCGCCACGGCGGCGGTGCGTTCTCCGGCAAGGACCCGTCAAAGGTGGACCGCAGCGCCGCCTACGCGATGCGCTGGGTGGCCAAGAACGCGATCGCCGCCGGCCTCGCCGACCGGATCGAGGTGCAGGTCGCCTACGCGATCGGCCGCGCCGCGCCCGTCGGGTTGTTCGTGGAGACCTTCGGTACCGAGAAGACCGATCCGATCGTCATCCGGCGCGCCATCTCCGAGGTGTTCGACCTGCGTCCGCTCGCGATCATCCGCGACCTCGACCTGCTGCGCCCGATCTACGGCCCGACCGCCGCGTACGGCCACTTCGGCCGTACCGACGTCGATCTGCCGTGGGAGCGCACCGACCGCGCCGAGAAGCTGCGCGCGGCCGCCGGACTGTAGCTGCTGCGTTGGCGGTCGGTGCCCAGCGTGCCGGGGCTCGTGAACGTGCCCGCACAGCGCCCATCGCCCGGGTCCTGCCGATGCTGGGGTTGGCCCATCTCGACCGCCCCTTCGACTACCTGATCGACTCCGACCAGGATGCCGACGCGGTGCCCGGCGTCCGGGTCCGGGTTCGGTTCGCCGGTCGCCTCGTCGACGGATTCCTGCTCGACCGCATCGACGAGTCCGACCACGAGGGCCGGCTGGGCTGGATCGATCGCATCGTGTCGGCCGAACCGGTGCTGTCACCGCAGATGGCGCGGGTATGCCGAGCGGTCGCCGATCGCTATGCGGGCACCATGTCGGATGTGTTGCGGCTCGCCGTCCCGCCCCGCCACGCCCGGACCGAGGCGCAGGCGACGCCGCCACCGACCACCGAGGTCGTCGCGCCGGATCGCGGTGCCTGGCAGATCTACCGCACCGGCGCGTCGTTCCTCGAATCGTTGGCGTCGGGCAACCCGCGGGCGGTGTGGCAGGCGGTGCCGGGGGAGAGCTGGCCGCATCGGCTCGCCGACCTCGCCGCGCTGACCGCCGCAGCCGGCCGTGGCGTGGTGATCGTCGTACCCGATCAGCGAGATCTCGACCGCCTCGCGGCGGCATGTGAGCCCATGCTCGGTGATCGTTGCGTCACACTCTCCGCCGGCCTGGGTCCCACCGCCCGGTACCGCCGCTGGCTCGCGGTGCGGCGCGGCGCCGCCGACGTCGTCCTCGGCACGCGCAGTGCGATTTTCGCACCGGTGCACGACCTGGGTCTGATCATCGTGTGGGACGACGGCGACGACAGCCTGAACGAGCCGCGCGCGCCGTACCCGCATCCCCGCGAGATCGCGGTGCTGCGCGCGCACCACGAGCAGGCCGGGCTGGTGATCGGTGGGTTCGCCCGGACCGCCGAATCGCAGGCACTGGTCAGCTCGGGCTGGGCGCACGACCTGGTCGCCGACCGCACCGTGGTGCGTGAACATTGCGCCGCCATCGAGGCGATCACCGATGAGGACATACGGGTCGCCCGAGACCCGCTGGCACGCACCGCGCGCATCCCGGCCGTCGCCTTCGACGCGGCGCGCCGGGCGCTGAGCGCCGACGCCCCCGTGCTGTTCAGCGTTCCACGACGCGGATACATCCCGTCGCTCGCGTGTGCCCGCTGCCGGGCGCACGCGCGCTGCCGTGCCTGCCACGGACCACTGCAGATGGACGCCGGCGGGTCGCTGTCGTGCCGGTGGTGTGGGCGTCCCGAAACCAACTTCCGGTGCCCGGACTGCGGCGGAAACCGGGTCCGTGCACTGACCCTCGGTGCCCGCCGCACCGCCGAGGAACTCGGTCGGGCCTTCGCAGGTGCACCGGTGATCACCAGTGGCGGTGGCGCCATGGTCGACGAGTTGCCGCCGGGCGCCCGGGTGGTCGTGGCGACTCCCGGCGCCGAGCCGGTGGCACCGGGCGGCTACGGCGCGGCGGTCATCCTCGACACCTGGGCCCAGCTCGATCGCGCCGACCTGCGTGCCGAAGAAGACGCGGTACGCCGATGGACGGCGATCGGTGCCCAGGTCCGCCCCCGCCGCGACGGCGGCACGATGGTGATCGTCGCCGACTCCACGCTGCATCCAGTACAGGCCCTGATCCGCTGGGACCCAGTCGGTTTCGCCGAGACCGAGCTGTCCCGCCGTGCCGAGCTCGGATTCCCGCCCGCGGTCACGATGGCATCGGTCGACGGCCCGGCCGACCTGGTCACCGACTTCATCGGGCTCGTCGACCTGCCCGACGGCGCCGACCTCCTCGGCCCGGTGCCGCTGCCCGACGGGGTGCGGGCGCCCGCGGGCAGTGCCGAGTGGGACCGGCCGGGCGGGCATGGCGCCCCCGACGAGATCGAGCGAATTCTGGTGCGCACCGACCGTGGAGACGGCCGAGCCCTGGCGCGGGCGCTGACCGCGGCGCAGATCCGGCGCAACGCGCAACGGGAGACCGGACCGATCCGGGTGCAGGTCGACCCGCCTACGATCGGGTGAGCGTCGCGCACCCGCGCACGCCAGAAGATCCCAGCGAGTGGAGGCAACCGGCGTGAGAATCGTGTTCGCGGGAACACCGGAGGTGGCGGTGCCGTCGCTGCGACGGCTCATCGACGGGGCCGCGCACGAGGTCGTCGGCGTCATCTCGCGCCCGGACGCGGTCTCGGGCCGCGGCCGCAGGGTTCATCGGGCACCGGTCGCCGAACTCGCCGACGCCCACGGCATTCCGGTACTTACCCCGCGCCGGCTCGGCGAGCCGGAAGTCGAAGCGACCCTTCATGACTGGGACCCCGAAGCCGGTGCCGTCGTCGCGTACGGCGGGCTGGTACCACCGTCGCTGCTCGGACTGCCCACGCACGGCTGGATCAACCTGCACTTCTCGGTGCTGCCGGCCTGGCGTGGCGCCGCACCCGTACAGGCGGCCATCGCGGCCGGCGACACCACCACCGGCGCGACCACGTTCCGGCTCGAGAAGGGTCTGGACACCGGACCGGTCTACGGCGTGCTCACCGAGACGATCCGGGCCACCGACACCAGCGGCGAACTGCTCGACCGGCTCGCCGCGGCGGGAGCAGGGCTGCTCGTCGACACCCTCTCGGGCATCGAGCGCCGAGAGCTGGACCCGGTGCCACAGCCCGCCGACGGGATCAGTCACGCGCCGAAGGTCGAGGTCGACGATGCGCGCGTCCGATGGGACCTGCCCGCCCACATCGTCGAGCGCCGCATCCGGGCACACACCCCAGCCCCCGGCGCCTGGACGACATTCGGAGACGTCCGCCTCAAACTCGGTCCCGTCACCCCCGTGGACGCCGACGACACCGCCGACAACCGGCCCGCGCCGGGCGTCGTCGAGGTCACCAAGAAGGCCGTGCTCGTCGGGACCGCCACCACCCCGGTCCGGCTCGGTACCGTACAGCCACCCGGCAAGAAACCGATGCCTGCCACCGACTGGGCGCGCGGAGCCCGGCTCGACGAGGGGAGCGTGCTCGGATGAGCAGACCGCAGAGCGGACGGAATGACCGGCGCGGCAACGATGCCAGGGTCCGAGACGCCAAGGTTCGCGACGCCAAGGTTCGCGACAAGGCCGTCGACCCGGTACGCGCCACCGCACGCGACGTGTTGCGCGCCGTGCGCGAGCGAGACGCCTACGCCAACCTGGTGTTGCCGAAGATGCTGCGGGAGCGCCACATCACTGGCCGCGATGCGGCGCTGGCCACCGAATTGACCTACGGCGCCGCGCGGGCGCAGGGCGTGCTCGACGCGGTGATCGCCGCCGCGGCCAAGCGTCCGGTCGCCGAGATCGACGGGACGCTGCTCGATGTGCTGCGGCTGGGCGCCTACCAATTGCTACGCACCCGGATCGGCGCGCACGCGGCCGTCGACACGTCGGTGGATCTGGTGCGCGCCGAATCGGGGATGGGCCCGGCCGGATTCGCGAACGCGGTGCTGCGCAAGGTGTCCCAACGCGACGAGCAACTCTGGGTCGATGAACTCGCACCCTCTTTGGCCGATGACCCCATCGGACATCTGGCGTTCCGCTATGCCCACCCGCGCTGGATCGCGGAGGTGTTCTACGACGCGCTCGGACACTCCTACGGGCAATTGCAGGCCGCGCTGGCCGCCGACGACGAGCGTCCGCCGGTCCACCTGGTGGCCCGCCCGGGATTCATCACCGCCGAAGAGCTCGCGCTCACCAGCGGGGGCGAGGTCGGCCGGTACTCGCCGTACTGTGTCTATCTGCCCGGCGGGGATCCCGGTGACGTGGAGGCGATCCGGCAGGGCTACGCCGGGGTGCAGGACGAGGGCAGTCAACTGGTTGCGCGCGCCGTCACCGTCGCCGACATCGGTACCGACGACGGGCGCTGGCTGGACATGTGTGCCGGTCCCGGCGGGAAGGCGGCGCTCATCGGTGCTCTCGCCGACATCGACGACGCCCATCTCGACGCCGTCGAGGTGAGCGAACATCGTGCCGACCTCATCCGCGGAGTGGTGCGCGACCTGCCCGTCGACGTCCACGTCGCCGACGCACGGGATGTCACCGGCCACACCGGGCTGGAACCCGGTTTCGACCGGATCCTGCTCGATGCGCCGTGTACCGGACTGGGCTCGCTACGGCGCCGGCCGGAGGCGCGATGGCGGCGCCGGCCCTCCGATGTTCCGGAACTCGTTGCGCTGCAACGGGAGTTGCTCATCGAGGCGCTCCGGCTGGTGCGTCCCGGTGGGGTGGTGGTGTACTCCACGTGCTCGCCGCATCCGGCCGAGACCACCGATCTGGTGGCCGGGGTCCTCGCCGAGGCGCCCGGTGCGCGCCAACTCGATGCACGTCCGCTCGTCGGTGCCGCCGACCTCGGTGACGGTCCGCATGTGCAACTCTGGCCGCACGTTCACGGCACCGACGCGATGTTCCTGGCCGCACTCACTCGAGACTGACCGCCGTACCGACCACGGTGGTGGCGGTACCGGTGAGGGTTCCCCCGGCCCGATCGATCACGCTGCCGACCCCGGTCAGGATTCGGTCGATCACATCGGCCGGTGCCTGCGTCAGGTCTGCGCCGAGACGACGATGTCGAATGTCCGGCCGAAGGAATCCCATTCCTCGAACCTGGCGCCGAAGGATTCGGCCATCTCACGTGCGGGATGGGATCGGGCGAGCGGGCCGCATGCGTGGGAGTTCTCGGTCATGGTTGACCCGGGTTCAGACGGCGACGTCGTCGGCCGCCGATGTGCGCCAGACGTCGACGGCCTCGGTGATCGGCAGACCGATGGCGTCACAGATCGCGACCACGGTGCCGAAACTCGGGCTGGGAATCCGGCCGACCTCGATCTTGCGCAGCGTCTCCGGTGAGATACGTGCCTGGCGGGCAACGGTTTCGGGATCTTGCCCGGCGCGAGACGATCGCAGGAGGGCACCGAGCCGGCGGCCGGCATCGATCTGCTCTGGGGACAGTGGAACACGCACCATGGTATAAGTATACCGTGGTATAAAAATACCGGGTATAAAAATACCGGGTATTGAGAAATATCGGGTATTGAGAAATATCGTAACTTGCTCTGATCGGAGTGTGCATGATCGAACTGAAGTCCCCGGCGGAGATCGAGAAGATGGCGGTCACCGGCCGGTTCGTCGCCGAGGTCTTGGCGACCCTGGGTGCGCAAGCAGAGCCGGGGGTGGACCTGCTGACGCTCGAAGCCCGTGCCCGGCGGATGCTCGAGGAACGCGGTGCGGTGTCCTGCTACTGGGACTATTCACCGTCGTTCGGCCGCGGCCCATTTCGCAATGTGATCTGCCTTTCGGTGAACGACGCTGTGCTGCATGGTCTTCCGCGCGAGCACGTACTCGCCGACGGCGACGTTCTCACGATGGACCTGGCGGTGTCCATCGACGGGTGGGTGGCCGACGCTGCGATCACCGTGCAGATCGGTGAACCCCGCGAACGGGTGAGCGCGCTGATCGAGTCCACCCGCCGCGCCCTGGCTGCCGGGATCGGGGCGGCGGTGCCGGGTGGGCGGCTCGGTGATATCTCGGCCGCGATCGGTGAGGTGGCCGACGCCGAGGGCTATCGGGTCAACACCGACTTCGGGGGTCATGGACTCGGCCGGACCATGCACGAGGATCCGCACATCCCCAATCGTGGCCGCCCCGGACGGGGGATGCGGCTGAAGGCGGGCATGACCCTGGCCCTCGAACCGTGGTGGGGACTGGGTACCGACGAGCTGGTCGTCGACCCCGATGGCTGGACGCTGCGCCTCGCGGACGGTCAGCCCGGCGCACATACCGAGCACACGATCGCGATCACCGACGACGGACCACGCATTCTCACCACAACGTGACTAGTAGGGTTGTCTGCCATGAGTTCCCCGACTGCCCCGATGATCGCGCCCTCGATCCTCTCGGCCGATTTCGCCAACCTCGCCGCCGAGGCGGCCGCGGTCTCCGGGCCGGGACCCGCGCGCGCGGACTGGCTGCACGTCGACGTGATGGATGCCCACTTCGTGCCGAATCTGACCCTGGGGCTGCCCATCGTCGAGAGCCTGCTCAAGGCCACCGACATCCCGCTCGACTGCCACCTGATGATCGAGAACCCGGCGCGCTGGGCACCGCCGTACGCCGAGGCCGGTGCCCACAACGTCACATTCCATGCCGAGGCCACCGATGACCCGATCGCCGTCGCCAGGGATCTTCGGTCGGCCGGAGCCAAGGCGGGGCTGGCGATCAAACCGGGTACGCCGCTCGACCCGTATCTGGAGATCCTCCGCGACTTCGACACCCTGCTCGTGATGAGTGTCGAACCGGGTTTCGGGGGCCAGAAGTTCATGCCCGAGGTACTCGACAAGGTCCGCGCGATCCGCAAGATCGTCGATGCCGGCGAGTTGCGACTGCTCGTCGAGATCGATGGCGGCATCCACGACGGCACCATCGCCGAGGCCGCCGAGGCCGGTGTCGATTGCTTCGTCGCCGGGTCCGCGGTGTACGGAGCGCAGGACGCGGGCGCAGCAGTGGCCGCACTGCGGGCGAAGGCCGCCGCCGCACGCGCGCACGCGCACTGAGGTGATGACTCGCCACGAAGACCTCGGCGACGAGCCGTCCCTACTCGCGGCGATGCGCGAGGCGATCGCCGAATCACGTGGGGCGCTTGGGCTTTCGACTCCGAATCCGGCGGTCGGGGCGCTCCTGATCGCGCCGGACGGATCCGAGATCGCCCGTGGTCATACGCAGCGGGCCGGTGGGGCGCACGCCGAGATCGAGGCGTTGCGCGCAGCCGGTGCCGCGGCGCGGGGGGCGACTGCCGTCGTCACACTCGAACCCTGCAATCACACCGGCCGGACCGGACCGTGTGCGGATGCCCTGATCGACGCGGGCGTGGGCCGGGTGGTGTACGCGGTCGGCGACCCCGATCCGACCGCATCCGGCGGGGCCGATCGCCTGCGCGATGCCGGTGTCGAGGTGATCGCGGGGATCGGTGCGGACGGCGCGCGCCGCGGGCCGTTGCGCGGCTGGCTCTTTCGGCAGCGCTACGGCCGGCCTCTGGTCACCGTGAAGATCGCGGCCACCCTCGACGGCCGGATCGCCGCGCCGGACGGCACGAGTCAGTGGATCACCGGTCCGCAGGCACGGGCCCGGGTACATCGGCAGCGCGCCGAACTCGACGCCATCATCGTCGGCACCGGTACCGTGCTGACCGACGATCCGGCGCTGACTGCCCGCCGACCCGACGGCAGCCTGCACGAACGTCAGCCTGTCCGGATCGCCATGGGGGAGCGTGCCATTCCCGCAACCGCCCGGATCCGCGATGCCGCTGTGTCCGAGTTCCGGCACGTCAGCAGCCACGATCCGGCGGACGTGCTCGCGGCACTTCCCGAGGCCACGTGGGTGCTGGTGGAGGGTGGGCCGGGCATCATCGGTGCCTTCCTCGACGCCGGGCTGGTCGACGAGATGGAGTCCTACGTCGCACCGAAGGTGCTGGGAGCCGGGCCGTCGGCAGTCGAACGCGTGGGAGCCATCACGCTCACCGATGCCGCCGACATGCGGTTGGCGGGCGTGGAGCAGATCGGTCCCGACGTGCTGATCCGCGCCCAGACCACTCGGCTATTGCCGTGAGCCCTTGCGCGCGCCGTTGCGGCCCAGCACCCAGCCGGCGATGAGACCGCCGACCGCCACCACGGTGATGATCAGCCACTGCCACGAGCCGATCGAGAAGACCAGGAATCGCACCTGTACGTGCTGGGTGTTCTGGGCGATGAAGATGATGGCGGCGACCACCAGGATCAGTGGGAGCCAAAAGCGCTTGAGCAATCCGAGGGCGACGTCGCCGACGCTGCGGCGGCTCCCTGTGGACCGCCCAGGTGTTGCCTTGTCGGCCATGGTGGCGTCGCCTTTCGTCAGATGCGCTCCGGTGCCGGAGGCAGAGTGTGGGCGAATCCTATCCCAGCGACGTACGTCACCATCGGTAACCGGACCGCTGTACTGGTTGACCCGCTTATGCCGTGCTAACTTCGATATGTACGTTCTCGGGGCGGGGTGCAATTCCCCACCGGCGGTGATGGTGACGCTTGAAACGGCGCATCGAGCCCGCGAGCGCCTGTCCGATGGGACGGGGTCAGCAGATTCCGGTGTGAACCCGGAGCCGACGGTCACAGTCCGGATGCGAGAGAACAAGACGGTGACGCGCCGTCCTGTCTGCTCCGAGCGAGCACGACAGGAGGTAGCGGATGTTCACGGGAATTGTCGAAGAACTGGGCACCATTGTCGGACGGGATGATCTCGTCGACGCGGCCCGACTCACCATTCGTGGCCCCCGGGTCACTTCCGACGCCGGCTTCGGCGATTCGATCGCGGTGAATGGCGTCTGTCTGACAGTCGTCGAATTCGACCAGCAGCAGTTCACGGTCGATGTGATGGCCGAAACGCTCCGTCGCAGTTCCCTCGACCGTCTCGGGCCCGGAAGTCCGGTGAATCTCGAACGCGCCATGCGCGCCGACGGCCGCTTCGGCGGGCACATCGTGCAGGGCCACGTCGATGGCACCGGGACCATCGTGTCGGTGACGCCGTCACAGAACTGGACGGTCGTACGAATCGGCGTGGCGCCCGAATTGAGTCGCTATCTCGTGGAGAAGGGTTCGATCACCGTCGACGGTGTCTCCCTTACGGTTTCGGCCATCGGGTCGGATCCACCCGGCGCCGGGTACGAAGCGGGCGAGTGGTTCGAGATCTCGCTGATTCCCACCACATTGCAGGAGACCAACCTCGGCGCGGCGGCGGTCGGGTCGGTGGTCAACCTCGAGGTCGACGTCCTCGCCAAATACGTCGAGCGCCTGCAGGCCACCCGGAGCGCCGCGGCCACGCAGAGCGCCGCGGCCACGCAGAGCGCCGCGGCCACCCAGAACACACATAATTCGACCGCCGGGGTGTCCGGCGCAGCAGAGGTGAAGTGATGAGCGAGACGACGAGTGAAACCCCACGTGTGCGAGTGCCTCTCGACACCGTCGAGCGCGCCATTGCCGACATCGCGGCCGGAAAGGCCGTCGTCGTGGTCGACGATGAAGATCGCGAGAACGAGGGCGATCTGATCTTCGCCGCCGAGATGGCCACCCCGGAGTTGGTGGCGTTCATGGTGCGTTACACCTCCGGATACTTGTGCGTGCCGCTGGCCGGTGATGACTGCGACCGGCTCGGGTTGCCGCCGATGTACTCGATGAACCAGGACAAACACGGCACCGCGTATACGGTCACCGTCGACGCCCGGGAGGGCATCGGTACCGGCATCAGTGCCTCCGACCGCGCGACGACGATGCGGTTGCTGGCCGATCCGGCGAGCAGCGCCGGCGACTTCACGCGACCCGGTCATGTGGTTCCGTTGCGCGCCAAGGAGGGTGGTGTGCTGCGCCGCCCCGGCCACACCGAGGCCGCCGTCGATCTGGCGCGGTTGGCCGGGCTCGCCCCGGCCGGTGTGATCTGCGAAGTGGTGTCGCAGAAGGATGTCGGCTCGATGGCCCAGACCGACGAGCTGCGCGTCTTCGCCGACGAGCACGATCTTGCCCTCATCTCCATCGCCGATCTCATTGCCTGGCGGCGCCGCCACGAGAAGCATGTCGTGCGGGTCGCCGATGCCCGAATCCCTACCCGGCACGGCGATTTCCGGGCTGTCGGCTACACCAGCATCCACGACGACGTCGAGCATGTCGCGCTGGTGATGGGCGACATCGCGGGGGCGGACGGGACCGGCAGTGACGTGCTGGTGCGCGTGCATTCCGAATGCCTCACCGGTGATGTCTTCGGTTCGCTGCGCTGCGACTGCGGACCTCAGCTCGATGCCGCCATGGAGCTGGTCGCCGCCGAGGGCCGTGGGATCGTGCTCTACATGCGCGGTCACGAGGGCCGCGGCATCGGCCTACTGCACAAGCTGCAGGCATATCAGCTCCAGGACGCCGGCTCGGACACCGTCGACGCCAATCTGCAGCTCGGGTTGCCCGCCGATTCCCGCGATTACGGGCTGGGTGCGCAGATCCTGGTCGACCTGGGGGTGACCTCGATGCGGTTGCTGACCAACAATCCGGCCAAGCGGGTGGGACTCGACGGATACGGATTGCATATCGTGGAGCGCGTGCCGATGCCGGTGCGCGCCAACAAGGAGAATTTGCGATATCTGCGGACCAAGCGTGACCGAATGGGACACGACCTCGCCGGACTGGAGAACTGGGACGGTCCGGACACCTTGGACTCGGCAGCCGGAGATGGAGGACCTGCATGAGTGGACACGGTGAACCGACCCTCGAGCTGGGCGACGCGGGAACGCTGCGGGTGGCGATCGTCTCCTCACAATGGCACGCCACCATCTGTCGGGCACTCCTCGACGGGGCAGTGCGCGCGGCCGCCGATCATGGCCTCACCGCACCGACGATCGTGCAGGTGGCCGGTGCCATCGAACTGCCCGTGATCGTGCAGGCGCTCGCCCGGACACACGACGCCGTGGTCGCCCTCGGAGCGGTCATCAAGGGCGAGACCCCGCACTTCGACTACGTGTGCGATGCGGTCACCACCGGGCTGACGCGGGTATCGCTCGACGAGTCGACGCCCGTCGGCAACGGCGTGCTGACCACGTTCACCGAGCAGCAGGCACTGGACCGGGCAGGTCTCCCGGAGTCCAAGGAGGACAAGGGTGCGCAGGCCATGACCGCCGCGCTGGCGTCGGCCCTCACACTTCGGGCCCTGAGTCGCGGCGACACGCAACCGGGCTCGGTGGCGACCGCAACCGCGTCGTGAGCAAGGTTCGACCGGAGACGCCGGTGAGCGACGACAAGCCCACCGAGTGGGATCTGGACTACCGTTCGCGTCGACTGGTGATCATCGCGGTCGCGGTCGCGGTGGTGGTGCTCATCATCCACGTCACGTTCGGTCTTCTGCTCACCATCTCCAACACCGGTCCGGACAACATCGGCTGGTCCGATCAGGCGGCCATCATCGCGCTCGGCGTCGTCATCGCCGGTGCGGTGATGCTCCTCACCCGTCCGCGGCTGCGGGTGGGTGCGCGAGGAGTGGCGGTGCGCAATCTCGCCACCGAACGGTTTTTCACCTGGGACGAGGTTCGCGGACTCTCGTACCCGGACAAGGGCTTCGGGGGCCAACTCGAGTTGCCGCACGACGAACACATCCCGGTCCTGGCCGTCCAGGCCGCCGACGGCGAACGCGCGATCGAGGCGATGGAAAGATATCGCCAGATCGAACAACGCCATCGCCGAGCTCGCTAGGCGGCGTCGTTGACCGACCTCGATGCCCTGGGACGGACCGCGCTGGGCGTCGCCTACCTACGTGCACGTGAATCCGGCCGGGCCGATGCGCTCTTCCAGGACCCGCTGGCCTCGGCCCTGTTCTCGGCGGCCGAGGGCGAGGACGTCGCCTCGACGCCGACTGCCGACTCCGGGACGGGGGACTCCGGGCCGGGAGACTCTGGGACGGGGGATCGGGCTCGTCGCGGGATGTACCACTGGATCGTCGCGCGCACACTGTTTTTCGATGAGCTGTGCCGGCGCGCCGCGGCCGACGGTGTGCGGCAGTTCGTGATCCTCGGATCCGGTCTGGATGCCCGCGCGTTCCGGCTCGATCTCGGGACCGACTCGCTCGTCGTCGAACTCGACCGGCCGGCAGTGATCGATGTCAAGGAGTCGCTGGTGGCCGAGCACGGACTCGCGCCGATCGGTACCCGACGGGTCGTGGCGGCCGACCTCACCGCGGAGTGGTGGCCGGCGCTGTCGTCGGCGGGGGTGACCACCGACGCGCCCATTTGCTGGCTCGCCGAGGGACTCCTGGCCTATCTGGCTCCCGAGGCCGTGTGGCGGGTGATCGACACGATCGGCTCGGCCTCGGTCGGCGGCTCGCGCCTCGGTGCGACGGTGCGCAGTGGTCGCGCGCGGCCGGCGCGCGACCCATATGCCGACGTGGCAAAGCTCTGGCATCCCGACCCCGGCATCGTCGAGCGTCTCACCGGCACCGGCTGGACCTGCGAGCGCACCGATGCGGCGGCGGTACTCGCGGCGTATGGCCGTGACGTCTGCGCGCCGCGCACCGGCGCCACGATCGCAAGCCGGACCGGGTCGAACCTGCTCGCCGCACGGTACGGATCGGTGTCCGTCGGGGTCGCCGACTAGCCTGGGGTGCGTGGCCGACCCGAGTACATACCGTCCCGCTGCGGGGACGATCCCCACCGATCCCGGGGTGTACAAATTCCGCGACGTCCACGGTCGGGTCATCTACGTCGGCAAGGCCAAGAATCTGCGCTCGCGGCTGACGTCCTACTTCGCCGACATCTCGTCGCTGCATCCGCGGACCCGCCAGATGGTCACCACCGCGGCATCGGTGGAATGGACGGTCGTCGGTACCGAGGTCGAGGCGCTGCAACTCGAATACAACTGGATCAAGGAGTTCGACCCGCGGTTCAACGTCCGCTATCGCGACGACAAGAGCTACCCGATGCTCGCGGTCACCCTCAACGAGGAGTATCCGCGGCTGTTCGTCTACCGGGGTCCGCGGCGTCGTGGGGTGCGCTACTTCGGTCCGTATTCACATGCCTGGGCGATCCGCGAGACCGTCGATCTGCTCACTCGGGTCTTTCCGGCGCGCACCTGCTCCAACGGGGTCTTCAAACGCCATGGGCAGATCGACCGTCCGTGCCTGCTCGGCTACATCGACAAGTGTGCGGCGCCGTGTATCGGCCGGGTCAGCGCAGCCGAGCACCGGGAGATCGTCGACGACTTCTGTGACTTCCTGGCCGGGCGCACAGATCAGATGATGAAACGACTCGAACGCGACATGGCCTCGGCGGCAGCAGAACTCGACTTCGAGCGGGCCGCCCGGCTGCGTGATGACCTGTCGGCGATGAAGCGAGCGATGGAAAAGCAGGCGGTCGTCCTCGGCGACGGCACCGACGCCGACATCATCGCGATGGCCGGTGATGAACTCGAGGTGTCGGTACAGATCTTCCATGTGCGCGATGGCCGGGTGCGCGGCGAACGCGGGTGGGTCGTGGAGAAATCCGACGACACCGACATCGGCGAGCAGGTCGGTCAGTTCCTCACCCAGTTCTACGGCACCCAGGTCGATCTCGACGCGACGATCGACGTCGGGGCAGATCGCGTCGGTGCCGAGTCGGTCCCCCGGGAGGTCCTGGTCCCGGCATTGCCCGCCGATCACGAGGAGCTCGCCGAATTCCTCTCCGAACTGCGCGGGAGCAAGGTCAGCCTTCGGGTGCCGCAGCGGGGAGACAAGAAGGCGCTCTTCGAGACCGTGGCCCGCAATGCCGGCGAAGCATTGACCCGGCACAAGTTGCGGCGGGCCGGCGACCTGACCACCCGCTCGGCGGCACTGACCGGGCTACAGGAGGGGCTCGGCCTCGACCAGGCCCCATTGCGCATCGAATGCGTCGACATCTCCCACGTGCAGGGCACCGACGTGGTCGCGTCGTTGGTGGTCTTCGAGGATGGCCTGCCACGCAAATCCGACTACCGGCACTATTCGATCCGCGAGGCCGCCGGCGGTGGACGATCCGACGACGTCGGCTCCATCGCGGAGGTGACCCGCCGCCGATTCCTGCGTCATCGCGCCGATGCCGAGGAAGGGGTGGCGGCCCAGGTCGTCAACCCGGAGACCAAGAAGCCGCGTCGATTCGCCTACCCGCCGAATCTTTTCGTCGTCGACGGAGGTGCGCCCCAGGTACATGCGGCGGCCACCGTACTCGACGAACTCGGCGTCACCGACGTCGCCGTGATCGGATTGGCCAAACGCCTCGAGGAGATCTGGGTGCCCGGTGACGATGAACCGGTGATCCTGCCACGCTCGAGCGAGGCGCTGTTCTTGCTCCAGCGGGTGCGCGACGAGGCGCATCGCTTCGCGATCACCTTCCACCGCAGCAAGCGAAGCAAGCGCATGACCGAATCCGCCCTCGACGGCGTGCCCGGCCTGGGCCGGTCCCGCCGCACCGCGCTGGTCACCCACTTCGGGTCGGTGGCGCGGCTGCGCGAGGCCTCGGTCGAGGACATCGCGGGGGTTCCCGGGATCGGCCCGGGCACCGCCCGGATCGTCCATGATGCATTGGCCGTCGCGGCGAACCCGGATCCGAACGACCCGGCCGCCGAAGAGAGTTCGGCGGCCGAAGGGGGTTCGACGGCAGGCACCGGCGAGAACGTCACGGCGGGCCGATCATGACAGTGCCCGAGGGCGAGGCAGACGGGACCGGGACGGGCGGAGGCAGAATGAAGGGTGAGCGCACAGCGGGGGACGATCGCGTGGACGGTCTGGTGGTGCTCTTCGTCGCGGGGATGTCCGGTGCCGGTCGGTCCACCGTGGCCAATGTCCTGGAGGACGACGGCTGGTACGTCGCCGACAACGTGCCGACCGCATTGATCTCCACCATGGTCGACCTCGTCGCCGGAAGCGATCCGCCGATCCTGCGGCTGGCGATGGTGCTGCGGGCCTCCGATGCAACTCTGGGTGATGAATTACGTTCGTTGCGAGCCCAATTGGAGGCGACCGGCATCCAGACCCGGTTGCTGTTCCTCGATGCCAGTGATCAGGTACTGGTGCGGCGATTCGAGCAGGTGCGCCGACGGCACCCGTTGCAGGGCAGCGAAACCCTGGTCGAGGGGATCGCGCGGGAACGCGTCATCCTTGCCCCCATCAAGGATTCCGCTGACCTCGTGGTGGAGACCTCGTCACTGACGGTGGCGAAACTTCGTGCGGTGGTGGAGGATTCGTACCCGCGTGATGCGAATTCACGTCTGAGTGTCGCGGTACAGTCCTTCGGCTTCAAATACGGGCTGCCGATCGATTCGGACCTCGTCGCCGACGTGCGGTTTCTGCCCAATCCCTACTGGGTGGCCGATCTGCGTGAACTCAACGGACGCGACGCGCCGGTACGTGACTACGTTCTGGGACGCGAGGACGCCGGCCGATTCGTCGATCTCTACGCCGAACTGATCAGCGTCGTGAGCAAGGGCTATCTCCGAGAAGGCAAGCGGTACATGACCGTCAGCATCGGGTGCACCGGTGGTAAACACCGCAGCGTCGCCATTTCCGAAGAACTCGCCCGCCGACTCCGCGCCGACGCCGACGACGCCGGCGCCGCCCGGTATGACGTCCGGGTCATGCACCGGGATCTGGGGCGCGAATGAGTGCCCCGCGGATCGCCGCACTCGGTGGCGGACACGGCCTGTATGCGACGCTGACCGCGATGCGCTACCTGAGCGCACATGTCACGGCGGTCGTCACGGTCGCCGACGACGGCGGTTCCTCGGGCCGGCTGCGATCGGAGCTCGGCGTCATCCCGCCGGGCGATCTGCGAATGGCGATGGCGGCGTTGATGTGTGCGCCCGCCGCACTCGACGGGTTGTCGGCGCGAGCCGATCCCGACGCCGATCGCCGGCGCCATGAACTGTGGGCACAGACGTTGCAGCATCGGTTCGGTGGCTACGGCGCACTGGCCGGACATCCGGTCGGCAATCTGTTGCTGGCCGGGCTGACGGAGGTCCTCGGTGATCCGGTGGCGGCGCTCGACGAGTTGATGCGGGTCTTCGACGTGCAGGGCCGGGTGCTGCCCATGTCGTCGGTGCCACTGGAGATCGAGGCCGACGTGTCGGGGCTCGAATCCGATCCGCGGATCTCTCGCGTCATCCGTGGACAGGTCGCCGTCGCCACGACCCCGGGTAAGGTCCGTCGGGTGCGGCTGTTACCGCCGGAGCCGCCCGCCTGTGAGCCGGTGATCTCCGCCATCGACGAGGCCGATCTGGTGGTGCTGGGCCCGGGCTCCTGGTTCTCCAGCGTCATCCCGCATGTCTTGGTGCCCGGTCTGTTCGAGGCGTTGCAGCGCAGCACTTCCCGCAAGATCCTGATCGTGAACCTGGCACCGGAACCGGGCGAGACCCCGGGATTCTCGGTGGAACGGCACCTGCATGTCCTACATGCGCACGCCGACACCTTCGCGATCGACCATGTCGTCGTCGACGAGTCGTCGGTGCCTGCGGGCCGGGAGCGCGAACACCTCGAACGGGCGGCCGGAATGTTCGGCGCCTCGCTGGAGATCGGCGATCTCGCGGTGCCCGGACGTCACGTTCACGACCCGGCCAAGGTGGCGGGCCTCGTCGAGCAACTGTGCTCTGGTGAACGGACCCGTTAGGCTGACCCGACGTGGTTGGGCGCGCGCAGGGGAGGCCGACGATCAGCGCAGTGTGGGGAGTGGCGGCTCGTATGGTGCCGGTGACAGGTAGCGGGTCCACAGAGGGTAGGAGGACCCGGTAATGACAGGAGGACAGGGACCGGTGGCGATGACCGCGGCGGTGAAGGACGAACTGAGTCGACTCGCCGTGACGCAGGTGAGCCCACGTAAGGCCGAGGTGTCGGCGCTCCTGCGATTCGCGGGCGGTCTGCACATCGTGGCCGGCCGGGTGGTCGTCGAGGCCGAGGTCGACATGGGGAATGTGGCGCGCCGGTTGCGCCGCGAGATCCATGACCTCTACGGCTACACCTCCGAGGTGCATGTGCTCCGCGGCGGCGGGCTGCGCAAGTCGGCGCGCTACATCGTGCGGGTCGCCACCGACGGTGAGGGGCTCGCCCGCCAGACCGGCCTGCTGGATCTGCGCGGCCGTCCGGTCCGCGGTCTGCCCGCGCAGGTGGTCGGCGGCAGCATCGCCGACGCCGAGGCCGCCTGGCGGGGCGCCTTCCTCGCCCACGGATCGCTCACCGAACCCGGCCGGTCCTCGGCCCTCGAGGTCAGCTGTCCCGGACCGGAATCGGCGCTCGCCCTCGTCGGCGCGGCGCGTCGGCTCGGTGTCTCGGCGAAGGCCCGCGAGGTGCGCGGCGCCGATCGGGTGGTCATCCGTGACGGTGAGGCCATCGGGGCACTGCTGACCCGGATGGGCGCCCAGGACACCCGGCTGGTCTGGGAGGAACGGCGGATGCGCCGTGAGGTCCGGGCGACGGCCAATCGGCTCGCCAACTTCGACGACGCGAACCTGCGCCGCTCGGCGCGGGCCGCGGTCGCGGCGGCTGCACGCGTCGAACGCGCATTGGAGATTCTCGGCGAGGAGGTCCCCGATCATCTGGCCGCGGCCGGGCATCTGCGCGTCATGCACCGGCAGGCATCGCTGGAGGAGCTCGGTCAGCTCGCCGATCCGCCGATGACCAAAGATGCCGTCGCCGGCCGTATTCGTCGACTGCTCTCGACCGCGGACAAAAAGGCACACGCCGAGGGCCTCCCGGACACCGAGTCGGCGGTCACCTCCGATCTGCTCGACGAGGCGTGAGAACCGCGGCCGGCCGGACGTGCGGGCCGGACCGGCCACCGAAGGAGACCCATCGCGCTGCCCCCCATCAAGGGGCCCACTAGGCTGAGGGGACCCCGGTCGGCCACGAGCCGACCGACCGAGAAGGAGCGGTGCGGACATCCGTCCCAGCGCCGAGACAACCGCTAAGGAGCACACCAGTGACTGTTCGGGTAGGCGTCAACGGATTCGGCCGTATCGGCCGTAACTTCTTCCGCGCCATCGAAGCGCAAAAGGCATTGGGTACCACCGACATCGAGATCGTCGCCGTCAACGATCTGACCGACAACGCCACCCTGGCCCATCTGCTGAAGTTCGACTCGATCCTGGGACGTCTGCCCCAGGAGGTCTCTCTCGACGGCGATTTCATCGTCGTCGGCGATCAGCGCATCAAGGCGCTCGAGGTCAGGGAAGGCCCGGCGGCGCTGCCCTGGGGCGACCTCGGCGTCGATGTCGTCGTCGAGTCGACCGGCATCTTCACCAACGCAGCCAAGGCCAAGGGCCACCTCGATGCGGGTGCGAAGAAGGTCATCATCTCCGCCCCGGCCACCGACGAGGACATCACGATCGTGATGGGCGTCAACGACGACAAGTACGACGGCAGCCAGAACATCATCTCCAACGCGTCGTGCACCACCAACTGCCTCGGACCGTTCGCAAAGGTCCTCAACGACGAGTTCGGCATCGTCTCCGGCCTGATGACGACTGTGCACGCCTACACCCAGGACCAGAATCTGCAGGATGGCCCGCACAAGGATCTGCGCCGCGCCCGCGCCGCCGCGATCAACGTGGTGCCGACCTCCACCGGTGCCGCCAAGGCCATCGGCCTGGTGCTCCCGGAGCTCAAGGGCAAGCTCGACGGCTACGCCCTGCGTGTGCCGATCCCGACCGGCTCGGTGACCGACCTGACCGCCATCCTCGAGAAGACGGCCACCGCCGACGAGATCAACGCAGCGATGAAGGCGGCGGCGGAGGGACCCCTCAAGGGCATCCTGAAGTACTACGACGCGCCGATCGTCTCCAGCGACATCGTCACCGACCCGCACAGCTCACTCTTCGACGCCGGTCTGACCAAGGTCATCGGCAATCAGGTCAAGGCCGTGTCCTGGTACGACAACGAGTGGGGCTACTCCAACCGTCTCGTCGACCTCACCGGCCTGGTCGGCAAGTCCCTCTGAGGATCTGACCGGAGAATACGGAGCAACGCTGCAATGGGTGTACCCACTCTGAAAGACCTTCTCGACGAAGGCGTTTCGGGCCGCGGTGTGTTGGTTCGATCGGATTTCAACGTCCCGCTCGACGGGTCGACGATCACCGATCCGGGCCGCATCGTGGCCTCGCTGCCGACGCTGAACGCACTGATCGACGCGGGCGCCAAGGTGATCATCACCGCGCATCTCGGCCGGCCGAAGGGCGAACCGGACGCGAAGTATTCGCTGGCCCCGGTCGCCGAGCGGCTCTCCGCCGAACTGGGCCGCAACGTCCAGCTTGCCGGTGACGTCGTCGGCACCGATGCGCTGGCGCGCGCCGAGGGGCTCACCGACGGTGACGTCCTCCTGCTGGAGAACGTCCGGTTCGATCCGCGCGAGACGTCCAAGGACGACGCCGAGCGGGAGGCCCTCGCGAAGGCGTTCGTCGAGCTCGTCGGCTCCGACGGTGCCTTCGTCTCCGACGGGTTCGGGGTGGTGCACCGCAAGCAGGCCTCGGTCTATGACGTCGCCAAGTTGCTCCCGCACTACGCGGGTGAATTGGTGGCAGCCGAGGTCAAGGTGCTCTCCACGCTGACCGAGAACCCGGACAGTCCGTATGCGGTGGTCCTCGGCGGGTCGAAGGTGTCCGACAAGCTCGGTGTCATCGAGGCCCTCGCGCCCAAGGTCGACACCCTGGTGATCGGCGGCGGCATGGCCTTCACCTTCCTGGCCGCACAGGGCCACGGCGTGGGCACCTCGCTGCTGCAGGCAGACCAGATCGAGGTCTGCAAGAATCTGCTGGAACGATTCGGTGACGTCATCCGGCTGCCCGTCGATGTGGTTGTGGCCGACAAGTTCGCCGCCGACGCCGACTCGCAGACCGTCGCCGCCGACGCGATCCCGGACGGATGGATGGGCCTCGACATCGGCCCGGCATCGGTTGCGCGATTCGCGGCGCTGCTCTCCGGTGCCAAGACGATCTTCTGGAACGGACCGTCCGGCGTGTTCGAGTTCCCGAAGTTCTCCGCAGGCACCAAGGGAGTCGCCGAGGCGATCGCCGGGGCCACCCGCTCGGGCGCCTTCACCGTCGTCGGCGGCGGGGACTCGGCCGCAGCGGTGCGCACACTCGGCTTGCCGGACTCGGACTTCTCGCACATCTCCACCGGCGGCGGGGCGTCGCTGGAATTTCTCGAGGGCAAGGAACTGCCCGGGTTGAAGGTGCTGGAATCATGAGTCGTAAACCGCTCATCGCGGGCAACTGGAAGTGCAACCTCAATCACCTCGAGGCCATCGCCCTCGTCCAGAAGATCGCCTTCGCCTTGCCCGCGAAGTACTTCGAGAAGGTCGACGTGGCGGTGCTGCCGCCGTTCACCGACATCCGCTCGGTGCAGACCGTCATCGACGGCGACAAACTGCTGCTGACCTACGGCGCCCAGGATCTGTCCGAACACGACTCGGGCGCCTACACCGGCGAGATCAGCGGTGCCTTCCTGGCCAAACTCGGCTGCACCTTCGTCGTCGTCGGCCACTCCGAGCGGCGCACACTGCACGCCGAGACCGATGAGACCGTGCTGGCCAAGACCAAGGCTGCGCTCAAGCACGGTCTGACTCCGATCGTCTGTATCGGTGAGGGTCTCGACGTACGCGAATCCGGCGAGCACGTCGCCCACAACGTGACCCAGCTCAAGGGTTCGCTGGCGGGGCTGTCGGCGGAGCAGATCGGCAAGGTGGTCATCGCCTATGAACCGGTGTGGGCCATCGGCACCGGCCGCGTCGCAAGTGCCGGCGATGCCCAGGAGGTGTGCTCGGCGGTGCGCTCGGCGCTGTCGGAGATCGCCGACGAGGCCACCGCGGCGTCGGTGCGCATTCTCTACGGGGGTTCGGTGAGTTCCAAGAACGTCGGTGAGATCGTCGGCCAGTCCGACGTCGACGGTGCGCTCGTCGGAGGCGCGTCGCTCAAGGCCGACGAGTTCGCCACCTTGTCGGCGATCGCCGCCGGCGGACCCCTGCCCTGAGCCCGCCTGACTGACGCGTACACTGGTCGGGCCGGTCGGATTCTCCCCGCGGAGGGATCCCCCGGCCCGACCTGTATGCGCGGCCACGCATCCGAAGATCGCGCCGCATACCGCCCCCGACCGACAAGGATCTGCTTCTCGTGCTCGAAACAGTGCTGGACATCGGCCTGATCATCACCAGCGTGCTGCTGGTGATCCTGGTACTGCTGCACCGGGGCAAGGGCGGCGGGCTGTCGTCGCTGTTCGGCGGCGGCGTGCAGTCGAGTCTGTCCGGTTCGAGCGTCGTCGAGCGCAACCTGGACCGGCTGACGATCTTCGTCGGCCTGGTGTGGTTCATCTTCATCATCGGCATCGGCGTCGACATCAAGTTGTCCGCCTGATCTCTTCGCGACGTACCTGCGCCATCGGCCCGGCACCGCTTCGGCAGTGCCGGGCCGAGTTGCCCCTACCGTCGGCGCCGGTGGCCGGCCGGTTGCCCGGATAAGTGTGTCCGAGATGCCACTGTGGCATCGAGCCGGGATACTGAAACCATGAGCTCATCCGATCCCTCACACGGTGCCCCGGACTGGCGTCCCTCGGTTTCGATCGTCGGTCACATCGCCGTCGACGACGAGGGCCGTGCCCTGACCGAGCCGTTGCGCGAGGACATCCGCCTACTCGGCGGGATTCTCGGCGACATGGTGCGTGAGCACTCCGGGTCTGCGGTCTTCGATCTGGTGGAAACCGCGCGCGTCGCGGCGTTCCGGATTCGCCGGGCCGAGATCGACCGGGACGAGCTGGCCGATCTCTTCGTCGATCTCGACATCGCCGTGGTGATGCCGATCATCCGGGCCTTCAGCAACTTTGCGCTGCTGGCCAATCTCGCCGAGGACATCCATCGCGAACGGCGGCGGATGATTCACGTCCGCGCCAGTGACCCGCCGCAGGACAGCAGCCTGGCGGCCACGTACGGCAAACTCGCGGCCGCGGTGCTCGATGACGATGAGGTCGGCCGTGCCCTTGCCGACGCCACAGTGGTGCCGGTCATCACCGCCCACCCGACCGAGACCCGGCGCCGCTCGGTGTTCGACGCACAGAACCGCATCACCGAGCTCATGCGGTTCCGTGCACGCACCGAGCTGACCCCGGACGAACAAGCCGACGTCACCGAAGGCATCCGGCGGCAGATCCTCACGCTGTGGCAGACCGCGCTGATCCGTCTCGAGCGGCTGACCATCCAGGACGAGATCCGGACCGGGCTGCGATACTACGACGCTTCCTTCTTCGAGGTCGTGCCCAAGATCAACACCTCGGTGCGGGCGGCGCTGCGGCACGCCTACCCGGATGCGGGTCTGGCCGACGAGCCGATGCTGCGGATGGGTTCCTGGATCGGCGGCGATCGTGACGGCAATCCGTTCGTCACCGACGAGGTCGTCGAACTCGCAACGACTCTCGCGGCGCGGACCGCGATCGGTCACCACTTGTCCGAACTGGAGAAACTCGGGCAGGAACTGAGCATGTCGACCCGGTTGATGTCGCCTTCGGACGCGCTCTTCGATCTCGCCGGAGTGCCGCGCGACGACCCGGCTGCCGACGAGGCGTTCCGGTTGGCGTTGCGTCACATCCGTTCCCGACTGGTGGCCACCGCGACCGGCCACTTCGGCGAGGAGGTCATGAAGACCTCGGATCTGTTCCTGCTCGACGGTGCGCCCCCGTACGCCACGGCCGACGAACTGCTGGTCGACCTCGACATCATCGATGGCGGGCTGCGAGCGGCCCGCGACGACATCATTGCCGACGACCGGTTGCTGGCGCTACGAGAAGCAGTGCGCACCTTCGGGTTCCATCTGTCTGGGCTGGACATGCGACAGAACTCCGATGTCCACGAGGAGGTCATCGCCGAACTACTGGCGTGGGCCGGGGTGCACCCGGACTACCGTTCACTCGACGAGGATGCCCGCGTCGAGATCCTGACCCGGGAGCTCGCCGCGCGGCGACCGTTGACCCGGTCCGACGCCACGCTCTCCGACTTGGCAACCAAAGAACTGAACATCGTGCGTGCGGCCGCGACCGCAGTGGCACGATTCGGTCCCGAGTCGGTGCCCAACTACATCATCAGCATGTGTACGTCGGTCTCGGACATGCTCGAGCCGATGATCCTGCTCAAGGAGGCGGGCCTGATCGACCTGGACGGTGCGGCCGGCGCACTCACCTCGACCGTGCGCATCGTCCCACTGTTCGAGACGATCGAGGACCTGCAGCAGGGCGCGGAAACGCTCCTGGCCGCACTGGACATCCCGTTGTACCGCGGCCTGGTGGACGCACAGTCGGGCATGCAGGAGGTCATGCTCGGCTACTCCGATTCCAACAAGGACGGCGGGTACATGGCCGCCAACTGGGCGCTGTATCGCGGCGAGCTCGACCTGGTGGAGGCGGCGACGAAGGCCGGAATCCGATTGCGGCTCTTCCATGGCCGTGGCGGCACCGTCGGACGCGGCGGCGGACCGAGCTATGACGCGATCCTGGCCCAGCCGCCGGGAGCGGTGCAGGGGTCACTGCGTATCACCGAGCAGGGCGAGATCATCGCGGCCAAGTATGCCGAGCCGGTCAGCGCCGAACGCAACCTGGAAACGCTGCTCGCGGCGACGATCGAATCGTCGTTGCTCGACGTCGAGGGCCTCGGCGAGGACTCCGCGGACGCCTACACCCACATGGACGAGATCGCCGCGCTCGCGCGGGCGGCCTACAGCGAGCTCGTGCACGACACACCGGGTTTCGTCGAGTACTTCACCACCTCGACTCCGCTGTCGGAGATCGGCGCGCTCAACATCGGCAGCCGTCCGGCCTCGCGTAAGCAGACCGAGAAGATCTCCGACCTCCGTGCCATCCCATGGGTGCTGTCGTGGACCCAGTCTCGTGTGATGCTGCCGGGCTGGTACGGCACCGGTGCCGCGTTTGCGCAATGGATCGGTGACGACGAGGCGCGACTGGCCATCCTGCAACGGTATTACGAGAAGTGGCCGTTCTTCCGCACCGTCATGTCCAACATGGCCCAGGTCCTTGCCAAGTCCGACATGGGGCTGGCGCATCGTTACGCCCAGCTCGTCCCCGATGAGACGTTGCGCGACAAGGTCTTCGGCATGATCGCCGTCGAACACGAGCGCACCATCGCGATGTACGCGGCGATCACCGGGACCAACGATCTGCTCGCCGACAACCCGGCGCTCAAGCGATCGGTCTACAACCGCTTCCCGTACCTCGAGCCGCTGAATCTGCTGCAGGTCGAGTTGCTGCGCCGCTTCCGTGCCGGTGACGACTCGCCCCGCCTCCGCCGCGGCATCCAACTCACCATGAACGGTCTGGCCACCGCGCTGCGCAACAGCGGGTAGACGCAAACCGGCCGGGCGGTCCGATCAGCCCTGTGGCAGTGACGCCGCCGCCGCCCGGTCGAGAAACCAGATCGTCTCCGCGGTGCCGTGCGCGCCCGCACACGGCCAGTCGGACGGATCGGCGCCCGCGTGGGCCGCGGCCACCGCCTCGGCCTTGTCTGCACCGGCGACGAGAAACCAGACGGCGGTGCTGCGGTTGACGACCGGTAGCGTCAGGGTGATCCGTCGGGGTGGGGGTTTTGGTGAGTCCCGAACTGCGACAACGGATTTTTCGGTCTCGGCCGTCGCGGATGTGTGCGGGAACAGGGAATTGATGTGCCCTTCACCGCCCATTCCGAGCAGATGGATATCGAAATACGGCGTGATGTCGTCACCGGCATGCGCGAGGAGCGTTGCCGCGTAGGAGGCGGCGGCCGCATCGATGTGGTCGCCGTACTCGCCGTCCGAGGGCGCCATCGGATGAACTCGAGCCGGATCGATCGGAACGTGGTCGAGTAGGGCCGCACACGCTTGTCCGTAGTTGCGCTCGGGATCGTCGGCCGGCACGAATCGGTCGTCGCCCCAATAGATGTCGACCTTCGACCAGTCGATGCCGCCACTGTCGGCGGCCAGCGCCGCCAGAATCGCGATCCCGTTGCTGCCGCCGGTCAGCACCACCGACGCCACGCCCCGGTCCCGTTGGGCGGCACCGATGACGTCGACGAAGCGGCGGGCCGCCGTGTCGATCAGCGTCTTCTTGTCCTCGAAAACCAGTGTCTGCGGGGTCATGCAGGTTGCCCCTCTCGGCTCAGTTCGACCGCGCCACGCAAGGCCTGCTCGTACACCTCATCGGTATCGAGACGACGTAGCTCCTCGGCGAGGTAAACCGGCAGATCACGATTGGTCATCGCTACCCGGCCGTCGGGTTTACCGGGTACGGAGATCACCGCATTGCCGTTCTGGTCGATGGACAGCACCGTCGCACCGTGCTCGCGGAGCAGACGCACCTCGAAACTGCCGATGGAACGGGTCGTCGGCACGCCCAGCGCCGAGTGCAGCCACCCCGCGAGCAATTCGATGCCGGGCGACTGAGCCGGCCCGGTGACCACCACCGACTGAATCGCGGTGTGCGGCGGGCGATCGACGGCCGACGCGATGAGCGCCCGCCAATGCGTGATCTGGGTCCAGGCCAGATCGGAGTCGCCGGGGGAGTAGGTCGCCAAGCGGCGCTCGAGCACGCTGTCGGGGTGAGTGGATTTGCTGGCATCGAGAATGCGGCGGCGACTGATCCGACCCATCGGGTCGGCGGCCGGGTTCTCCGGCGCCGCACCCGGCCACCACACCACGATCGGACAATCGGGCAGCAGGAACGGTGTGACCACACTGTGCGGCTGATCGGCCAACGGACCAGACATCGACAGGATCACCACTTCCGATGCGCCTGCGTCACCGCCGACCCGGATCTGGGCGTTCAGCAGCGACTCACTCTTGCGGGATCCACACGCCAGCACGATGACGCGACTGGGATGCTCACTGCTGGCGCCGATCGCGGCCTCGATCGCGGCCTCGGTAGGCTCGCCGTGTTCGGCCACCACCACCAGGGTCAGCACTCGTCCGAGGCTGATGGCGCCGCCGGATTCGCGGAGCTCGACCATCTTCTTGGCGACGTGATTGGTCGAGGTCTCGGGCATGTCGATGATCATCGGTGTCCTCTCGCGGCCGAACTCACGGACGCCGCCAGGCGCGTCCGGTCCGGTCCATCATGTCGTCGGCCGACTTCGGGCCCCACGTGCCCGCCTCATAGATGTCGGGCTTCCCCGATTGCGCCCAGCTGTCGAGAACGGGATCGAGTATCTCCCAAGACAATTCGACCTCGTCGTTCACCGGGAACAGTGACGGCTCGCCGAGGAGTACGTCGAGAATGAGACGCTCATAGGCCTCGGGAGACGCCTCGGTGAAGGCCGTGCCGTAGCTGAAGTCCATGTTGACGTCACGGACCTCCATACTCGAGGCCGGTACCTTGGAGCCGAACCGCAAGGTGATGCCCTCGTCGGGCTGAATCCGGATCACCAAGGCGTTCTGCGACAGCTCCTCGGTCATCGTCTTGTCGAACGGCAGATGTGGCGCCCGCTTGAACACCAGCGCGATCTCGGTGACCCGGCGGCCCAGGCGCTTTCCGGTGCGGAGGTAAAAGGGCACGCCTGCCCAGCGCCGTGAGTCGACCTCGAGCGCGATCGCCGCGTATGTCTCGGTGGTGGAATCGGCGGCAAAGCCCTCTTCGTCCTTGAGACCGGGCACCTTCTCGCTGCCCTGCCATCCGGGACCGTACTGGCCGCGTGCGGTGTTCTCCTCGATCGGCAGAATGTTGCTGGTCGCCGCGAGCACCTTGATCTTCTCGGCCTGTAACTGCTTGGGCTCGAAGGAGATCGGCTCCTCCATCGCCACCAGCGCCATCAACTGCAGCAGATGGTTCTGGATGACATCACGGGCGGCGCCGATCCCGTCGTAATAGCCGGCGCGCCCACCGAGACCGATATCCTCGGCCATGGTGATCTGCACGTGATCGACGTAATGCGAACTCCACAGCGGATCGAAGAGCTGATTGGCAAATCGCAACGCCAAGATGTTCTGGACCGTCTCCTTGCCCAGGTAGTGGTCGATGCGGAACACCGACGACTCCGGGAAGACGGCGTTGACGATGGCGTTGAGCTCCTTGGCCGACTCCAGGTCGTGGCCGAACGGCTTCTCGATGACCACGCGCCGCCAGTGGTCCTCGGGCTGACCGGACACCGGCGCGCTCGCTCGGCCCCCGATGCCGGTTCTGTTCGCCCCGCCTGCGGCCAGACCACTTCGCTCGAGTTGCTCACACACCGTCGGAAACGCCTTCGGCGGGATCGACAGGTAGAAGGCGTAATTGCCGTCGGTGCCGCGCTCGTTGTCGAGATCGGTGAGCGTCGCCTTCAGTCGCGCGAACGCATCGTCGTCATCGAAGGAACCCTGGACGAAGCGGAAACCCTCGGCGAGGCGTTCCCACACCTCTTCCCGGAATCCGGTACGTGCGTGCTGGCGCACCGCGTCGTGGATGACGGTGGCGAAGTCGTCGTCATCCCAGTCGCGGCGGGCGAATCCGACGAGGGCGAACGACGGCGGCAACAACCCGCGGTTGGCCAGGTCGTAGACCGCCGGCATCAGCTTCTTGCGGGCCAGGTCACCGGTGACGCCGAAGATGACCAGACTGCACGGCCCGGCGATGCGCAGCAGCCGCTTGTCCCGCGGATCACGAAGGGGATTACGCCATTTCGCTGGTCCGGTGGGCACCGGCTCACGCCTTCTTTGCCGCGTCGAGCTGTTCGGCGGTGGCGGTGAGCAACTCGTTCCATGAATCCTCGAACTTGCTCACGCCCTCGTCCTCGAGGACCACGAACACGTCCGTGATGTCGACGCCGGCCGCCGAGATCGCGTCGAAGGTCTGCTGGGAAGCCGCCGCGGTTCCGACGATCGAGGAGTTGTTGACCCAGCCGTGATCGGCGAAGGCGTCCATCGTCTTGCCGGGCATGGTGTTGACCGTATTCGGGGCGACGAGCTCGCTGACGTAGAGCGTGTCGGGGTAGTCGGCGTTCTTGGTGCCGGTCGAGGCCCACAGCGGCCGCTGCGCGTTGGCGCCCTTGGCACTGAGCCCCTGGAAGCGCGGTTCGACCTCGAAGATCTCCTGATAGGCCGCGTAGGCCAGCCGGGCATTCGCCAGTGCGGCCTTACCCTTGCGCTCGGTGGCGTCGGTCGTGCCGATGGCATCGAGCCGCTTGTCGACCTCGGTGTCGACGCGCGAGACGAAGAACGAGGCGACCGAGTGGATCTTCGACACATCGTGACCGGCCTGTGCCGCCGCCTCGACACCCGACAGGTAGGCGTCCATGACGCCCCGGTAGCGCTCGACGGAGAAGATCAGGGTCACGTTGACGCTGATGCCCTCGGCGATCACCCGGGAGATGGCCGGCAGGCCGGCTGCGGTGGCAGGGATCTTGATCAGCACATTGGGCCGGTCGACGATCTTCCACAGCTCGATCGCCTGGGCGACCGTCTTGTCGGTGTCGTGGGCCAGCCGCGGATCGACCTCGATCGACACCCGGCCGTCGACACCGTTCGACGACGAGAACACGGGCGCCAACACGTCACACGCGTTGCGGACGTCGTCGGTGGTCACCGTGCGGATGGTGGCGTCGACGTCGGCGCCCCGTGCGGCGAGTTCGTTGACCTGTGCGTCATAGGCGCTGCCCTTGGACAGTGCCGCCTGAAAGATCGACGGATTGGTGGTGACGCCGACCACCGATTTGGTGTCGATGACCTCCTGCAGACCGCCCGAGGCGATCAGGTCACGGGACAGGTCATCCAGCCACACCGATACCCCGGCGGCGGACAGTTCGGCGAGCTTCTCGTTCTGGGTCACGGTTCTCTCCTGGTTTCCATCACGTTCTCCTTGTGGGCAACGCGATCTCGGTGATGTCGGTGTGGCGGAGGATGAGTGGGCTACTTCACGACGCGCTCGGCGGCCGCGGTGAGCGCGTCGGCGGTGATGCCGAATTTCTCGTAGAGCACCTTGTAGTCGGCGGATGCGCCGAAGTGCTCCAGCGAGATGATGGCCCCGGTGTCGCCGACGATCCGGTACCACGGCATGGCGATACCGGCCTCGATGGAGACGCGCGGCACCGACGGCGGAAACACCGAATCGCGGTAGTCCTGCGGCTGCTCGAAGAACCACTCGAAGCACGGCATCGAGACCACACGGGCCCGGATCCCCTTGTCGGCGAGCGTTTTCTGCGCCTCGACGGCGAGCTGTACCTCCGAGCCGGTGCCGACCAGCACGACCTGCGGGTCGCCGTCGGATTCGGCGAGGACATACGCTCCCGCCGCGACGCCGTCGTAGGAGGTGCCCGCGAGTACCGGCACGCCCTGACGGGTCAGGCACAGACCCACCGGGTGATCGCGACGGGTGAGCACGTGTCGCCACGCGTGGGCGGTCTCGTTGGCGTCGGCCGGACGCACCACGTCGAGATTCGGGATGGCGCGCAACCCCGCGAGGTGCTCGACCGGCTGATGGGTCGGACCGTCCTCACCGAGACCGATCGAGTCGTGGGTCCACACATAGATCGGGTCGATCTCCATGAGCGCGGCCAACCGCACCGCCGGACGCATGTAGTCGGCGAACTGCAGGAAGGTGCCGCCGTAGGCGCGGGTCGGCCCGTGCAGCACGATGCCGGCCAGGATCGAGGCCATCGCGTGTTCACGGATGCCGAAGTGCAACGTGCGACCGTAGGGATCGGCCGTCCACTTCTTGGTGCTCAGCGACGACGGGCCGAACGAGTCGACCCCGTCCATGGTGGTGTTGTTGGAGCCGGCCAGGTCGGCCGAGCCACCCCACAACTCGGGTAGCAGCGGGCCGAGCGCGGAGAGCACGTCGCCCGATGCCGCGCGGGTGGCGATCGCCTTGCCGCCCGGCTCCCAGGTCGGCAGCACCTCGGTCCAGCCCTCCGGGAATTCATGGGCCCAGAGACGGTCGAAGAGCGCTTTGCGTTCCGGGTTGGCGCCGGCCCAGGCGTCAAAGGTCTTCTGCCACTCGGCGTGCGCATCGGCGCCACGTTGTACCAGGCCACGGGTGTGGGCGAGTACCTCGTCGGAGACCTCGAAATTCTTGTCGGGATCGAAGCCGAGGACCTTCTTCGTCGCGGCCACCTCGTCGGCGCCGAGGGCCGAACCGTGGATGGCGCCGGTGTTCATCTTGTCCGGGGCCGGATATCCGATGATGGTGCGCAGCACGATGAGTGAGGGTTTGTCGGTCACCTTCTTAGCGGCCTCGATCGCGGCTTCGATCGCGGTGACGTTCTCGCCACCCTCGACGTGCTGGACGTGCCATCCGTAGGCCTCGTAGCGCTTGGCGGTGTCCTCGGTCAGCGCGATCTGGGTGTCGTCCTCGATGGAGATGTGGTTCTTGTCGTAGAAGAGGATCAGGTTGCCGAGCTGCTGCGCGCCGGCCAGCGACGACGCCTCGGAGGTGACCCCCTCCTCGATGTCGCCATCGGAGGCGATCACGTAGATGTGGTGATCGAACGGGCTGGTACCGGTCGCGGCGTCCGGATCGAACAGGCCGCGTTCGTAGCGTGCGGCATATGCCATGCCCACCGCCGACGCCAGGCCCTGGCCGAGCGGACCGGTGGTCATCTCGACGCCGCGCGTGTGATGCAGCTCAGGGTGGCCCGGGGTCTTGGAACCCCAGGTGCGCAATGCCTCGATGTCGGAGAGCTCGAGGTCGAATCCGCCGAGGTAGAGCTGGATGTACTGGGTCAGGCTGGAATGCCCGCAGGACAGAACGAACCGGTCGCGGCCGACCCAGTGGGTGTCGGCGGGATCATGACGCATCACGTGCTGGTAGAGCGTGTAGGCCAACGGGGCCAGGCTCATCGCGGTGCCGGGGTGGCCGCTGCCACACTTCTGTACCGCGTCGGCGGCGAGGACACGAACGGTGTCCACGGCTCGCGAATCGACCTCGGTCCACCAGTTCGGGTGGTCCGCCTCGGTGAGTTCGCGGATCTCGTCTGTGTCAGCCACTGTCCTGCAGTCTCCTGTTACCTATCGGGGTGCGTGCGATCGGAATACGGGCATATGAGAGTCGGCGCCACCCGTGGACGGAACCGAAGCCGCCGCATGTGGTGTACGTCGGAATAGCCTCACGCGTCCCAGAGTAATCGGCCACACACGTCCTACGCCGGGCAACCTTCCCGCAGCACCGGTGTTCTGCGGATGCGGCGCCGCGGCAACGTCCCGCACACCCGGTGCGACGACGGCAATTCTTCGATCGGATGGGGCAGCGTCTACCATGCTGTGTAGTAGGTGTGGCGCGCGTTGTGAAGCCGGTCAACTGCCCTCAGTGCGTCGTTCGGGCAGGCGAGGAGTGGACGTGAGGATTGGGGAACGTGTGAGCGGAGAAGGCGCCGCTGCCGCCCGGTACACCCCATCCCGTGAGTCCTCCTCGGACCACGAGACCGAGCCCTCGGATCGCGAGACGGCGTTCGGGCTGACGTCTCCTTCTGACCCGGCCGCGACCACCGAACCGGCCGCGACCACCGAGCCGGCCGCGACCACCGAGCCGGCCGATGACACCGTTCCGAACGGGGCGTCGTGGCCGGCACGCGTCCGCGGCATCGTGATGGCCTATATCGCGCTCACCAAGCCACGCGTCATCGAACTGCTCCTGGTTGCGACGATCCCGGTGATGTTGCAGGCCCATCGCGGGCATGTCGACATCGCGGTGATCCTGTTCACGTTGCTCGGTGGCTGGCTCGGGGCGGCCAGCGCGAACACTCTCAACATGGTCGCCGACGCCGACATCGACAAGAAGATGCGTCGCACCGCGCGTCGACCGCTGGCCCGCCGGGCAGTGGCCACGCGCAGCGCGCTGATCTTCGGGGTCGTGCTGTGGGTGGCGTCGTTCCTGGTGCTGTACTTCGCCGCGAACCTGCTCAGCGCACTACTGGTGACCGCGACGATCGGTTTCTACGTCGGCGTCTACACGTTGATCCTCAAACGCCGCACCTGGCAGAACGTGGTGTGGGGTGGCGCGGCCGGCTGCATGCCGACGCTGGTCGGCTGGTCGGCGGTGACCGGCACGCTGAGTTGGCAACCGGTCGTGCTGTTCCTGGTGATCTTCTTCTGGACGCCGCCGCACACCTGGGCGCTGGCGATGCGCTACCGCGAGGACTACAAGGCCGCGGGTGTCCCGATGCTGCCGGTGATCGCCTCCGACGAACGTGTCACCCGGCAGATGCTGTTCTACACCTGGGCCACGGTGATCGCCTCGCTGGCGTTGATCCCGGCGGCGAGCTGGATCTACGCGGCGGTCGCGGTGCTCGCCGGGGCCTGGTTCCTCAATCGCGTGCACAAGCTGTACCGCGACACGCGCCGGGGCGCCGAACTGACCCCGCTGAAGATCTTCCTGCAGTCCAACGAGTACCTCGCCTTGCTCTTCTGCGGTCTCGCGATCGACGCGGTGGTCAACCTGCCCGTCATCGCCCACGCATTCGGCTGAGCAGGTTGCCGGCCGGTCAGCCGGGGATGAGCACCGACGTTCCGGTGGTCGCGCGGCCCTCCAGATTTGCCTGTGCCTGCTGCGCGTCGGCGAGCCGATACCGCTGACCGATCCGGACGTCGACCCCGTCGGCCAGCGCTCCCAGATACTCCGAGGCGCGCCACGCCAATTCGGCGTCGTCGGCGATGAAATGGCCGAGAGTGGGCCGGGTCACCGACAGCGAGCCCTCCACGTTGAGGCGTTGCAGATCGAACGGCGGCACCGGACCGCTGGCCGCACCGAACAACACGACGGTCCCGCGTACGCCCGTCGCGGCGAGGGACTGGTCGAAGGTGTCGGCACCGACCCCGTCGTAGGTGAGGCGTACCCCTTCGCCGTCGGTGAGGTCGCGAACCCGGTCGACCAGGTCGTCGCCGTAGCGCAGTACGTGGTCGGCGCCGGCGGCCGCGGACAGCTGTTCCTTCTGGTCGGTGGAGACGGTCGTGATGACCCGGAGCCCCTTGCGCTTGGCGAGCTGGGTGAGGATCAGTCCGACGCCACCCGCGCCGGCGTGCAGCAGGATCGCGTCTCCGGCGGCGGGGTGCGCGTTGCCATCGAGCAGGTAGTGCGCGGTCAGGCCGCGCAGCAGGGAACTGCCCGCCACCTCGTCGGAGACACCGTCGGGTATCCGTACCGCCCGCCGGGCCGGCACGGCGACCAGTTCGGCGTAGCTCGCCGGGGCGTCGCACCAGCAGACCCGGGTACCCGGCTGCAGGTCGGTGACCTCTGAGCCCACGGCGACGACCTCGCCCGCCCCCTCCGTGCCGGGCACGTAGGGCGGCTGGGACGGATACACGCCGCGGCGCAGGTAGGTGTCGACGAAGTTGACACCTACCGCCGCGACGCGGACCAGGACCTCGCCCGGAGCGGGGATCGGGTCGTCGACCGTGCCATAGCTCAATACTTCGGGACCGCCGTGCCGGGTGACCTGTATTGCGCGCATGGTTCGTTTCTACACCCGGGTACTCGCCCGGCCGTCGATGCTCCAGTCGCTCAGGGCTTCTCGACGCTGCCGGTGACCGGGGGTTCGACCGACCACGGGAAGTCGATCCAGCGGGCGGTGGTGCGCCAGCAATAGTCGGGTCTGGTGATGGTGTGCGGCTTCTGGTAGATCACCGCGTTGCGGACCTCGGCGACGCGGCCCTGTTGTCGACAGAAGTCGTCGACGAGCGCCAGGGTCTTGCCGGAATCGGCCACGTCGTCGACGACGAGTACCTTCTGATCGCGCAGGCCGCTGCTCTCGAGCAGCGACGGCAGCATCACCGGTTCGGCCAGTGTCTCGCCGATACCGGTGTAGAAGGTCACATTGAGCGAGATCATCAGTTTGCAGTCCAGGGCGTAGGCGATGGCGCCGGCGGGGATGAGGCCACCGCGGGCGATGCCGAGGATGATGTCGGGCACGAAGCCGTCGTCGGCGACCTGTTGGGCGAGGTCGCGGCACGCCCGGCCGTTCATCTCCCAGGTGAGTGTTTCGCGCGCGGCGGGTGCGGGTGTGGTCATGAAAGAGACTCTGCCAAGCTCCGGCAGGATTCACACGCCGACAGCGTGGGAGCGCCGGGACGGGCGCCGGGGTCCTGACGCCCGACGGTATGCTCGACGATCATGAGCGAGCAGTCCGCAGCGCAGCACACCGATACCGCCCAGCACACCGAAACCGCAGGCACCCCCGCGGTGCGCATACCGCGCGAGGTCGTGTCGTCGATCGAGAAGTTCGCCGCCCGTGAGGGCGGATCGGCCAAGGCCGTCCTGGCGCCGGTCGGGGCTGCCGGCGTGCGGATCACCCTCGTCGGCGAGAAGGGCGGCATCCTCGGGGATCGAGTCGTGCCCGACCTCGAGACGGCCAAGGCCGTGGTGGCCGCCGCGACCGGCGTCGAGACCGCCGAATGGGATCGCGACCTCACGTCGTCGGCCGACGTCGAACCCGGACGGTATCGGAAGATGGCCGGCTGGGTGGCCGGACAGAAGCGATTTCCGAAGCCGCGTAACCGGGCGATCCTCTGACGGTCCGGCGAACCCGCCTTGTCTCACGCGACGGGAGTCGGGTCTGCCTCGTCGTCGGAGGCCTGCTCCGAGCGCCGGAACCACAGCACCAGCCAGGTCGCTCCGATCAAGAGCAGGGCGCTACCCAGCATGTGTGCCAGCACCAACAGGATCGGCAGATCGGTGACGTACTGGACCACCCCGATGACGCCCTGCAGGACGAGCAGCACGGCATAGATCAGAGCCGCTCGGGATTGCGGCATCCGCATGACGCGCGTCAAGACGAGGACCGCCACGGTCAGGCCGACGAGCACGAAGACCGAGTCGGCGTGTAGTTGGGTCACCTGTGAGGGGGTCAGCCCGTTTCTCGGTGCCTTGACGTCGCCGGCATGCGGTCCGGACCCGGTGACCACCGTGCCCAGGTAGATCGCGATCCACGTCACGGCGTAGACCAGCCATGCCAACACCAGTCCGCCACGCGAAGCGACCCCCGGCGTCGACAGTTCCCGTGGGTAGGGCGTGGTCCGGAAGACCAGCACCGTGGATCCGGAGACCAACAACATCGACAGCAGGAAATGCAGCGCGACGATCCACGGATTCAGATCGGTGAGCACGGTGATGCCGCCGACGACCCCCTGGAAGGGGATGCCCAGGGCGAGGAGGGTGACCAGGGTCCGATTACGGGTTGTGGCCGAGGCCTGCCGCCACACCGCGATCCACGTGGCGATGGCGACGACGATGAGTACCCACGTCAGCATGCGATTGCTGAATTCGATTGCCGCGTGATATCCCATCGCCTCGTGGGGGACGAACGAACCCGAGGTGCACTGCGGCCAGGTGGGACACCCCAGACCGGAACCGGTCAACCGGACGGCGCCGCCGGTGACGGTGATACCGACATTGGCGACGAGTAGTGCGATGGCCCAGCGGTGCACGAACCGGACGGTCGGCCGACCGAAACCGGGTATGCGGGCCAGCGCCGAACCGGGCGACGGGGCGATGGGAGTGCGTGCCTTGTCGGCGGCGGGCGGTGTCTTCTCGGAGGTGGTCATCGTCAATCCCGGGATCGTTGGGGGTGTCGTCGGGGCGGGGTGGTCATGCAGGACGGGTCATCCGGTACCGGGCGGACTCACTCGAATCGGAACCATCTGATCGCGCAAGCGCCGGCCACTGCGGCCCACACGAGGAGGACGACCACACCGAAGACGTCGAACTCGCCGCGCGTGGCCCGTTCCAGCGCTTCGGTGAGAGCGCCCGAGGGTACGCAGCGCGCCACCCACCACATCGCGTCGGGGATGCGGGACGCCATCACCACGACGCTGCCGACACCGACCATGGCGAACCACAACAGATTGCCGAGGGCCAGCACGATCTCGGCCTTGAGTGTGCCGCCCAGCAGCAATCCCAGCGCGGAGAAGGTGGCGGTGCCGATCGCGATCACCAGTGCGCCGATGACCAGTCCGAGCACGCTCGGGCGCCAGCCGAATGCGGCACCGATGGCACCGATGATCACCGACTGCATGACGACGACGGCGACGACTGCCAGGGACTTGCCGACGATGATGCCCCAACGCGGAATCGGCGTTGCGCCAAGGCGTTTGAGGGCGCCGTAGCGTCGGTCGAAACCGACCGCGATGGCCTGGCCGGTGAAGGCGGTCGACATCACCGCCACCGTCATGATGGCCGGGACGAAGGTCGCCGCACGTTCGGCGGTACTCGATCCGAGGTCGGTGTCCAACGGCAGCAGGCAGAGTCCGATCAGCAGGGTGATCGGGATGAACATGGTGAGCAGGAGCTGCTCCCCGTTGCGCAGCAGCAGGCGAAGTTCGAGACGGGTCTGGGCGGCCAGCATCGCGGCGAGCGGCGCGGCTCCGCCCCGCGGGGTGAAGGTCCCTGCGGGAAAACGTGGCGCGGGCGCCTGCTCGCCGGCGCGAGCTGCCGTGGCGTCGGTCATCGCAGCGCCCGGCCGGTCAGGTCCAGGAAGACGTCCTCGAGGGTGCGGGTCTCCACCCGCAGGTCGGTGGCCAGCACGTTGATCCGGGCGCACCACCCCGTCACCGTGGCCAGGATCTGCGGGGTCATCGTTCCGGCCACCAGATAGCTGCCGGGTGCGGTCTCCGAACACAGGTAGCCCTCGGGCAGCACCCGCCGCAGGAGCTCGAGGTCGAGGTGGCGCGGTGCGGTGAAACGTAGCTCGTTCTCGGCGCCCGCGCTGGTCAGATCCGCCGGACTGCCCGCGGCGACGACACGTCCCGCGTCGATGATGACGACCTGGTCGGCGAGACGTTCGGCCTCGTCCATCAGGTGTGTGGTGAGCAGCACCGAAACTCCGTCTCCACGTAGACGATCGATGATCTCCCAGACGACCAGCCGGGCGTGGGCGTCGAGTCCGGCTGTCGGCTCGTCGAGGAACACCAGCTCCGGGCGGCCGACGATGGCGCAGGCCAACGACAGTCGCTGCTGCTGGCCGCCGGAGAGCCGGCGGAAGGGAGTGCGGGCGGCGTCACGTAGCCCGAGCGCATCGAGTAGCCAGGCCGGATCGATCGGCTCGGCGCAATAGGACGCGCACAGCCGCAGCATCTCGTCGGCGCGGGCGCCGGGATAGGCACCCCCGCCCTGCAGCATGACACCGATACGACGGCGCAACTGATCGTTGTCGTGCCGAGGATCGAGCCCGAGGACGCTGACCGAACCGGCGTCGGGGCTCTGAAACCCTTCGCAGATCTCGACGGTTGTCGTCTTACCGGCACCGTTGGGCCCCAGCAACGCCAGAATCGAGCCGCTGGGTAGTTCGAGATCGAGTCCGTCGACGGCGGTCCGGTCGCCGAAACGCTTGACCAGACCGCGCACGAGCAGTGCAGGCGAGCCGGCACCGGCGGCGCCCGGCCCCTCGGAAGGGCCGCCGAGTCGACGATCGGTCATCGGATCGTCGCTCGACGGTGTGGAGGTCGCGCTGCGCACACGGTCAGACTATGCCTTCGTGTGCGCAGGTAGAAAACCGCCGACGCGGCGTAGGCCCGTCGGCACGTGCGCCGACAGTCAGGGTGTGGCGTCGGTGCGATCGGTTGTCGGCTTCCTCGACCAGCGCCGTCGCAGAAGCCAGCGGGGCCGGTCCTCGAAGAACAGGGCGGTCATCACCGCGACCATGATCACACCGGCGAGCAGTCCCTGGGCGAGGACGACACCGCTCGTGTTGGAACTCGTGGGCATCACCACGATGGCGATGATCGCCGACACGGTGATGGTCGCCAGGCGGAACCAGGGGCGGGTGGCCCATGCCGCGAGCGGGATCACCGCCCACAGCAGGTACCAGGCCTGGACGAACGGGGAGAACACGACGACCGTCGCCATCGAGACGCCCAATGCGCCGAGCGGATGCAGACGTCCGGCAATCGTGGCGAGCATCCATCGGACGACGAACAGTGCGGCGACCAGCTGCGCGAGCGGACGCACGACGTCGAGGATGGCCTGAGTCTGGTCGCCGAGACCGAGGACGACCCCGACCCGGCCCGCCGATACCGAGAGCAGCGTCGGCATCGACATCCACGATCGCACCACCGCGCCAGTGGACAGGGTCGATGTCCACCCGAAGCCGAGACCGGTGCCGAAGCAGACGGCCACCATGACGACCACGAGCACGACGCCGAGGCTGCCTGCGGCGGCGGCCAGCGCCCAGATAGTGGTGCGCGAACGCGACCACCACTGACGCCACGGCGCCCCACGCAATGCGGGCAGGGTGGCTCCCCACCGGCGGGCCAGCGCGATGCCGACGAACCCGAGTGCGAGCACCGAGGTGAATTTGACCAGCGAACTCATCGAGATCACCGCGGTACCGGCCAACAGCAGCCAGCCGGCGCGGGTGGGCAGCCACGTCCCGCGTGCACGTAGCGGGCCGGTGTCGTAGATGGCGGAGAAGCACAATTCGATGCCGACGAGCATCAGCCCCAGCATCAGCGCCTCGTTGTGGATGCCGCCGACGAGATGCAGGATGACCAGCGGATTCATCACGCCGAGCCACAGGGCGGCCACGGGCGACACGCCGCAGCGGCGGGCCAGGCGCGGCAGCGCCCAGACGATCAGCGCGAGCCCCACCAGGGCGACCAGCCGGTGTGCGAAGACCGCCGCGGTGATGTTGTCGCCGGTCGCGGCGGTGATGCCCTTACCGATCCAGATGAACAGCGGACCGTACGGAGCGGGGGTATCGCGCCACAGGTTGGGCACCGACCGCGTCAGGACGTCGCCGACCCCCAGGCCGTGCAACGGGCTGACCGTGTACGGGTCCATTCCGCGATAGGCGATCGCCGATTGGGCGAGATAGGAGTAGATGTCCTTGCTCAGCAGCGGCGGTGCCACGATGATCGGCGCGATCCACAGCAACAGCGTGCGGTCGGCCTGCTGCCGTGTCATGCGGCGCTGCGGGCTGCGCCCGTGCAGCACCTCCACACTGAACCGGCCCACCGCGAAACGCCCGATCAGCAGCCAGGCGACGACGAGCATGATCGTCCCGCCGATGGACAATGTCAGAGCGGTGCTCCACATCCGGGACGGCAGCGAGAGGACGCGCATCCCGGCCACCGGGTTCTGCAACACCGGGATCTGCCCGGTGCCCAGCGATCCGACCAGCATCAGGATGCTGCCGGTGGCCCCGAACAACTTGATCCGCAGCAGTCGCCGGTTCTCGGCCGCGTCGAGTGGTCCGACCTCCGGTTCGGGTTCGCGGTCGTGGAGTTTGGCGACGGTGACGCCGTAGTCACCACGCCGTTCGGGATCGCGCCCGACCGCGCGGGCGGGCGCGCCCAGACCGACGTACTCCAGTGCCCGGCGCAGCACGGTGGCCTCCGACACGGGTGATTCCGACACAGGACGACTGTAGTGGGTGCCGTACCCGTCACCGGTGAGGTGGGCAGATGCGGTTCGGCCGCCCGCTCACACCGGCAACCGAGGAGCGCGGCGGCGGGGTCTGAGGGCACCCTTCCTGGCACGGCGGAATCAATTACGTCACACTCGTGTTGTGAAAACCATGCCCGGAGATCTTGTGCAGGGCGCAGCCATGCCCGCCGATTCCGCCCATCATGGTGTCCACGCCGATGGGCAGACGCGGGCTGCGGTGATCTCCCTGCTCCTCGAGGACGGTCCGTTGACCGCCGGTGAGATCGGCGAACGCCTCGGTATCAGCGCGGCCGGTGTGCGTCGTCACCTCGATTCACTGGTGGCCGCCGGTGACATCGAGGAGGCCTCACCGGCCTTCGGTCAGCGTGGTGGCCGTGGACGTCCGGCCAAGTGGTTCCAGCTCACCGCCGCCGGTCGTGGCAAGTTGCAGCACGCCTACGACGACCTCGCCGGCGCCGCGATGCGCAAGCTGCGTGATCTCGGCGGTTCGGACGCCGTGGCGGACTTCGCCCGGGAACGTGTGGAACGCATCGTCGCCGGGGTTGCGCCCGCAGCCGGTCCGGCTGCGGTCGCCGGCACCGTCACCGACATCACCGATGCCCTCACCGGCGCCGGTTACTCGGCCAACACCCGTCAGGTCGGTACCGGAATCCAGATCTGCCAGCACCACTGCCCGGTCGCCCACGTGGCCTCGGAGTTCCCGGAGCTGTGCGAGGCGGAGACCGCGGTGTTCACCGAACTGCTCGGCACACACGTCCAACGGCTGGCCACGATCGCCAACGGTGACTGCGCATGCACCACCAACGTGCCACTGCCGCACCCGGATCCGCCCCCGCCCGATGCGGTCGCCCATCCGCGCGGGCAGAGTCCACCGGAACGACAACAGCCCGACCCGCCCCGAGACCGCACGATCCCGACGAGTGATGCACAGCCCGCATCCGCTCCCACCACCCCGAGTCGAAAGGCTTCGCGATGACAGTCACCGATCCCACGCTCACCACCGCCGCCCCCAACACGCCGCTCACCCAAGACGAGACCATTGCCTCGCTGGGCAAGTACGGATACGGCTGGGCGGACTCCGACGTCGCGGGTTCCAGCGCGCAGCGTGGCCTCTCACCGGCGGTGGTCGCCGACATCTCCGCGAAGAAGAGCGAGCCGCAGTGGATGCTCGAGCAGCGCCTCAAGGCGTTGAACATCTTCGACCGTAAGCCGATGCCGCATTGGGGCGGCGACCTCGACGGGATCGACTTCGACAACATCAAGTATTTCGTGCGCTCCACCGAGAAGCAGGCTGCCACCTGGGACGACCTGCCCGAGGACATCAAGAACACCTATGACCGGCTCGGCATCCCCGAGGCCGAGAAGCAGCGTCTGGTCGGCGGTGTCGCGGCCCAGTACGAGTCGGAGGTCGTCTATCACCAGATCCGCGAGGATCTGGAGCAACAGGGCGTCATCTTCGTCGACACCGACACCGGTCTGCGGGAACACCCGGAGATCTTCCAGGAGTACTTCGGGTCGGTGATCCCGGCCGGGGACAACAAGTTCTCCGCGCTCAACACCGCAGTGTGGTCGGGTGGCTCGTTCATCTACGTGCCGCCGGGCGTGCACATCGACATCCCGCTGCAGGCCTATTTCCGCATCAACACCGAGAACATGGGCCAGTTCGAGCGGACGCTGATCATCGTCGACGAGGGCGCATACGTGCATTACGTCGAGGGCTGTACTGCGCCGATCTACAAGACCGACTCGCTGCACTCGGCGGTCGTCGAGATCGTCGTCAAGAAGGGTGGTCGCTGCCGCTACACGACCATCCAGAACTGGTCGAACAACGTGTACAACCTGGTGACCAAGCGGGCCAAGGCCGAGGCAGGCGCGACCATGGAGTGGGTCGACGGAAATATCGGTTCCAAGGTCACCATGAAGTACCCGGCCGTCTGGCTGACCGGTGAGCATGCCAAGGGCGAGGTGCTCTCGGTGGCATTCGCCGGCGAGGGCCAGCACCAGGACACCGGTTCCAAGATGGTGCACCTGGCGCCCAACACGTCGTCGAACATCATCTCCAAGTCGGTGGCGCGTGGCGGCGGCCGGGCGTCCTATCGAGGCCTGATCAAGATCAACAAGGGCGCCCACGGCAGCCGGTCGACGGTGAAATGTGATGCGCTGCTCGTCGACACGATCAGCCGCAGCGACACCTACCCGTACGTCGACATCCGCGAGGACGACGTGACGATGGGCCACGAGGCCACCGTGTCCAAGGTCAGTGACGACCAGCTCTTCTATCTGATGAGTCGTGGTCTCACCGAGGACGAGGCGATGGCGATGGTGGTCCGCGGATTCGTCGAGCCGATCGCCAAGGAACTCCCGATGGAGTATGCGCTCGAACTCAACCGTCTCATCGAACTCCAGATGGAAGGAGCCGTCGGCTGATGGCAGATCCCACACTCCCGACGACCACTCCGGACTCCGTGGCGCCGGTGACCAACAAGGGCGAGCTGTTCACGTCCTTCGACGTCGCCGCCTTCGAGGTGCCGAGTCCGCGTGAGGAGGCGTGGCGGTTCACCCCGTTCCGCCGCCTGCGTGGTCTGCACGACGGGTCCGCGCCGGCCACCGGTACTGCGCCCGTCGAGGTGACCGGCACCGCCGACGGTGTGCGCGTGGAGACCGTCGGCCGCGACGACGAACGTCTCGGTCAGGGCGGCGTTCCGTTCGATCGGGTTGCCGCCCAGGCTTATTCATCGTTCGCCGGGGCGAGCGTCATCACGGTTGCGAAGGAGACCGAACTCGCCGAGCCGGTGACGGTCACGGTCCGCGGGCCCGGGGTCGACGAGGTCGCCTACGGACATATCCAGATCCGCCTCGAACCCTTCGCCCGCGCGGTCGTCATCCTCGATCAGCAGGGCAGCGGCACGTATGCGGAGAACGTCGAATTCATCGTCGGCGACCAGGCCGCGCTGACCGTCGTCAACGTGCACGATTGGGCCGATGACGCGGTGCACGTTGCCGCACACCACCTCAAGGTCGGTCGCGATGCGGTGGTCCGTCACTTCGCGATCAGCCTCGGCGGCAACCTGGTCCGGCTCTCGCCGATCGTGCACTACGACGCACCGGGCGGCGACGTCGAGCTGTGGGGCCTGTACTTCGCCGATGCCGGCCAGCACCTCGAGCAGCGGTTGCTGATCGACCACAGCCAGCCCAACTGCCGCTCGAACGTGGTGTACAAGGGTGCGCTGCAAGGTGATCCGACCGATCGGGCGCGCGAGGCGCACACCGTGTGGATCGGCGACGTGCTGATCCGGCCCGAGGCCGAGGGCACCGACACCTTCGAGCTCAACCGCAACCTCGTCCTCACCGATGGTGCCCGCGCCGACTCCGTGCCCAACCTGGAGATCGAGACCGGCGAGATCATCGGCGCCGGGCACGCCAGTGCCACCGGACGATTCGACGATGAACAGCTGTTCTACCTGCAGGCCCGCGGAATTCCCGAGGACCAGGCCCGCCGTCTCGTGATCCGCGGGTTCTTTCGCGAGATCATCGCCAAGATCGGGGTCCCACAGTTGCGTGAGCGTCTCGAGGCCGCGGTGGAAGCCGAACTCGAGAACGCCGGCACCTGACCGCCCGACCCGCCGTCCAGACCAGCCAACCCGACCGCGCCCACATATCCATCAGGGCCGAGCATCAAGGAAATACCGTGAGCACCCTCGAAATTCGTGACCTGCACGTCGACGTCGCCCAGTCCGACACCGACGCGGAGCCGATCCACATCCTCAACGGCGTCGATCTGACCGTGAAATCCGGTGAGACGCACGCGATCATGGGCCCCAATGGGTCCGGCAAGTCCACCTTGTCCTACGCGATCGCCGGACACCCCAAATACCAGGTGACACAGGGCTCGATCACCCTCGACGGCGAGAACGTCCTGGCGATGAGCGTCGACGAGCGGGCCCGCGCCGGACTCTTCCTGGCCATGCAATACCCGGTGGAGGTACCCGGGGTGTCGATGTCGAACTTCCTGCGCACCGCGGCGACCGCGGTCCGCGGTGAGGCGCCGAAGCTTCGCCATTGGGTCAAGGAGTCCAAGGAGGCAATGACGGCGCTGGAGATCGATCCCTCGTTCGCCGAACGCAGTGTCAACGAGGGGTTCTCCGGTGGCGAGAAGAAGCGCCACGAGATCCTGCAGCTCGATCTGCTCAAGCCGCGGATCGCCATCCTCGACGAGACCGACTCGGGTCTCGACGTCGATGCGCTGCGCGTGGTCAGCGAGGGTGTGAACCGGTACAAGGAGAGCCAGAACGGCGGCATCCTGCTGATCACGCACTACACCCGGATTCTGCGCTACATCAAGCCCGACCACGTCCATGTGTTCGTCGGCGGCCGGATCGTCGAGTCCGCCGGACCGGAACTGGCCGACGAGCTCGAAGCGAGCGGCTACGTGCGTTTCACGTCGGCGCCCGCGAGCCGCTGACCCGGCACCGCTGACCCCACATCGCCGTTCCCGTCGATGCAGAAGGAGCAATCGTGACCCTTTTCGCCGATGCCGTCGAGACCCGCTCGAGCGGGCTCGATGTCGCCGCTCTGCGCGCCGATTTCCCGATCCTGGCGCGCACCGTTCGCGACGACAAGCCGCTTGTCTATCTCGACTCCGGAGCCACCTCGCAGCGGCCCCTGCAGGTCCTCGACGCCGAACGCGAATTCCTGCTGACCCACAACGCGGCGGTGCACCGCGGCGCTCATCAGCTCGCCGAGGAGGCCACCGACGCCTACGAGGGTGCCCGCGAGAAGATCGCCGGTTTCGTCGGGGCACTCCCGGATCAGATCGTGTTCACCAAGAACGCGACCGAGGCGCTCAACCTGGTCACCTACACCCTCGGTGACGACCGCAGCGCTGCGCTGCTGGGCGGGAAGCCGCTGGGACAGGGCGACACCGTCGTCATCACCGAGCTCGAGCATCATGCGAACCTCGTTCCGTGGCAAGAACTCTGCCGCCGGACCGGTGCCACCTTGCGCTGGTATGGCGTGACCGGGGACGGCCGGATCGATCTGTCGTCACTCGAGCTCGACGACACCGTCAAGGTGGTGGCCTTCACCCACCAGTCCAACGTGACCGGTGCGGTTGCCGATGTCGCGGAGATGGTGCGGCGGGCGCGTGCCGTCGGCGCGCTGGTGGTTCTCGACGCGTGCCAGTCGGTGCCCCACACGCCGGTCGACTTCAACGCTCTCGACGTCGACTTCGCCGCCTTCTCCGGGCACAAGATGTTCGGTCCGTCCGGTGTGGGAGTGCTCTACGGCAAGACCGAACTGCTGGATGGGTTGCCGCCGTTCATCACCGGTGGCTCGATGATCGAGACCGTCTCCATGGACGGCACCACCTACGCGCCGCCGCCGCAGCGATTCGAGGCCGGCGTGCCGATGACCTCGCAGGTCGTCGGCCTCGGCGCCGCAATCGACTATCTGAATGCGATCGGTATGGAAGCCATTGCCGCACACGAGCACTCGCTGACCGAGCGGGCTCTCGACCTGCTCGGACAGATCGACGGCCTGCGTATCATCGGACCGGCCACCACCGCCGATCGTGGGGGAGCGGTGTCGTTCGTCGTCGACGGCATCCACGCCCACGATCTCGGCCAGATCCTCGACGACGAGGGTGTCGCCATCCGCGTCGGGCACCACTGCGCGTGGCCGCTACACAAGCGGTTCGGGGTGGCGGCCACCGCCCGCGCCTCCTTTGCCGCCTACAACACACTCGACGAGGTAGACGCACTCGCCGCCGCAATCGGCAAGGCGCAGAGCTTCTTCGGCGTCAACGGTGACCGCTGATGTGGAGTGGGACGTCGATGGGAGGTAAGCGCTGATGCGGATGGAACAGATGTATCAGGACGTGATCCTCGATCACTACAAGCACCCGCACGGTCGCGGGCTGCGGGAGCCGTTCGGCGCCGAGGTGCATCACGTGAATCCCACCTGCGGTGACGAGGTCACCTTGCGGGTGGCGTTGAGTGACGACGGCGAGCGCGTCGCCGACATCTCCTATGACGGACAGGGCTGTTCGATCTCGCAGGCGTCGACATCGGTGCTCTACGACCAGATCGTCGGTCAGACACTCGACGAGGCGTTGGCCACCCTCGGATCCTTCAACGCGATGCTGACCTCCCGCGGCCGGGACGAGGGCGATGAGGACGTGATCGGCGACGGCGTGGCCCTGGCGGGGGTCAGCAAGTACCCCGCCCGGGTGAAATGTGCACTGCTGGGATGGCTGGCGTTCAAGGATGCGTTGGCACGATCGGTCGAGGCAATCGAATCGCAACGAGCGGAGACAGCATGAGCGACAACACCGAGAGCATTGCCGGCGGGGTGGAGGTCACCACGTCGCTGCCGCAGCTCGATGACGTCGAAGAGGCGATGCGAGATGTCGTCGACCCCGAACTCGGGATCAACGTCGTCGACCTCGGCCTCGTGTACGGGATCGAGATCACCGATGACGCCGTCGCCAGGATCGACATGACGCTCACGTCGGCGGCCTGTCCGCTGACCGATGTCATCGAGGACCAGACGCGAGCGGCGCTGGTGAACAGCGGTCTGTGTACCGACCTGGAGATCAACTGGGTGTGGATACCGCCATGGGGTCCGGACAAGATCACCGACGACGGGCGCGAACAGCTCCGTGCGCTCGGCTTCACCGTGTAGGTCGTGACCGAGCAACCCGAGGATCTGCCCGCTGACGGCCACTTTCGGCGTGTCCGGCGCTGGCGACCCCAGCGGCACGAGACCCGGGTCGAGAAGATGATCCGCGAGGCCACCGAGCGCGGTGAATTCGACAACCTGCCCGGAATGGGCAAGCCACTCAACCTTTCCGGGCTCGACGACCCCGACTGGTGGGCCAAGCAGAAGATTCGCGACGAGGATCTCGACTCCGCCGCATTGCTCCCACCGATCCTGCAATTGCGCAAGGAACGCCAGTCGTTCCCGGAATCGTTGCGCGGCATCGGGAATGAATCCGCGGTGCGCACCATCCTGACCGACTTCAACCGGCGGGTGAGGCAGGATCGGCTGCGTCCGGGTCTGGAGCCGAGTTCGCAGCTGATCTGCCGCACCGTCGACGTCGACGAGATGATCGAGGGCTGGCGGAAGCTGCGCGGCAACAACTGACGCGACCCCACCCACGGAGGGCGGGGCCGCGTCGGTCGCTTCGTATCGAGCCGGCGCGGGCTCAGGCGGCGGTCGTGGCCCCGGCGATCGTGGCGGCGAGCTCCCTGGCCCGGTCGTGAGCGCTGGCCATGGATTCCTCGTGCTTCGGCAGCAGTGCGGCCATGGCCGGGGCGTGGGGCACCATGGTCAGCTCGGGAACGACGGTGGTGAGGTCGAGGCCGAGCATGTCCGCACGGCCGAGTACGGCTTCGAGGCTGGGTACGACGTAATCCAGGCCGTACTTGGGGGCACCGGGACCATAGCCGCCTCCGCGCGCCGAGATCACCACGGCCGGCCGGCCGGCCGCAGGCACCGGACCTTCGAACGCCATGGTGCGGCCGAAGACCATGATCTGGTCGAGCCATGCCTTGAACACCGACGGCATCGTCAGGTTGTACATGGGCACGGTGAACAGATAGGAGCTCGCGCCGAGGAACTCCTCGATCAGCGTGTCCTGCAACGCGGCCGCCTCGGCCTCTTCGGCCGTGTATTGGTCGGGGGCCGTGGAACGGGCGGAGATGCCGGCCGCGGATAGGTGAGGCACCGGTGAAGCAGCCAGGTCTCGGTGGACGACGTCGCCGTTCCAGCCGTCGAGGAAGGACTGGGCGACTTGGCGCGAGATCGATGCCTCGCCGAGTGACGAGGAGTCGATGTGAAGCAGATACGACATGGGTGGGGTCCTTTCAGAGTGGTGGGAACGCTCCGGTGATCTCCGGAGGCGGGTCTGCGTGATCGGCTGTGTTGCCGGTCTGCTGTTGTTGCGGATCGGTCGGTGGCTCGTCGAGTGGTCACCGCCCGGCGGGACCGGGCGCGTCCGTCTCGTCGAGAGCCTCGGCGTCGCTCACCGGGTCGGGGGGATCGAGGTGGCAGACCCCGGTGTCGGGCTCGCACCATCCGCCGGGGGGTGCGGCGATGATCTGGAGGCCACCCTTCGGCGCGGCTACCTCGATTGTTTGCTCGTCGTGCTCGTTCATGACACACGCTCGCTCGGTGCGGCTGCGGCCGCCACCTGCTCGAGCATCTGGCCGTACACCTGGACCTTTTGTGCACCCGGGGCGGCGACCCGCCGGTCGAGGACGACGAACGGGACACCGGTCGCACCGAGCTCGAGTCCCTTTGCCCGGTCGGCGCGTACCCGCTTGGCGTACTCGTCGCCGGCGAGTATCGCGCGCACTCGCCCGCCGTCGAGCCCGACCGACTCGGCGACCGCGGCCAGGGCATCGGAGTCATAGGGGTTGAGCGTGCCGACGAAGAAGCCGTCCTGGACAGCCGAGAAGAACTCGAACCCGAGTCCTTCGTCGTTGGCGTACTGCACCACCCGGTGCAGGTCAAAAGTGTTGGCACTGAGACGGTCCAGCGTGAACTCCAGGCCTTCCTTGCGGGCGATCGACTGCATCTGGCGTTCTGCCGCCAGGAATTGGGTGGCGGTTCCGCCGTGGGTACTGATGAAGGCCTTTTCGATCGCCTCCGGGCGCTTCGGTGCTGCCGGATTCAGCTCGAAGGACCGCATCACGACCTTGAACCGATCGGCGTCGGGGCGCTGCTCGATCGCGGTCTGGAGCCGGTGCTTCGCGAGATAGCACCACGGGCATCCCAGGTCGGACCAGACCTCGATGACGATCTGCGACCCGTCGGGATGGGTTATCTGATCAACCATTCTTGTTCACCTCACTGCTAGTGCGTAACACCATCATGCGTCGGTAAGGCGGAGCTTACAAAAGGCACTTTGAAGTACGTAGGCGTCGCGAGATGTTCGCGTCGACGGCCGCGGGCAAGAAGCCGATGCGGCACGAGCCGCGCCTGATCGGGGACGGCGAATTGCGGTTGCCCAGGTCAGTGCGCTGAGACGGTGATTCTGGCCATCGAAGCGGTCGGTGACGATGTCACCCCCGGCCACCGACCTCGGATATCTGTTGCACAAGCATCCCGAACGGGTGCAGTCCTTTCCGACGACGCAGGGCCACGCGACCGTGTTCTACCCGGTCGCGACCGATGATCGGTGCCGGGTCGTCGTTCACGTGGACGGGGCCGGGGCGCGGGCGGTCGGCGAGCCCGACCGCTACGTGAACACCGTGGCCCACGCCGCCTCGTCGCGCCTGATCGTGGCACTGGGCAAGGTCTTCGGAGATGCGATCGCGGGACGCTGCGCAATGCGGCCCGACCTCACCGAGAAGGTCTGGCCGCTGCGGATCGAGATCGTCTCGGTGCCGGTGCGGGGTCCGGACCCGGTGGAGGTCTTTGCGCCCCTTGGATGGTCGGTGACGTCGACCCCGCAGCGCCTTCATCCGGCCAGTTGGGGCGACTCGGTGTTCCGCAACGTGGTGCTCGAGGGTTCGGCCACCGTTCGCGAGGCCTTGCGTCACGTGTGTGTGCTGGTGCCGGTGATCGCCGACGACAAACACTATTTCGTGGACGAACCCGAGATCGACAAGCTGGATCGCCTCGGAAAGGGGTGGCTCGATGGACATCCGGGCCGTGAAGAGATCGTGCGCGGGTATCTCAAGCACGTCGCACCGCTCACCCGGCGGGCCCTCGTCGAAAGCGGCGCCGACGACGCGCCGGTCACATCCCGGACTCACGGGACGTCGTTGGCGGGCCGGCGTGTCCGACGGGTGGCCGACCTGATCCGCCAGACCGGTGCCCATTCGGTTCTCGATATCGGTTGCGGGGAGGGGAAGTTGCTCGCCGAGCTGGTCTCCGACCGCTTCGCCGGCCGACTCTCGGGCGTCGACGTGTCGATGCAGGCGCTCGAGAGGGCGCAGCGACGACTCGAGCGGTGGCGCGGTGTCGAGTTGTGGCAGTCGTCGCTCATGTACACCGATCCGCGGTGCCGCGGACACGATGCCGTGGTCCTGATGGAGGTCGTCGAGCACATCGAGCCCGATCGACTGCCGACGGCCGTGTATTCGGTCTTCGAGTCGATGGCGCCCGGTACGGTCATCGTCACCACGCCCAATCGTGAGCACAATCCGGTGTTCGGGCTCGCCGCCGACGAGTTCCGGCACCCCGATCACCGCTTCGAGTTCACTCGGGCCGAGTTCGGCGCCTGGTGCGACGATGTCTGCGCGACTTACGGTTACACGGCTTCGATCTTGGAGATCGGCGACAGGGCCGACGGCCTCGGAGCGCCGACCCAGACGGCGGTCTTCACCCGGGTCGACGGGGAGGTGGGTCGATGACCACCATCGAGTTGCCCGACCTGTGTCTGGTCGTACTCGTCGGTGCGTCGGGAGCGGGTAAGACGACGTTCGCGCACAACCACTTCCGCGACACCGAGATTCTGTCGTGGGATGTGTTCCGCGGGCTGGTCGCCGACGATCCGACGGATCAGTCGGCCACCGGCGATGCCTTCGACGCGCTCTACGACGTGGCGCGGCACCGGCTGCGGCGTGGCCTGCTGACGGTCGTCGATGCGACCTCGGCACGCCCCGAGGATCGCCGTGGACTGCTGGAGATGGCGAAGGACCACGACGTCTTCGCGGCGGCGATCGTGTTGGATGTGCCGCTGACCGAGCTGACGGCGCGTGCCGGGCAGCGTCCCGACATCTCTGAGGCGGTGGTCGTCCGTCAGCACCGGCTGCTGCGCCAACAGGGAAAGAACCTCCGCAAGGAGGGTTTCCGGTTTGTGCACGTCCTCGACGGAACAGCCGCGATCGATACGGCCACGGTTGTCCGCACCCGGCTCTTCAACGACCGCACCGCCGAACACGGACCATTCGACGTGATCGGTGACATCCACGGTTGCATCGGCGAACTCGCCGAGTTGCTCGAACGACTCGGCTGGACGCCGGTACGCAGCTCGAGTGGTGAGATCGTCGGTGCGCGTGACCATCCCGCGGGCCTGGCGCATCATCTTCGTGGGCGACCTCGTCGACCGTGGGCCGGATACGCCCGCCGTTCTTCGGCTGGTGATGGCGATGGTCGATGCGGGTCAGGCCTTCTGTGTGCGTGGCAACCATGAGGAGAAGCTGCTGAAAGTCTTGCGTCAGCGATCCGTTGCCGGCCGCCACGACCGTGAGGTCGAGCTGACCCACGGACTGCAGACGTCGGTGGCCCAGCTCGACTCACAGCCGACCGGGTTCCGGGAGCAGGTGATGACGTTCGTCGACGGCCTGGTGTCGCACCTCATCTTCGATGACGGCCGGCTGGTCGTGGCGCACGCCGGTCTGGCCGAGCGCTATCACGGACGGACATCGGGCCGGGTCCGCGCCCTGGCCATGTACGGCGAGACGACCGGCGAGAAAGATCGTTGGGGCTACCCGGTGCGTGGTGACTATCGCGGCGCCGCCACGGTGGTCTACGGGCATACGCCGGTACCCGCGGCCGCGTGGCTCAACAACACGATCTGTGTGGACACCGGTTGCGTCTTCGGTGGCAGACTCAGCGCCCTGCGATATCCGGAGTCGTCGGTCGTCGACGTGCCGGCGCGAGAAGTCTACTGGCCCAGCGGAAAGCCGATGGGCTATGGCGACAGCTCCGCCGACACCCTGGTGCGATCGGAACTCCGGCTCGACGATGTGCTCGGCAAGAGGTCCATCGCCGGCCGGTACGGGCCCGTGGTCACCGTCCGTGCCGACAACGCCGCCGCAGCCCTCGAGGTGATGTCGCGTTACGCCGTCGATCCGGGTTGGATTCGCTATCTGCCGCCGACCATGAGTCCGGTCGGTGGCGAGAGCCCGGACCTGCTCGAGGATCCGAAGGCGGCGTACAGCCGTTACGCCGACCTCGGAGTCGAGCACGTCGTGTGCGAGGAAAAGCACATGGGGTCGAGGGGAGTTCTCGTGCCGGCCGCCGATGCCGGTGTCGCCCGGCGCGTGTTCGGGGTGACCGAGGGGATCGGGGCGCTCTATACCCGCACTGGTCGGTCGTTCTTCGATCCGGCGACGACAGCGTCGGTCGTCGAGCGCGCGCGATCGGCACTGCGTCCGATCCTCGCGGACCGCGGCTGGGACTGGGTGATCATCGATGCCGAGGTGCTGCCGTGGAACATCAAGGGCGAAGGTCTGATTCGCGACCATTTTGCGCAGGTCGCCGCTGCGGCCGAGCCGGAACTGGACTTCTTGGCCCGTGAGCTGGACACCGCCGGGGCGCGCGGTCTCGAGGTCGATCGGTTGGTGGCACGTACCGCGGTCACGATCGACGATTTCCGGGCATTCCGCGCCGCCTATCTCGAGTACGTCGACGTCGGGGCGTCGATGGCCGAGTTGCGTATCGCACCGTCCGAGGTCCTCGCCGCCGGCGGATCCGATGGCGCGACGACATTCGAGAGTTGTTCGCACGCCTGGCATCTCGATGTCGCGGCGCAACTGGTCCGGGCAGAGCCGGCGCTGTTCGCCGGTACCCGGCACATCGACGTCGACGTCACCTCGGCGGAGTCACGTGCGGCTGGTGCCCGATGGTGGAACGAGATCACCGGTTCCGGTGGCGAGGGCATGGTGGTCAAGCCGGCCGCCAACCTGACCCGAGACAGCAGGGGTCGCCTGGTGCCGCCGGGCCTGAAGGTACGCGGCCCGGAATATCTGCGGATCATCTACGGGCCGTCCTACCGTGCCGATCTCGGCCGTCTACGCGCCCGCGATCTCCGGCACAAGCAGTCGATGGCTATGCGTGAGTACCAACTCGGTCGCGAGGCGTTGGCCCATCACGTCGACGCCGCACCGCTGTGGCAGGTCCACGAATGCGTCTTCGCCGTGCTGGCTCTCGAATCGGAAGCGGTGGATTCGAGGCTGTAGCAATGCGTCCGTGTCGGATTCGGCCGTCGGGGGCGTTCAGATCAGTGCGCGCATCAGCGCCAACCGTTGCCTGCGGTCGCCACCCCGGTAGATGCGGACCATCGCCGCGAGGACGGAGCCCAAGTGGCGCCGTTCGGAGAGGTAGTCGCGCTGCACGGCCACCGGCAGCGAGAAGAAATTGTCGAAGAAGTCGGCGATCTCGGCGGTATCCATCTCGAGTAGCGCCCGCAGTCCGACCGACCGCAGCCGGGCGATCGCGCGCGCCGGACGCGGCCACAGCGCCGCAGCCGGCTGCCGCCCGGAGCTGACTGCGGCGGCCACGTCGTCGGCGGCCGCCAACGACGCGGCCACGCTGTAGCCGGTGGCCGGGTGCATCAGCCCGGCACGCGCGCCGTAGAGCAGCGGCCGGTGCCGCCACGGCCGGGCGTCGATGCCGGTGAGCCCGAATGACACCCGTTCGCTCGCGAGCACGTCGTCGGGATCGATGGCGGCACAGGCAAGTCGACGTGTCAGGCGATCACGCAGCGCGGACGGGGACAATGCCGGTGCGCCGGCCAGGCAGGTCTCCTCGAGCAACACCCGCTCGGCATCGAGCGGCACGGCATAGAGGAAAGATGGCGACCCGGTGAGTTCCGGTGCGGCCGGCCGCCAATCCATCAGGATCGCGTCGGCGCCATCGAGGATCGGCGCGGCGACCGGTCGCGGCACGACGATGCCCCAGGCGGTCTGACGAGGGCCGTGTCCGGCGGTCCCGCGTGCATCGATCACGGTGCCGGCACGGAGCACTGTTCCATCGTCGACCCGAATTGCGTTGTCGCCGAGGACAACCGCCCGCCCGGCGACGATCTCGACCTGCGGATCGGTGAGCGCCTGCCGGAGGGCGGCCGTGTCGAGCACCGCGTAGCTGCGCGGGATGTCGCGCGGATGGGGGCAGCAGATTCGTACAGCGTCCAGCTGTTGGGCGACCACGTCGGATGGTACCCACGCAGGCAGTTCGTCGGTCCAGCATGCGTAGGTGGCCCGCCACATGCGTTGAGGATGCGAATCAACAAGTGTCACTGCCACATTGCGTTGTGCGAGTCGATGAGTCAGCGCGCGCCCCGCCGGCCCGGCACCCACCACGATGGCCGAAGGGGCCGGTGTCACATCGAGCCGGTGGCCAACAGGCCGCCGTCGACCCGCAGGGTCTCGCCGGTGATCCAGGAGGACTCGTCGCCGACCAGGAAGGCGGCCGCCCGCGCGATGTCCTCCGGTTCACCGAGTCGGCCGAGCGGATAGCCGGCCAACGCCTTGGCCTCGTTGTCGCCGGCGATGAGGGCCGCGGCGAATCGGGTACGCACGATCGCCGGCGCGATGGCGTTCACCCGGATGCCGACGGGGCCGAGCTCCCAGGCCAGTTCCTCGGTGAGCCGGATCAGGGCGGCCTTGGACGCCCCGTAGGCGGCGATGGCCCCCGTGGAGCGCAGGCCGGCCACCGACGCGATGTTGACCACCGCGCCGCCGGTCTCGGCCATGCCCGCGCGATACGCCTCCTGTACGAAGGCCAGGGCGGCGACCACATTGGTGTCGAAGGTCTTGCGAACCGCCCCGAGGTCGGCATCCATCAGCGGTCCCGCGGCCGGCGCGATGCCGGTGTTGTTCACCAGGATGTGTACGCCGCCCTGCGCGGCGGCGGCCGCGACCGCAGCCGCCCGATGCTCGACGTCGCCGGTGTTGCCGGGTGCCGCAGTGACATGGGCACCGGGGACGGCGGCGCGGATCGACTCGGCCGCGCCGTCCAGTGGTTCGGGTTTGCGTCCGGTGATGACGACGGCTGCGCCGCGTCGGGCGAGTTCGGTGGCGATCTCGAGTCCGATACCGCGGCTGGAGCCGGTGACGAGGGCCGAGCGGCCACGGAGATCGGGGACGGGAAACGCGGTGGTGTCGGTCACAGCGCCAGCCTAGCGGACCCTCGACCTGCGCCCTTTTGCGCGATGCGGCCATATCGCCGGTGGCGATTAGACTGGATCGTCGTGATCACCGCGACCGACCTGGAAGTTCGAGCGGGTGCCCGGACCCTGTTGTCGGCACCCGGCCCTGCACTGCGCATCCAAGCCGGTGACCGCATCGGATTGGTCGGCCGGAACGGCGCCGGGAAGACGACCACCTTGCGCATCCTCGCCGGCGAAACCGAGCCGTATGCGGGAACGGTGGTCCGCAGCGGGGAGATCGGCTACCTGCCGCAAGACCCCAAGGAGGGCGACCTCGAGGTGTTGGCGCGTGATCGGGTGCTCTCGGCACGCGGCCTCGACGCGATCATGCGGCAGATGGAAAAGCAGCAGGCACTGATGGCCGAGGCGGCCGACGACCGGGTGCGCGACAAGGCCGTCGCCAAGTACGGGCAACTCGAGGAGCGTTTCTCCGCCCTCGGCGGTTACGTCGCCGAGTCCGACGCGGCCCGGATCTGTAACAGTCTCGGCCTGCCCGACCGCGTACTGGCCCAGCCGCTGCGGACCCTGTCCGGCGGGCAGCGGCGTCGGATCGAATTGGCACGCATCCTGTTCGCCGCTTCCGACGGATCCGGGAAATCCGATACGACCCTGCTGCTCGACGAGCCGACCAACCACCTCGACGCCGACTCGATCACCTGGTTGCGCAGTTTCCTGCAGAACCACGAGGGCGGCCTGGTGGTGATCAGCCACGACGTCGATCTGCTCGCCGATGTGGTCAACCGGGTGTGGTTCCTCGATGCCGTGCGCGGCGAGGCCGACGTCTACAACATGGGGTGGAAGCGCTACCTCGACGCTCGCGCCACCGACGAGCAGCGGCGCAAACGTGAGCGCGCCAACGCGGAGAAGAAGGCGTCGGCGCTGCGCGTGCAGGCGGCCAAGCTCGGTGCGAAGGCGACCAAGGCCACCGCGGCACAGAACATGCTCAAGCGCGCCGACCGCATGCTCGACTCCCTCGAAGACGAGCGGGTCGCCGATCGCACCGCGAAGATCCGCTTCCCCGAGCCGGCGGCGTGCGGCAAGACCCCGCTGATGGCGTCGGGACTGACCAAAACCTACGGGTCCCTGGAGATCTTCACCGGCGTGGACCTCGCCGTCGACAAGGGCAGCCGGGTCGTGGTGCTCGGCCTCAACGGTGCGGGCAAGACCACGCTGCTCAAGCTGCTCGCCGGCGTCGAGGCACCCGACCTCGGTTCGATCGAACCCGGCTACGGCCTCAAGATCGGATACTTCGCCCAGGAACATGACACTCTCGACGACGCTGCCACGGTGTGGGAGAACATCCGCCACGCCGCCCCGGACGCGGGTGAACAGGACCTGCGCAGCCTGCTCGGTGCCTTCATGTTCACCGGGCCGCAGCTCGACCAACCCACCGGGACGCTGTCCGGTGGTGAGAAGACCCGGCTCTCGCTGGCCGGTCTGGTCTCCTCGGCGGCGAATGTGTTGCTTCTCGACGAGCCGACCAACAACCTCGACCCCATCTCACGCGAGCAGGTCCTCGATGCATTGCGCAGTTACACCGGGGCCGTGGTGTTGGTGACCCACGACCCCGGCGCCGCTGCTGCACTCGACCCGCAACGCGTGATCCTGCTGCCCGACGGCACCGAGGATCACTGGAGCGATGAGTATCAGGAGCTCATCGAACTCGCTTGAGTCGCAAGGGTTACCCCCGTGACGCCCAGGCGATGATGTTGTCGGCATAGCCGAGGGGAGGGCCGATGAACGGTCCTCCACAGGTGACCAGTGCCAGCGTCTCCGGGCCGTCGAGTCGATTGAGTTCGGTTGCGGGGAAGCCATTGTGCTTGTCGGCAGTCTGCACCCGGGTCACCCGATAGGCGACCTGCTCGCGGTTGGCGGTGGTGACCTGCACCTCGGCACCCGGTGCGAGATCGGCGAACCGCGCGGCAAAACCCTTGCCCTGTCCGGCCTCGTCGATGTGCCCGGTGATCACCACCGTGCCCTTACCCGACCCCGGCAGAGCCGAATCGACCCACCAGCCGAGGCGTGTGACGTCCTGCGGCGGGAGCAGTGCGCCCGCGGTGTCGGTGGCCACCGCATCAACCTGTGCGGTGCCGCCGCCGGTGGCCACCGAGACCGGGGCGCCGGGATCATCGGTGTGTGCCTTGACAGGCACGGGCAGGTCCTGCTGTGCCGCAGACGGATTGGCGGATTTGACTGATCCGGTACTGCCGCAGCCGCCGACGAGCAACCCGATCAGCAACACGGTGAGAGTCACGGCAACGGCCACGGCGGCGTGCCGGACGCTGCGATGCGCGCTCGGGGTGGTCGTCATGGTTGGTTCACCGGTCCGGACGGAATCGACGACAGTGGGGTGCGCCCGCCCGGATCACGGGCCACAGGACCGGCCCCGTTGCCCGCGGTTACGCGTTCGAGGATGAACTGCAGGTGATTGCCGTTGTCGGTGAGGTCGACCGTATCGTCCTCGCCGGAGACGAGTCGGTAGCCGGCCGGAACACCGACCACATGCGCCCGGTACATCCCCGCGGGTACGGACAGGTGCGCCGGGGTCGTGGCGTCGATCCCGGCGCCCGACCCGGTCTCGGTGAGGTGGACTCGGACGCCGCCCACCGGATCGATGCCACCGGCCTTGGGGACGAACGAGACGAGATACAGCGAGCGCGTTGCCGGTGTCGTCGTGGTTGTCGAGGCCGGCGTGGTTGCCGGTGTCGTGGTGGTTGTCGTGGTGGTTGTCGAGGCCGGTGTCGAAGGCGTGCTCGGTGTGGTTTGCGGGGTCGTCGTGGCCGGATCCGTCGGAGTGGTCGCGGTCGGCTGGCTGGTGACGGCGGTCGTGGTGGCCTGGTCGCCGGCCGGTGAATCGTCGGCGACTGCGACACCCACACCGGAGGCCATGGCGGTGGTGACGGCGATTGCAAAGCCAAGCCGCAGGGCTGTCGTCCGTAGGTGAAAGCGCTTGTGGTGCATGATCTTCTCGTGGTCTCCCCGACCCGAGTCCGATGTGTGTGTCCCCGTCACTGGGTGATCCGCACCGTGCGTCGGGTCGTTACCAGTTCACCGAAACCGTTATCGCGGGGTTACCGATACGGACACTGTCGGCTTCGTTGACATTCCTGGCTCCTGTTGTGCCGCAGGGGAGCTGACAGCGCGGCCGTCACCGCTGGTTCACCGGTCCGGAGGGAATCGACGACAGCGGGGTACGTCCGCCCGGATCACGTTGGCTGACATGCCCTGCCGGGGTGTTGTATACGACCTGGGTGGCAGTCTGTCCGGCGGTCACCTGGAACGTGTAGGTGTATCCGTCGTTGACATAGCCTGCGGGGGCGGCGTACTCGTGTGCGGTGTAGCAGCCGGGGTGGACCTTGCGGGTCAGCGCACCGGTCACCCCGGTGACCTCGATGCCGAGTGGTTCGCCGCCGCACGTGGCGAGGACGAAACGGGCATTTCCCAGGGTGTGTCCATCGATCCGGTCACGTTTGATGATCTGTAGGAACCCGTCGCCATCGTTGCCCCCGGTGCGCTTGAAGACGAACACGTGGCCCACCGTCTGCCCCACGGCGAGGTGCACGGTGATCCCGCCGGAGCCGATCAGCCGATAGCCGGCCGGAACGGTGGTGACGGTGACGTGGTAGTCGCCGGGATAGTCGTTCAGCGAGGCGGGCAGCGGAATCGGTTGCCCGCTCGACGGTCCGGCGAAGTCGACGACGACACCGGGCAGTGGAGCGCCAGACGTGTCGGTGGCGGACAGATTGATGGTGCCCTCGCCTTCGGGTGGGGCGGGCGTCGTCGTGGTGGGCGTCGTCGTGGTGGGCGTCGTCGTGGTGGTCGATGCCGGCGTCGAAGGCGTGCTCTGCGTGGTCTGCGGAGTGGTGGTGTCAGGAGACGTCGTCGTCTCCGTCGACGTGGTCGTGGGTGGCTCGTCGGTGGTCGTGGTCGTCGAATCGCTCGTGGGTGGCTCGTCGGCCAGAGCGATGCCGCCCCCGGAGGTCAGGGCCGCGCTGACGGCGACGGCACAGGCAAGCCGCAGGGCGGTCGTCCGCGGGCGAAAATTCATGTGATGCATGGGGTTCTCGTGGTCTCCCCGACCCGAGTCCGATGTGTCCCCCGACAATGACTAATCCGCATCGGGCGGTCGGATCGTTAGCAAACCACAGAAACTGTTATCGCCGCGTTACCGGGTCGTCCCCGAAATCAAGGACCTGCAGAATCATACCGGCGACGGCCAATACGCCTTGCGCAGAACGCCCTTCACAAGCTTTCCGGTGGGTGTGCGGGGCAGGTCGTCGACGAAGTCCACGGAACGGGGCACCTTGTATGCGGCGATCTTCGATCGCGCAGAATCCAGCAGTTCGGCGGCAAGCTCCGCCGAGGGCGTGTGTCCGGGCGCGAGTTGGACGCACGCCTTGGCGACCTCACCGAGGTCCGGGTCGGGCACCCCGATGACGCCGACATCGAAGACCGCCGGATGGGTGACCAGAACGTTCTCCGCCTCTTGCGGGTAGATGTTGACCCCGCCGGAGATGATCATGAACGCCTTGCGATCGGTGAGGTAGAGATACCCGTCGTCGTCGACGTATCCGACGTCGCCCGTGGTCGACCAGTTGTCGTGGCCCGGGTGGCGCGCGGCAGCGGTTTTGGCAGGATCGTTGTGGTATTCGAAGGCCGCCCCGTCCCGTTCGAAGTACACCGATCCGACGTCCCCGGTGGGTGATTCGACGCCGTCCTCGTCGCAGATGTGGACGATACCCAGTAGTGGCCGGCCGACCGAGCCGGGATGAGCGAGAGCTTCCTGCGGGCCGATGAATGTCGCTCCCGCAGCCTCGGTGGAGGCGTAGTACTCGTGAATGACCGGACCCCACCACTCGATCATGGCCCGCTTGACGTCCACCGGGCAGGGGGCTGCTGCGTGGATGGCGACTTTCATGCTGGAGACGTCGTAACGCGCACGCACCGCATCGGGCAGTTTGAGCATGCGGATGAACATCGTCGGCACCCACTGGCTGTGGGTGACGTGGTAGGTCTCGATCAGTCGTAGGGCCTCCTCCGGCTCGAAGTGATCCATCATCACCACGGTTCCGCCGACGGAGTGGGTGGTTCCGCAATAGCGCAGTGGCGCAGCGTGATACAGCGGGGCAGGGGAGAGGTACACCGAGTTCTCGTCGAATCCGTACATGGGCCCGAAGACCGCGGTGTAGGCGTCGGGGATGGCGTCGACCTGCCCTTGCGGCAACGGGGTCCGGATCCCCTTGGGGCGCCCGGTGGTACCCGACGAGTACAGCATGTCGGTGCCGCGCGGCTGGTCGGTGCGCGGCCGCGCCGAAGCCTGCGCGAGCACCTTCTCATAGGCGTCGAAGCCGGGAATGTCTCCGCCCCAGGCGATTCGGCGGCCCGGCGCCGCAAGTGCGGGCAGCGAGGCGGCGTGGGCGAGAGCGTGCGCCACCGATGCCCCGGCGAGCACGACCTGGGCGTCGGAGTCGGCGAGGATGTAGTCGGTCTCCTCGGCGGTCAGGTGGTGGTTGATGACGGTGATGTACATGCCACTGCGCAGCGCGGCCCAGTAGGCCTCGAAGATGCGGAGGTCGTTCTCGGAGACGACGGCGATGCAGTGGCCCGGCCGCAGGCCGAGCGAATGGAGATGATCGGCCAGCCGGGTGGAGTTCTCGTCGAGTTGCCGGTAGGTCAGCTGTTCCCCGGTCGCCGGCCGGAGGACGGCGGGCTTGTCGGGGGTACGAGCGGCGAAAACTCCTGGGAACACGCTGTCTCCTCACAGCCGATGACACTGGGAACCCAGGCTATAGCGAGCGTTCGCTCGGCACGGTGGAATCGGCAAAGGCCGACTTCGATGTGGGGATCAGCGCGAGACGCGCACCGACTCCTCCACGAGGTCGAGGACATCGTGCAGGTCGTCGGTCGGCTGCCCGGTCGCCAGCCGCGTGATGAGGCCGTCGAGGACGAGGTCGAGATACTTCACGAGCACCTCGGGCGCCACGTCGTCGCGCAGCCGGCCCGATGCGCGGCCGCGCTCCAGCCGGGCCAGGGTCGCCTTCTCGACATCGGCCGAATGTGACATCCAGGCATCGCGAAAGCTCTTGTCCGTACGCAGTTTTCGAGCGATCTCCAGTCGGGTGCCGAGCCAGTTGAAGTCCTGCGGACGTGCCAGGACGTCGCGCATGACCTGGACGAGGCCCTGCTCGGCGGCCACGTCGGCCATCCGTTCGGCATCCTCCTGCGCGAGCGCCAGGAACAACGCTTCCTTGTCCCGGAAGTGGTGGAAGATCGCACCACGGGACAGACCGGTCGATTCCTCGATCCGTTTGACGGTGGCCCCGTCATATCCGTACTCCGCGAAACAATGCCGCGCGCCGTCGAGAATCTCCCGGCGGCGCGCGGCAAGGCGGTCATCACTGACCTTGGGCACGTAATTGCTCCTCGTTGTCGAGCGGTGCGCCTCAGCTGTTGATCATGTTCCGCAGCACGTACTGCAGAATGCCTCCGTTGCGGTAGTAATCGGCTTCACCGGGGGTATCGATGCGCACCTTCGCGTCGAACTCGACGGTGGAGCCGTCCTCCTTGGTCGCCGTCACATGGACCGTCTCCGGCGTGCCGCCGGAGTTGAGTGCCTCGATGCCGGTGATGTCGAAGACCTCGGTGCCGTCGAGGCCCAGCGTCTTGTGTGACTCGCCCTCGGGGAACTGCAGCGGGATCACGCCCATACCGATCAGGTTCGACCGGTGGATGCGCTCAAAGCTCTCGGTGATGACGGCCTTCACGCCCAGCAGGCTGGTGCCCTTGGCGGCCCAGTCACGCGAGCTGCCGGTGCCGTACTCCTTGCCGCCGAGAACGACCAACGGGGTGTTCTGCGCGGCGTAGTTCTGCGCGGCGTCGTAGATGAACGACTGCGGGGCGCCGTCCTGGGTGAAGTCGCGGGTGTAGCCACCGGTGACGTCGACGAGCTGGTTGGCCAGCCGGATGTTGCCGAACGTCGAGCGGATCATCACCTCGTGGTTGCCGCGGCGGGCGCCCAGCGAGTTGTAATCCTTGCGGGCCACGCCATGTGCGTCGAGGTACTGCGCCGCCGGGGTGCCCGGCTTGATGGTCGACGCGGGGGAGATGTGGTCGGTGGTGACCGAATCGCCCAGCTTGGCCAGCACGCGCGCGCCCACGATGTCGGCAACCGGCTCCGGCTCGGGGGTCATGCCCTCGAAGTACGGAGGTTTGCGGACGTAGGTCGACTCGTCATCCCACTCGAAGGTCTTGCCGTCCGGGGTGGGCAGACTCTGCCAACGCTCATCGCCCTTGAACACATCGGCGTAGTCCTGGGCATACTGCTCGGGCGAGATCGACGAGGCGATCGTCTGCTGGATCTCCTCGTTCGACGGCCAGATGTCCTTCAGGAAGACGTCGTTGCCCTCGGTGTCCTGCCCCAGCGGGTCGGACTCGAAGTCGAAGTCCATCGTGCCGGCGAGTGCGTAGGCGATGACCAGCGGCGGCGAGGCCAGGTAGTTCATCTTCACGTCGGGGTTGATGCGCCCTTCGAAGTTGCGGTTGCCCGAGAGCACCGCGGTCGCGGCGAGGTCGTTGTCGTTGATCGCCTTGGAGATGTCCTCGGGCAGCGGTCCCGAGTTGCCGATGCAGGTGGTGCAGCCGTAGCCGACCAGGAAGAAGCCCAGCTTCTCCAGGTAGGGCCACAGGCCCGCCTTCTCGTAGTAGCCGGTGACGACCTGCGATCCCGGCGCCATCGAGGTCTTGACCCACGGCTTGGACGTCAGGCCCTTGTCGACGGCCTTCTTCGCGAGCAGACCCGCACCGAGCATGACCGACGGGTTAGAGGTGTTGGTGCAGCTGGTGATCGAGGCGATGGTGACGATGCCGTGGTCGAGGATCATCGTGCCGCGCTCGGCCGACTCCACCGTGACCGGCTTCGACGGGCGGCCCTCGGCGTTCTTCGACGCATTGTGGGCGGGCTCGTCGGAGAACGAGAGTTTCGCGGCGCCGGGCGAGGTAGAGGGGGCGTCGGAGGCCGGGAAGCTCTCCTCGTTGGCCTCGTCGACACCGTTGAGTGCCGGGGTGTTGCCCTCTTCGACGTAGTTGTGGATGTCCTTGCGGAAGGCGTTCTTGGCGTCCCACAGTTCGATCCGGTCCTGCGGGCGCTTCGGGCCGGCGATGGACGGGACCACGGTGGACAGGTCGAGCTCCAGGTACTCGGAGTACTGGGCCTCGGGGGCATCCTTGTCCAGCCACATGCCCTGTTCCTTGGCGTACGCCTCGACCAGGTCGAGTGTCTCGGCGCTACGCCCGGTGAGCTTGAGGTAGTTGATGGTCTCCGCGTCGATCGGGAAGATCGCGCAGGTCGAACCGAATTCCGGGCTCATGTTGCCGATGGTGGCGCGGTTGGCCAGCGGTACCTCGGCGACACCGTTGCCGTAGAACTCGACGAACTTGCCGACCACGCCGTGCTTGCGCAGGAGTTCGGTGATGGTGAGCACCACGTCGGTCGCGGTGACGCCGGGCTTGGCCGAGCCGGTCAGCTTGAAGCCGACGACGCGCGGGATGAGCATCGACACGGGCTGGCCCAGCATGGCCGCCTCGGCCTCGATACCGCCGACGCCCCAGCCGAGCACGCCCAGACCGTTCTCCATGGTGGTGTGCGAGTCGGTGCCGATGCAGGTGTCGGGATAGGCGACGCCGTCGCGCACCATGACCGAGCGGGCGAGATGCTCGATGTTGACCTGGTGGACGATACCGGTGCCCGGCGGCACGACGCGGAAGTCGTCGAAGGCGCCCTGGCCCCAACGCAGGAACTTGTAGCGCTCCTCGTTGCGCTGATATTCGATCTCGACGTTGCGCTCGAATGCCTGGGCGTTGCCGAAGGCCTCGATGATGACCGAGTGGTCGATGACCATCTCGGCCGGCGCGAGCGGATTGACCTTGTCGGGGTCGCCGCCGAGCTCCTTGACGGCGTCGCGCATGGTGGTCAGGTCGACGATGCATGGCACACCGGTGAAGTCCTGCATGATCACGCGGGCCGGGGTGAACTGGATCTCGATGCTCGGCTGGGCCGAGGGATCCCAGTTGGCGAGCGCGCTGATGTGTTCTTTGGTGATATTCGCGCCGTCTTCGGTCCGCAGCAGGTTCTCCGCGAGCACCTTGAGCGCATAGGGAAGTTTTTCGGTGCCCTCGACCGCGCCGAGGCGGTAGATCTCGTAGGAGTTGTCGCCCACCTCCAGGGTGCCGCGTGCGCCATACGAATTGATACTCACGTGTAATCCACTCTCCTCTGGCCGGCGGGCTGCGCCGGCATGCTGTGCGGCCGGGGCGACGATCCCCGGACCATCGTGCTCGTCGATGAAACACCGGCTCGTCGACTCTGACCATCACCCGACGGGCTGCGCCGGGATCGTGCTCTACATATTCCCTCCGACGACCATGCGGTCGCCGGAGCACCCGGTCAGTCTAACAGTACGGGCGTACTGCTAACAAGAACGACACGCGCGGTCTGGCCTGCGTGCCCCCGGATGCTCACCGCACGCGCATTCTGTCGTACCGTTCTGACCGGGACCGGCGGACACTCTTCGGTCCGGCGGACATTTGCTGATCGTAAACGTGGGCATCGAGCACGGCGCCCACCTGTCCCGAGGGAGCGGAACAATGAATCCTGGTCCGGTCACCGACGGCACAAACGACGGTGCAAGCGTCTGGGCCGCGCCCGCCACGGCGGCGCCGGCGACCGCAACCGAGGGGGTCACGGCCACCACCGCCCCCGGTGGCGTCGACCTCACCGCGATCGCTGCCGACCTGCGCGACGACCACGTCTACAGCCAGGATCCCGCGCAGGTGCCGGCACTCAAGCAGGTGGTCGCCCACGCGCAGGCGCAGGGCCATGACATCAACATCGTGGTGCTCTCGCAGCAGTTGCCGAAGTTCACGATGTACCGGGACGTGGCCACCGAACTCCAACAGCAGGTGCATGGGACCGTCCTGGTGTTCGGTCCGAACTCCGTCGGCAGCGCTTCGCCGGAGTTCAGCCGTGCCACGCTCGAGGACGCGACCGACAATCTCACGCTGTCCAATCCGCCACAGGCGGCCCAGCAGATGGTCGACGCCATCGCCAGACCCGGACTGGACTGGACGCTGATCACGATCGTGCTGATCGCGGTGGTCGCCATCGGTGCGGTGCTCGGGCGTGTGCGCGCCGTACGACGCCGATCGTCGAGCGCCCCGCCTGTGGTCGAACCGGAGTCGGCACCATCGCCGGACCGCGGTGACGACACGCCTGCCGAGGACGACTCGGCGCCGTCGCGCCCCCACTCCTGAGGCCGCCCATCCGCTGGTACGCGCGGCTCGTCGGCGGCTTTTCGCCTTCGCTTCCGGCCGATGCCGGTGTCGCCTGAAGAGCCGACACCGAAGTTACGGCCACTGTTGCCAATTCGATACCAACCCACCCCTGTTGGTCTTTTGGCAGTTCACAGCATCGCCGCAGGTAATCACGTCTTTGTAATTCGTTCCAGATGTTTTCGCCTGTGGCAAATGTGACGTACGGTTCCCATGTCACCTGTGGTGTAGATGTCGATTAACGCGCCGCAAGTGATGCGTGTTGCATCGTCGGCGTCTGTGCGTCGGACGGGGGTTGCAAGCGCTGTTCGTGCCACGGATGAGCACATCTGGTGACAGACGGCGAGGGAGTACTCAGTGAGGCGAGGGACCACAGGTGTGGGCCGAAAGGCGACGCGACGTTGGGCGTCTCTGGCGACGTCACTCGTCGCCGTGACCGCAGGCGTCGTCGCCATGATGGGATCTGCGGCCGCGGCGCCGACCACCTCGAGCGCACCGCGATCCCCGGTGTCGGCCCTGATCAATCAGATCGCCACGGTGAATCAGAACCTGAGTGACCTCGACGCCGCGGTGGCCGCCCGGCAAGAGGCTGCCAACCATGCGGTCGCCGACTACCAGAACGCGCTCGCCGCCAAACGTATCGCCGCCGTCGCCGCCGACGGTGCCGCCCAGTCACTGACCCGCGCGACCCGTGCCACCCAGGACGCGCAGCGTTCCTTCGACAAGTTCGTCCGCTCGGTCTACCGCACGGGTGGCAACGAGGGCACGCTCACCGAGTATTTGTCGTCGTCGAATCCCCAGGCCGTCCTCGACCGGGTGTCGGTGATCAATCAGCTCGGGCGCGACCAGCAGCAGACCATCCGGCGCCTGCAGGTGGCCCGAAATCAGCAGGCGAATCAGGTGGCGGCGCTGCAGGCCACCAAACGTCAGACCGCCTACGCGGCCCAAAGCGCACAGACCCGTCGCGACGGCGCGGTGTCGGCGGTGTCGGAGGCGCGCAGCGCGATGGTCGATCAGCGACGCAAACGCGTCGCCCTGGTCCAGCAGCGCGACTCGGTGCAAACCCGGCTCGACGCGTTGCGCGGCACGGTGCGGCCGCGGCAGGTCGCCGATCCGGCACCGGCGGATCTGCTCACCGGTTTGTTCCGGAACGTGCCCGGTCAGCCGGCGCCCGGGCCCGCCACGATCAGTCCGACGCAGGCCGCGGGCGACAACGACACGATGCAGGTGGCGGCCGAGGCCGCGGCGCGGCTGGCCCTCGACGTCACCCAGAAGATGTTGTCGGGCCTCGTCGGCCAGCAGCAGGTGCCGCATTCGGAACTGCTCGACGAACTCGGTTTGGGTGGCGCAGGCCTGGGCAGCGACGGCCCGGACACCCTCGGTTCCCGGTTGGGGTCGGGCAGCCTCGGCAGCCTCTTCGGCAGTTCCGGCGGCGGCGGGGGCGTGGCCCGGTCCGGTCTGCGCGGACCGCAGGCGGTCGAGGTCGTCGTCAACCGGGCGCTGTCGCAGCTGAATGTTCCGTACGCCTGGGGCGGTGGGGATGCGAACGGTCCGACGCAGGGCATCCGCGACGGCGGCGTCGCCGACAGCTATGGCGACTACAACAAGATCGGTTTCGACTGCTCGGGCCTGATGGTCTACGCCTTCGCCGGCGTGGGTATCTCGTTGCCGCACTACACGGGTTACCAGTACACGTCAGGACCACAATTTCCACTCAGCGAGATGCAGCGCGGCGACATGATCTTCTACGGGGCCAACGCCAGCGAGCACGTCGCGATGTACCTCGGCGACGGCAAGATGGTCGAGGCGCCGGAGTCCGGCTCGGTGGTCAAGGTGTCGCCGGTGCGTACGGCCGGCGCGATGCCCAACGTGGTCCGTCTGCTCTGAGCGGTATGGCCGATCACCGCCCGTCCCGGTGCGGGCATTCACGCCCGCGCATGTGACCTTCGTGGCATGTTCTCAGTCGGCGCCGCTAGGCTGGCATCGACGAGAGCGGGGGCATGTCTGTCGCCCGATCAGCAACGACAGGAGCAAGGGTTGACCTCACATCCCACAGTCGAGCCGTCGGCGCAGGGGGACGGCGCGGCGGCTATCGAATTGAGTGACGCCGACGTCAAGCTCGTGGAACGCGCGATTTACGAGGTCAAGCGAGTCATCGTCGGACAGGATCAGCTCGTCGAGCGCATCCTCGTCGGGCTGCTGGCCCGCGGACACATCCTGCTCGAGGGCGTCCCAGGGGTGGCCAAGACCTTGGCCGTCGAGACCTTTGCCAAGGTGGTCGGCGGCAGCTTCTCGCGCGTGCAGTTCACCCCGGACCTCGTGCCCACCGACCTCATCGGTACGCGCATCTACCGGCAGGGCCGCGAGGAATTCGATACCGAGCTCGGTCCGGTCGTCGCCAACTTCCTGCTCGCCGACGAGATCAATCGCGCGCCCGCAAAGGTCCAGTCGGCCCTGCTCGAGGTGATGGCCGAACGTCACGTCTCGATCGGCGGCACCACCTACCCGATGCCCGATCCATTCCTGGTGATGGCGACCCAGAACCCGATCGAGAACGAGGGTGTCTACCCACTGCCCGAGGCGCAGCGCGACCGGTTCCTGTTCAAGGTGCTCGTGGACTACCCCACGGTCGAGGAGGAACGCGAGATCGTCTACCGCATGGGCAATGTCGCGCCGGAGGCGTCGCAGATTCTCGACCCGGAATCAACAGTCCGGCTGCAACGCGCTGCCGCGAACGTCTTCGTCCACCACGCTCTCGTCGACTATGTGGTGCGGGTCATCAACGCGACGCGCCGCCCGGCCGAGCTCGGTCTGACCGATGCCGCGAGCTGGTTGTCCTACGGTGCCTCTCCGCGTGCCACCCTGGGCATCGTCGCGGCGGCGCGGGCACTTGCACTGGTCCGGGGCCGGGACTACGTGGTCCCACAGGACATCGTGGAGATCATTCCCGACGTCCTGCGTCATCGTCTGGTGCTCAGTTATGACGCGCTCGCCGACGAGGTCACCGCCGACACCGTCATCACCCGGATCCTGCAGACGGTCGGACTGCCGCAGGTCGGCGCGCAGCCGGTGGCCGCACCGTTCCAGGGGCCCGGCCGACAGCAGCCCGTCGCCGAGTACCCGAACCACCCGACGGCGCCGCCGGGCGCGAACCAGCAGTCGGTGAATTCGCAGGCGCCCGCCCAGCAGGCGGTCCAGCCCGCACCGAACCAGACGACCGCGCAATATGGCGGCCAATAGCGATCTGCCGTCGCTCGGAACGGGATTGCTCGAGGAGCCCGCGCTGACGGCGGCGCTGAAGATGCTCGAGCTCACCGTGCGGCGCAAGCTCGAGGGTGTCCTGCAGGGCGAACATCTCGGCCTCATCCCCGGTCCGGGATCCGAGCCGGGGGAGGCCCGGCCCTACCAGCCCGGCGACGACATCCGGCGGATGGAATGGTCGGTGACCGCCCGTACCACCCAGCCGCACGTACGGCAGATGATCGCCGACCGTGAGCTCGAGACGTGGCTGGTCGTCGACGCGTCGGCCAGCCTGGATTTCGGCACCGTCAACTGCACCAAACGAGATCTCGCCGTCGCCGCGGCGGCCGCGATCGTGCATCTGACCGCCGGCGGCGGCAACCGGCACGGTGCGATCGTGGTGACCGGAGACCAGGTGGTCCGCATCCCGGCACGCGCCGGACGCGTACACGCACAGCACGTGCTCAAGACCATCGCGACCACCACACGCAGCGCACCGGGCGTGCGTGGTGACCTCGACGCCGGAATCGAGGCCTTGCGCCGACCACAGCGGCGTCGTGGGCTGGCTGTGGTGATCAGCGACTTCCTCGGTCCGATCAACTGGGAGCGGTCATTGCGGGCGATCGCCGCACATCACGAACTGCTTGCGGTCGAGGTGCTCGATCCCCGCGATGTCGAACTACCGCCCGTCGGGGAGGTCCGGTTGGCCGACGCCGAGTCCGGTGACGTGCGTGAGGTGACGATCACCGAAGGGCTGCGGCACGACTTCGCCGTCGCCGCGAACGCCCACGCGACCCAAGTGCGGCGGACGATCCGTAGTTGTGGTGGCCCGGTGCTGTCGCTGCGCACCGACCGGGACTGGCTCACCGACGTCGTGAAGTTCGTCGGGCAGCGTCGTCGAGGCCTTGTGGCCGGGGTCGGGTGAGCGGGTGTTCTCCAACCCGTGGTGGCTTCTGCTCGTCCTGCTCGTGGCGGTCCTGGCGGTCTGCTACGTCTACGTACTGCGCAACCGGCGCAAGCGCACCCTGCAATTCGCCAATCTCGAGGTTCTCGACCGGGTCATCCCCACCGAGGGCCGGCGGACCCGCTGGGTACGACACGCACCGATCGCCCTCCTCATCGTCGCCCTGTTGCTGCTGGTCGTCGCGGCGGCCGGGCCGCAGGCCGACCGCAAGGTGCCCCGCAACAAGGCCACGGTCATCCTGGTCATCGACGTGTCGCGCTCGATGGAGTCGACCGATGTCGCGCCCACCCGGCTCAAGGCGGCCCAGGCGGCCGCCAAGAAGTTCGCCGACGATCTCACCGATGGCATCAACCTCGGTCTGATCTCCTTTGCCGGCACCGCGTCGAATCTCGTCACACCGACTCCCGACCACAACGCCACCAAGACCGCCGTCGACAAACTCCAGCTCGCCGACAAGACCGCAACGGGCGAGGGAATCTTTGCGGCCATCCAGCAGATCCAGACGCTCAATGCCGTACTCGGTGGTGCCGCGGGCGCCCCGCCGTCGCGTATCGTGCTGCTCTCCGACGGCAAACAGACGGTGCCAGACGATCCCGAGGATCCACGCGGCAGTTTCACCGCGGCGCGCAAGGCCAAGGAGGAGAACATCCCGGTCTCCACCATTTCGTTCGGTACCGCGACCGGCACGGTCGACCTCGACGGAGATCGTGTGCCGGTGCCCGTCGACGACGACTCGCTACATCAGATCGCCAACCTGTCGGGCGGTACGTTCTTCACCGCCTCCAGTCTCGACGAACTGAACAAGGTATACGCGACGCTGCAGAAGGAAATCGGTTACGAGACTCGCCGGGGTGATGCCTCGCGGCCGTGGATCATCACCGGAACCGTGCTGGCGATCGCCGCGGTGATCGGTTCGCTGGTGATCAATCAGCGCCTCCCATAGTGAATACGTTCATCTGAGGTCCATCTGAGGGTGAACACGCCCACCCGGGCTTCACGTCCACCTGACATCGAGCGTCATCGAGCGAACGGATAGGTTATGGCCCATGGCTGATAGCAACGAAACGTCCGACGCGGCTCGCGTCTCACGATCGGTACTGGTCACCGGCGGCAATCGGGGGATCGGTCTGGCCGTCGCCCGGCGATTGCTCGCCGACGGACACAAGGTCGCGGTGACCCATCGCGGCTCCGGGATGCCCGAGGGGCTGTTCGGGGTGGTGTGCGACGTGACCGATACCGAGTCGGTCGAGCGGGCCTTCGCCGAGGTCGCCGAACATCAGGGTCCGGTGGAGGTGGTCGTCTCCAACGCCGGCACCAACGACGACACCCTCATCATGCGGATGAGCGTGGAGAGCTTCGAGAACGTCATCGACGCCAATCTCACCGGCGCTTTCCGCGTGACCAAGGCGGCCACTCGCGGCATGTTGCGCAAGCGTTGGGGACGATTCATCTACCTGGGCTCGGTCGTCGGCCTGATGGGCACGCCCGGCCAGGCCAACTACGCATCTTCCAAGGCCGGCGTGATCGGTCTCGCGCGGTCGGTCACCCGCGAGCTCGGTGGCCGTAACATCACCGCCAACGTGGTGGCCCCCGGCCTCATCGACACCGACATGACGCGATCACTGCCCGAGGAGTACACCAAGACCGCCGTGGACCAAGCGATCCCGGCCAAACGGATGGGGCAGCCCGAGGAGGTCGCGGCGGTGGTGTCCTTCCTCGCCTCCGACGACTCGGCCTATGTCACCGGCAACGTCATCAACGTCGACGGTGGCCTGGGTATGGGGCACTGAACCGCGTACCCGATCATCACACCGAACCCATCACCATCCACCGGACCACAGAGGAGTTCTCGTCGTGAGCGGAATCCTGGACGGTAAAACCGTCCTCATCACCGGCATCATCACCGATGCCTCGATCGCCTTCCACACCGCCAAGGTTGCACAGGAGCAGGGCGCCAAGGTGGTCATCACCGGCATTCCGGAGCGGCTGCGGCTGATCGACCGCATCGCGAGGCGGCTGCCGCAGGAGGTGCCGCCTGCGATCGGGCTCGACGTGACCGACGAGGAGTCGCTCTCGGCGCTGGCCGGCAAGGTGCGCGAGCTCGCACCCGAGGGCATCGACGGAGTCGTACATTCGATCGCCTTCGCGCCGAAGACCCTGATGGGTCCCGACGCCGTGCCGTTCCTCGACGGGCTGGGCCCGGATGTGGCCAAGGCCTTCGAGATCTCGGCGTGGAGCTACGCCTCGCTGGCCCGCGCGGCGCTGCCTGCCATGAACGAGGGCGGTTCGATCGTCGGTATGGATTTCGATCCGCGCACCGCCATGCCCGAATACAACTGGATGGGCGTGGCCAAGGCGGCGCTGGAATCGGTCAACCGCTACGTAGCGCGCGAAGTCGGTTACGCCAAGGGCATCCGATCGAATCTCGTTGCGGCCGGTCCGATCAAAACCCTTGCCGCCAAGGCTATTTCGGGTACCGCAACCGATGATGCGAAGAAACTGAACATGCTCAACGAGTATTGGAACGGGGCGTCGCCGATCGGTTGGGACGTCAACGACCCGGGTGTCGTGGGCACCAGTGTGTGCACGCTGCTCTCCGACTATCTGCCCGGTACGACGGGCTCGATCGTCTATGTCGACGGCGGCGCCAGCCACAACACGTGGTTCCCGGAGGACTTCATCAAGTGAGGATGTGCCGGTGACGTCGTCGGGCGGTGACGGGGGATTCGACGCCGTCCTGTTCCTGTCCTTCGGCGGACCGGACGGACCCGACGACGTCCTGCCGTTCCTGCAGAACGTCACCCATGGACGTGGCGTGCCGGCCGACCGGCTCGCGGCGGTGGCCGAACATTACCTGCACTTCGGTGGTGTCTCACCGATCAACGGGCTCAACCGCGACATGATCGCGTCGTTGCGCACCGAGCTCGATGCGCGCGGCCATTGCGGGCTGCCGGTGTACTTCGGTAACCGCAACTGGCATCCGCTGGTCGCCGACGCCGTGACCGAGATGTACGACGCCGGTCACCGTCGCATCCTGGTCTTCCCGACCTCGGCGTGGGGCGGCTACTCGGGATGCCGGCAGTACCACGAGGACATCGAGGCCGCAGTCGCCGAGTTGGGCGGTCGGCGTCCCGCCGCGGCGTCGGATCCTGTTCTGCTGCGCAAACTGCCGCAGTATTGGGATCACCCGGCGATGGTGGCGGCCGGACGTGACGCGATCATGCGGGCGGCAGCGGCACTGCCCACAGCCGACGAACCGCCCCGCTTGGTCTGTACCGCACATTCGGTGCCGATGGCGGCCGATGTGAATTCTGGACCTGCCGCCGACGGCGGGCGCCTCTATTCGCGCCAGGTGGCGCGCGCCGCCGAGATGGTTGCGCACGCTGCCGGCTTCGCCTCCTACGACCAGGTGTGGCAGTCCCGGTCGGGTCCACCGCAGGTGCCGTGGCTCGAGCCCGACATCTGCGATCACCTGGAAAGCCTTGCAGGCCAAGGTATTGCGCAGGTCATCGTATATCCGGTCGGCTTCATCTCCGACCATCTCGAGGTGGTCTGGGATCTCGACAACGAGGCCGCCGAGACCGCGCGGCGGCTAGGAATGGACTACGTGCGCGCGGGGACCGTCGGCACCGACGAGCGCTTCATCGCGCTCATCGCCGACCTCGTCGACGACTACCTGCGGGGCGCAGGCGATCTCACGGCGATGGGATGCGGGGACAACGGGCGGATCTGCCGTGACCGCTGCTGCGTCCCGGCCGGGCGTCCGGCGCGCGACTGATCGTCATCACCAGGTGACGCCCAGGAATTCGCCGATCACGCGGTCGACGGCGGCGGCCCGCGCGGACCGGGCCAGCGTGACCAGCCGGCGTAACTCTGAGTCCCCGGCCGACCACTGATCGGCGGTCGTCCCGAAGCCGGCTCCGGCGCCGGCAGCCAGTGATGCGATCGATTCGACCTGTGCGGCCGTCTCGATCATCCGGGTCGCGCGTTGGTCGTCATGCGGCGGCAGATCGACGAGGTGCCGGTGGGTCTGGGCCCGCAGCGTTGCGCGCAGGTCGGCGGGGGCGGTGGCGGTCCGGCCCCCGATGCGCGTGATGAGATCGGCCGTCGTCGTAATCGCCTGGCGTAGTTCCAATTCGATCTGACCGGCGGCGGCTGTGGCGCTGCTGGGGACCGACGTTCCGTAGCGCAGGGCGCGCCAGCGAAGGCTGCCGTCGTGCTCGCCGGGGATCAATGCGAGCGGTGTCGGCGCACCGTCGTCGATCAGCAGGACCTCGCCGGCGGCGAACGCGGCGGTGGTTGCGTCATCGGGTGGAAGTCCGTGAGGTGCACCGGCCGACGGCAGTCGGACCGATAGTCGCCGAGCGCCGCGCAGCATGCCGAGCAGCCCGAGTACGCCGTGCGCAGACGATACGTCGGTACCGGAGCGGTCGTCGAGCACATGGAGATCGGCCGAGTCGGCGAGGGTGTCGGCAACGTCATCGGGGGAGCAGCGTCCGGCGATCCACGCGGCCGACCACGCCCCGAAGGCACAGGTCGGCCAGGCGCGGGTGAGGACATGATCGGTACTGGTCATAGGCACTCCACAATACCTGCGGTGTACCGGATGGCGTGCGGCGTGGCAGGCGTGCGGTGTGGCAGTAGTTCACTACAGTGGCCGGTGTGACACCCGATCGTTACGGACGAGATGTACTGGCCGCGCCGCGTCGCGTCGCGCCCCGCACCCCGGAGGTGGCCGCCGAGCGGGATCTGGTGGTCGAGGATGCGGCAAGTGGCTTCTGCGGCGCCGTCGTCGGGCTGGAGAAGAGCTACGCCGGCGATCTGGTGCGGCTGGAGGACCGGAACGGCCGCACGCGCGTCTTCGTGATGCACCCGGCGGCCTTCCTCATCGACGGTTCGCCGGTCACCCTGGTCCGGCCCCGTGCACGCGGGCCCCTCCCCGCCCAACGCACCGCCTCTGGTTCGCGGGTGGCACCGAAGACCCGGGCGCGCACCGCCCGCGCCAGCCGCATCTTTGTCGAAGGTGTCCATGACGCCACGCTGATCGAGCGAGTGTGGGGCGCCGACCTGCGGGCCGAGGGTGTGGTGGTCGTCGGCCTCGACGGCCTCGACAATCTCGAGGAGGTCCTCGCCGAGTTCGGGCCGGCGGCGCACCGGCGCGCCGGCGTCCTCGTCGATCACCTCGTGTCGGGATCCAAAGAAGAACGACTCACCGCGGGGCTGGGCGAGCACGTTTTGATCTGCGGGCACCCCTACATCGACGTCTGGGAGGCGGTCAAACCCGCGTCGGTGGGAATCCGGGCGTGGCCGAAGGTTCCGCGCGGTGAGGATTGGAAGACGGGAATGTGCGCCCGATTAGGTTGGGGCACACCGCAAGACGGCTGGCGCCGCGTGCTTGCCGGAGTGGGCGGATTCCGTGATCTCGAGGTCGATCTGCTGCGCTCGGTGGAACAACTCATCGACTTCGTCACCGCCGCCGGCGGCGACAACTGATCGGCCGGAGTCCGACTGCGCCGCCGGGAGATTGCCGCGGTTGCACACACCGATGACGATCCGGACGAATCCGGCCCGCCCTCTGGCAGACTGGACCCATGAGTGCGCTGATCTGGCTGGTGGCCGTGATCGTGCTGCTGATCGGCGAGATGGTCAGCGGCGATCTGGTGCTGCTCATGCTGGGTGGTGGCGCACTGGCCGCGGCGGGTGTGGACTTCTTTGTTTCGCCGCCGATCTGGGTGGACGGTGTGGTCTTCGCCGTGGCGGCGGTACTGCTGCTGGCCTTTGTCCGTCCGGTCGCCAAGCGGCACCTGCTGAGCCGACCGGCCCTGCTCACCAACACCGAGGCTCTCGAGGGCAAACACGCCGTCGTGACCGCACATGTCGATGAGCACGGAGGACGAGTGAAGATCGGCGGCGAGGAGTGGTCGGCCCGGGTGATGACGCCCGGCGATCGATTCGAGGCAGGCGAACAAGTGACCGTGATGCAGATCGACGGCGCGACCGCCGTCGTATGGAGAGGGTGAGAGTCGTGGAGTATGTCGGCCTGGTAGTGGCGGTGCTGCTGATCGTGTTGGTGGTGGTGGTCCTCGCGAAATCGGTGGCCCTGATCCCACAGGCGGAGGCCGCGGTGATCGAGCGGCTCGGGCGGTATACCCGCACCGTGTCCGGTCAGCTGACGCTGCTGGTCCCGTTCATCGACCGGATCCGCGCACGTGTCGACATCCGCGAACGCGTGGTCTCGTTCCCCCCGCAGCCGGTCATCACCGAGGACAACCTCACGCTCTCGATCGACACGGTCGTCTACTTCCAGGTCACCAACCCGCGGTCGGCGGTCTACGAGATCGACAACTACATCGCCGGTGTGGAGCAGTTGACGATCACCACCCTGCGCAACGTGGTCGGTGGCATGACCCTCGAGGAGACCCTGACCTCGCGTGACTCGATCAATGGGCAGTTGCGCGGTGTGCTCGACGAGGCCACCGGCCGATGGGGTCTGCGCGTCGCGCGGGTCGAACTGAAATCGATCATGCCGCCGCCGTCGATCCAGGAATCGATGGAAAAGCAGATGAAGGCCGACCGGGAGAAGCGCGCCACGATCCTCGCCGCGGAGGGACAGCGCGAATCGGCGATCAAGACCGCAGAAGGCGCCAAGCAGAGCCAGATCCTCTCGGCCGAGGGTGCCAAGCAGGCGGCGATCCTCGGCGCCGAGGCCGAACGGCAGTCCCGCATCCTGCGCGCACAGGGCGACCGGGCGGCCACCTACCTCAAGGCGCAGGGCGAGGCCAAGGCGATCCAGAAGACCTTCGCGGCGGTGAAGGCGAGCAAGCCAACCCCCGAGATCCTGGCTTACCAATACCTGCAGCAGATCCCGGAGATGGCCAAGGGCGAGGCCAGCAAGGTGTGGGTGCTGCCCACCGACTTCGGTTCGGCCCTACAGGGATTCGCGCGGTCGTTCGGGGCGCAGGGCGACGATGGCGTGTTCCGCTACGAGCCCGCCGATGACACGGTGCCCGACGTCGACGAGTCCGAGACCGAGGGCTGGTTCGACATGACCACCGACCCGCACGTTGCCCGCGCGGTCGCGGAGGCCGAGGCGGTGGCCCGGCAACCCGTGGCACCCGAGGCCCCCCTGCGGCCGAATGTCCGGACGAATACGGCTCCGGGCGTCGACGTCCCGAACGCGGTCGGTGCCGCGCCCGGCTTCCCTGATCCACAGGCCGTCGGAGCGGGCGACCCGCAGGCCGTGCCCAATTCCGGTTACGACCCGCGACATGCCGGGGGATCTCAGACTTCCTGAGCCCTGCGAACCGGTAGCCGCATGTCCAGGATCAAACCGATCACGCCGATCGCGAAGAAGCATCCGCTCATCACGAGCAGCCAAGGATTGGTCCGGCCGGTCAGTGCATCCCCGAGCAGCACCACGGCCACGGTGCCCGGTGCCATGCCCATGACGGTGGCCAGAAGGTAGGGGCCGGTGCGGACCGAGGAGAGTCCCGAGCAGTAGTTGAGGAGCCAGAACGGGCACACCGGGATCAGCCGCAGCGACCCCACCGCGAGCCACCCGCGTGCCCGCAGACGGTACTCGACCGCCCGGATCACCGGACGGGTGAGGAACGGTTGGATGCGCGTGCGGCCGACCCCGCGCGCCAGCCGGAACGCCACGTAGGCCGCCAGCGTCGCAGCGATCATCGCGCCCAACAGGCCGACGACCGGGCCGAAGAAGATACCGGCCATCACCGTGAAGATCGTGCGCGGAATCGGGAGCACCGTGAACGCCACATAGGCCACGAAGAACACCCAGACAAAGGTCGGGCCCAGGTTGTCACCCCACGCCCGCACGCTGGCCACCGACGGGACCGGGGCCAGATAGGAGGCGGCCAACAGCGCACATACCGCGACGAGCCCGATGATCGCGTTTCGGATGCTGCGCCGACGCTCACGGGCGGACTCGGCGGTCGGCTCACGCCTGACCCGGTCCGGCCTGGCCGGGTCCTGCCTGGTTGGGGCCGTCGACTCGCCCGGTCGGCTGCGGTCGTTCGGCACCGGTTCACTGTAGGCGATCGAGCACATAAGGCCCGCATGCGGCGGTTTCGACGAGGCGCGCGCCGGTCAGCCGATGAGGATGTGGCGTGGTCTACGTCACCGGTCCGCCCTATTGTGTCGTACCGAGCGAGCGATCGGCTAAGGTCAACTACGCTCTCGGTCCGAGCGCATGATGGAGGTGTGTTCAGCACGATGCCCGCGCAATCCGAACAGCCCGAACAATCCCGATCGGTGTCATCCCGGTCCGGACTGGACGAGGCATACGACACGTGGTCGCACGCGGCGGCGGCGGTACTGGCCAAGTCGCGGCGCGTCGAGGTCGATGAGCTGCCCGACACTCCCGAAGCGCTGCTGTCCACCCGGACGCGCGACGGGCTCGCCATTCGCCCGCTGTATACGCGCCGGGATGAGACCGCCGAGCCGGGCGTTCCCGGTCAGTTCCCCTACGTACGCGGCGCCGACCCGGCGCGTGACGTCCTCACCGGCTGGCGGGTCACCGAGCGGTTCGGCGACACCGCCCTTGGCGACGACCCAACTGCACCGGCCGACACCAACTCCGCCGTCCTCGACGCCATGACCAACGGCACCAGCGGGCTGTGGCTCACGCTCGGGGGAGCACTCACTGTCGACGACATCCCGACCGTGCTCTCGGGTGTCTATCTCGATCTGGTGCCGATCACCCTGGACGCCGGGGCCGCGGGGATCGAGGCCGCGCGGGCATTGCTCGGGGTCCGCGACGCGGCGACGCCCGCGACGAGCACCGCACCGCCGACCGCGGCCACCACGCTTTCGCTGGGCCTCTCGCCGCTCACCGCGGCCTACAGCGGCCGGGCCACCGTCGCGGCCGACGCGGCGACTGCGCTGGCCGTCGACGTCGCGGCCGAGTACGGCCGCGCGGTACGCACCTTCCGGGTCGACGGCACCGACTTCGCGACTGCCGGTGCCGACAACGGTCTCGAACTGGGGCTCTCGGTCGCCGCGGCGCTGGCGCATGTTCGTGATCTCGCCCAGGCGGGTCTCGCCCCGGCACAGGCCCTCGAGCAGATCTCCTTCGCCGTGTCGATCGACGACGATCAGTTCGCCGGCATCGCGAAACTGCGGGCCTTACGACGCATCTGGGCCCGAGTGGCCGATGTCGTCGGTGCGCCCGAGGTCGGTGCCGCGCTGACGCACGCGGTGACCGACCTGTCGATGTACAGCCAGCGCGATCCGTGGGTCAACATGCTGCGCAGCACGATCGCCGCATTCGGCGCCGGCGTCGGCGGCGCCGATCAGGTGACAGTTCTCGGCTTCGACGCCGCGCTCCCCGCCGATGCCCGTACCTCGGGTGCCCGCTTTTCGCGGCGCATGGCGCGCAACACCCAGCTGGTGCTGCTCGAGGAGTCCAACATCGGCCGCGTCCTCGACCCGGCCGGCGGCTCCTGGTTCGTCGAATCGCTGACCGACGATCTCGCAGCGAACGCGTGGGCGGTGTTCGGCGACCTCGAGCGGCGCGGTGGATATCACAGCGCCCTCGAATCGGGATGGATCGCCGATCGCGTCGCCGAATCGCTGGCCACCAGAGACATCGAAGTCGCCCATCGTCGACAGTCGGTGACCGGCGTCAACGAGTTCCCGAATCTCGACGAGAAGCCCATCGCCACACCCGCCGCATCGATGACGGGTCTGCCCGGCGCGAGTCCGCGTCTGGCGCGCGTCGGCCGTGCCTTCGAGTCGCTGCGCGACCGCTCCGACACCCACCTGGCAGCGACCGGCACGCGACCGCGAATCCTGTTGCTGCCCTTGGGTAGCGTGGCCGAGCACAATGGCCGCACCACCTTTGTCACCAATCTGCTCGCCGCCGGCGGCATCGAAGCGGTCAATCCGGGGCCGATGGATGCCACCGGGGTCGCCGACGCGGCCGCCGCTGCCGCCACGCCGATCGCCGTGCTGTGCGGGACCCGGCAGCGCTACGCCGACGAGGGGCCGACAGCGCTCGCCGCGGTCCGGGCCGCGGGCCTGACGCGTGTACTCCTCGCCGGACCGGCGAAGGAGTGGCCGGCCGGTGATGACGGTCCGGACGCCGAACTGCGTGTCGGAATCGATGCGGTCACCGCCCTGACCGACCTGTTCGATCGGCTCGTACCCACCGAGCCCGCCACCTCGGGAGTCCAGGCATGACCAACACCGAACAGCACACCGCCATACCGAATTTCGCCGACGTCGAGCTCACTGCCGATGCGCCGGAGGTACCCGAGGCCCCGGCGCACGCGGGCGCCGACGTGATCGAGAATCTCTCGCGCGCACATGGTTACACCGCCGAGCAGGTCACCTGGACCACGCCCGAGCAGATCGACGTCAAACCGGTCTACACCCGCGCCGACCGGGACGCGGTCACCCGCGATGACGAACATCCTTATCCGCTGGACTCGCTGCCCGGCGCGGCGCCGTTCATCCGTGGCCCGTATCCGACGATGTATGTCAACCAGCCGTGGACGATTCGCCAATACGCCGGCTTCTCCACGGCCGCCGAATCCAACGCCTTCTACCGGCGCAATCTCGCAGCCGGGCAGAAGGGCCTGTCGGTGGCCTTCGACCTCGCGACCCACCGCGGCTACGATTCCGATCATCCGCGCGTCGCCGGCGACGTCGGCATGGCGGGGGTGGCGATCGACTCGATTCTCGACATGCGTCAACTCTTCGACGGCATCGATCTGGGCACCGTGTCCGTGTCGATGACGATGAACGGTGCCGTCTTGCCGATTCTGGCGTTGTATGTCGTTGCCGCCGAAGAACAAGGCGTACCACCGGAGAAGCTGGCGGGGACCATCCAGAACGACATCCTCAAAGAGTTCATGGTCCGCAACACCTACATCTATCCGCCCAAACCGTCGATGCGGATCATCTCGAACATCTTCGAATACGCCAGCCAGAAGATGCCGAAGTTCAACTCGATCTCCATTTCCGGCTACCACATCCAGGAAGCCGGGGCGACGGCCGATCTCGAGCTGGCCTACACGCTCGCCGATGGGGTCGAATACATCCGGGCCGGCCTCGATGCCGGGCTCGGTATCGACGCCTTCGCCCCGCGGCTCTCGTTCTTCTGGGGCATCGGGATGAACTTCTTCATGGAGGTCGCCAAGCTGCGTGCCGGTCGTCTGCTCTGGAGCGAACTGGTGGCACAATTCGATCCCAAGAACCCCAAATCGCGGTCGCTGCGCACACATTCGCAGACCTCGGGCTGGTCGCTGACCGCCCAGGACGTGTTCAACAACGTGGCGCGCACCTGCGTCGAGGCGATGGCCGCGACGCAGGGACACACCCAGTCACTGCACACCAACGCGCTCGATGAAGCGATCGCGCTGCCGACCGACTTCTCCGCGCGGATCGCTCGCAACACCCAGTTGCTGCTGGCGCAGGAGTCGGGGACCACTCGTCCGATCGATCCCTGGGCCGGGTCCAACTATGTCGAGTGGCTGACCCATCAGCTCGCGCAGAAGGCCCGCGCCCACATCGCCGAGGTGGAGGCGACGGGCGGGATGACGCAGGCCATCAACGAGGGTCTGCCGAAGTTGCGCATCGAGGAGGCCGCCGCACGCACGCAGGCCCGCATCGATTCCGGGCAGCAGCCACTGATCGGCGTCAACAAGTACCGGGTCACCGACGACGAGGACATCGACGTCCTCAAGGTCGAGAACTCCAAGGTGCGCGCCGAGCAGTTGGAGAAGCTGGAAAGGCTTCGCGCGGGCCGTGATCCGGTGGCCGTCGAGGCTGCGCTCGCCGATCTCACCCGGGCCGCCGCGACCACCGACGGCGGTATGGCGAACAACCTGCTGGCGCTGGCCATCGAGGCGGCGCGGCATCAGGCAACTGTCGGCGAGATCTCGACCGCACTCGAAAAGGTCTATGGTCGCCACCAGGCAGAGATCAAGACCATCAGCGGGGTGTATCGGCATGAGGTGGGCGAGGTGAGCTCGGTCGACGCGGCGACCGAGATCGTGGCGCAGTTTGCCGAGGCCGAGGGCCGTCGTCCGCGTGTGCTGGTCGCCAAGATGGGACAAGACGGGCATGACCGCGGCCAGAAGGTGATCGCGACCGCGTTTGCCGACCTCGGCTTCGACGTCGACGTGGGGCCGCTGTTCGCCACTCCGGAGGAGGTCGCCGGGCAGGCGGCCGACAACGACGTGCACGTCGTCGGGGTGTCGTCGTTGGCGGCCGGGCATCTCACCCTGGTGCCCGCGTTGCGTACGGCGCTCGCGGAGGTCGGGCGTCCCGACATCATGATCGTCGTGGGCGGTGTCATCCCGCCCGGCGATTTCGACGCGCTCTACGAGGCCGGGGCCGCGGCGATCTTCCCGCCCGGCACGGTGATCGCCGACTCGGCCGTCGAGCTGATCGGCAAACTCGCCGACCAACTCGGCCTCGAACTCGCCGGAGCCGCATCGGAGTGAGCGACGCGGGAGACACCGGCAGGGCGGTCGGCCGGCGCGTCGACATCGACGCCCTCGAAGCGGGCGTGCTCGGCGACCGGCGGGCCGATCTGGCTCGTGCGATCACTCTCGTCGAGTCCCGGCGAGCCGACCATCGGGTAGCGGCGCAGGAGTTGCTGCTGCGTCTGACGCCGCACGCGGGCAAGTCTTTTCGGGTCGGGATCACCGGTGTGCCCGGGGTCGGCAAGTCCACGACGATCGAGGCGCTCGGCCTGCGCCTGATCGAGCAGGGCCACAAGGTGGCGGTACTTGCTGTCGACCCGTCCTCGACGCGCACCGGCGGTTCGATCCTGGGCGACAAGACCCGGATGGGCGGGCTCTCCACGGACAACCGCGCCTATATCCGGCCGTCGCCGACGTCGGGCACCCTCGGTGGAGTCGCCAAGGCGACGCGCGAGTCGATCGTGCTCGTCGAGGCGGCCGGTTTCGACGTGGTCCTGGTGGAGACCGTTGGCGTCGGGCAATCGGAGGTGGCGGTCGCGAACATGGTCGACACGTTCACTTTCCTGACTCTGGCCCGCACCGGTGATTCGTTGCAGGGCATCAAGAAAGGCGTCCTCGAACTCGCCGACGTGATCATGGTCAACAAGGCCGACGGCTCACACCTCACCGAGGCCCGCGGAGCCGCCCGCGAACTCAAAAACGCCCTCAAACTGATCTATCCGCATGACGCACTGTGGGTTCCGCCGGTCCAGACGATGAGCGCACTGGAGAACGCCGGCGTCGACGACTACTGGGCCGCCGTCGAGCGGCACCACGAAACCCTCATCGCCGCAGGCGAATTCGAGGCCCGACGCAATCGACAGCAAATCGATTGGATGTGGGAGATGGCGCGCGAGACCGTGCTCTCCCGGCTGGCGGAGTCCGCGGCGGTCCGGGCCGAGCGCACCGCCGTCGAAGCGCAGGTCGCCGACGCCGAACTGACCCCGGCCCTCGGGGCACAGCGGATCATCGAGGCCTTCGACCGGCGCTGACGGCACACCCGGCCGTCAGCGGTTCGGTCGAGTGGGAAACCGCCTGTCGCACAGCCCGGTCAGCCGGCCACCTGAATCAGTGGCGCGACCGTCGAGCCCAGCAGCTCGACCCGGCCCGGGAGGTGGCCGTTGGCAGGCGCGTTGATCGTGAAGCCGTCGATTCCGGTGGCCAAGAGCTCGGTGAAACGGTCGGCGACCTCGGCCGGGGAACCGATGATGGCGCGGTCCCGCGTGCCCTGGGCGCGGGGATTGCGTGCCAGGTACTCCTCGAATTCGCGTACGGCCTGTTCATGCGTCGGTGCCACACAGGCCGTCGTCTGTATGGTCACGGTGATCTCGGAGCGATCGCGGCCGAGTCGTTCACAGTGCTCGGCGAGGGCGTCGAGCTTGCGGCCGATCTCGTCGACCCCGCAGATCAGATTCGACTCGTCGGCGTATTGGGCGACCATTCGCAGCGTCTTGCGTTCCCCGCCACCGCCGATCAGCACCGGGATGCGGCTCATCGGTGCGGGAGAGTTGACGGCTTCGGACACCTGATACCACTTGCCCTGCAACGACGGTCGTTCACCGCGCAACATGGGCAGGATGATCTGCAACGCCTCTTCGAGCTTCTCGAACCGATCGGTGAAGGTGCCGAATTCGTAGCCCAGTGAGTCGTGTTCGAGTTCGAACCAGCCGGCCCCGATACCGAGTTGCGCGCGCCCCTGCGAGACGAGATCGAGCGCGGTGATCGTCTTGGCGAGCAGCGTCGGGTTGCGATAGGTGTTGCCGGTGACCAGCGCCGACAGACGTACCTTTGACGTGTGCTGGGCGAGTGCGGACAGCAGTGAGTAGCACTCGAGCATCGGATCCTCGGGCTCCCCGAGCATCGCGAGCTGATAGAAGTGGTCCATCACGAAGACCGTGTCGAAACCGGAGTTCTCGGCTTCCACTGCCTGGGCGGCGATAGTCGGAAACAACTGTGCCGGTGCGGTGTCGGGGTAGGTGAAGTTCGGGATCTGGTAGCCGAGGTGAGTCACCGCAACAGGTTACGCCCCTCGCATGCGGTCGCCCACCGAGCGTGCGAGACCGGCGATGGTGTCGATGAGATCGTCGAAGACGCGGTCGACATCGGTGGCGGTCGCGATCCGGACATTGGGTGCACCGCCCCACATCCCGCGTTCGTCGGCGACCGTCGTGCCGCGCGTGAGCGTCCCGGACAACTCGACCGCGACGCGTGCCGGCCGGGTCGACGCCCACGCCGGGTCGAGCGCCACCATCGCCGCGAACGGGTCGTGCAGGTGGGCGATGTATCCCTCGTCGTGGGCGTGGTGGAACTCGAGATAGAAGCGCAGTGCATCCATCACGTGCCTGATGACCACGTTCTGGGCCACCGAGCGGGCGCCCGGCGCGTCGGCCGGATCCGGGCATTCCAGCGGTGTACTGCCGGCCGCGGCGGCCAGCCGCACGGTGTGGTCGGGGGTCAGCGCGATGGATTCGGTGAGATCCAGCGGACACACGATGGGTTCGGGGGCGCCGTCGGTGCCGAAGGCGGCGAACACCTCGGCCGCGGCCTCCGGATCGACTGCGACATTCCATTCCGAGGTCGGTGTGGTGTTGCCGTGCACGTGGAAGGCCCCGCCCATGATCACCAGACGCCGCAGCCGGAACGGCAGGTCGGGGTCGCGTCGGATGGCCGTGGCCAGCGAGGTGAGAGGGCCGGTGACCAGTCCGACCAATTCCCCCGGGTATGCCCGGGTGGCCGCGACCCAGGCATCCGCCGCGTCGAGGTCGGCGGCCGAGTGCGTGGCCGTGGGCAATTCGGCGTAACCGACACCCAGCGGGCCGTGCGTGTCTTCGGTGGTCATCAGCTCGGCGACCAGCGGAGTCGGCGCCCCTTGATGGACGGGGATGTCTTCGCGGCCGCACAGTGCCAGCCATGCCAGGTTGTTCGCGGTGACCACATCGGCGGGCACATTGCCGGCCGTGCTGGCGATGCCGACGATGTCGGCGTCGCTGCGGGCGAGGAGATAGAGCAATGCGAGCGAGTCGTCGATCCCGGTATCGCAGTCGAAGAACAGTCGTTGGGTCACGAGCATCCATTGTGCCTCTTTCGCGGGGTTCATCGTCGCCTGTACGCCGCTGTCCAGCGCATTCGACGGATCGGCACAATTCCGTAACGTCGGGGCATGGACGTCTCGATTCTCGGCGCGGCCCACCCCGGTGTCGCCCACCTGGCCTTCGAATGGACCGATTCGAACCGGATGTGGTTGATGGAGCGGCCGATTCGCATCGTCTGCTATATCGTCGGCGCACTGATCGTGCGGTGGGTCGCGAACCGACTCATCGACCGAGCGACCCGCCCCCACCCCGACGGGGGTGGTCAGCGATCCGCCCCGGCCCTGATCCGGCACCTACGCGAACGCGCACCGACCGGCGCAAAGACCTCTGGAGCCGCCAAGACGGCTGTGGCACAGCGACGATCCCAGCGAGCGCGGACCATCGGCTCGGTGCTCAAGTCCACCGTGTCGATCATCGTGCTGGTGTGGGTGGTGCTCGCGATCCTGTCGGTCCTCGGGGTCAACATCGCACCGTTCATCGCCTCCGCCGGGGTGATCGGTCTCGCGATCGGCTTCGGTGCGCAGAATCTGGTCCGTGACTTCGTCACCGGCATCTTCATGCTCCTCGAGGACCAGTACGGCGTCGGCGACACCGTCGACCTCGGCGAGGCCGTGGGCACGGTGGAGAGCGTGGGACTGCGCATCACGACGTTGCGCGACGTCGACGGCACCCTCTGGTACGTGCGCAACGGCGAGATCGCCCGCGTGGGCAACATGAGCCAGGAGTATGCCGTCGCCCGGCTCGATCTGCCGGTTGCATTGAGTGCCGATCTGGACCGGGCACAGGAGGTCGCCCTCGACGCGGCGAAGGCTGAGGTGACCGACAAAGAACTCGCCGACAATGTACTCGGACCGCCGGAGATGCTCGGTGTTCAGGAGGTCGCACCGCACCGCGTGACATTACGCATGACGGTGAAGACGAAACCGAACGCGCAATGGTCGACCCAACGTCGTCTCCGTTCGGCGACTCTGATCGCGTTCGAGGAGCACGGCATCGAATTGCCTCACCCGCTCGGACAGCTCGTGGGTTCGACGAACGGCCAGGCCGATGGGGGAGCGGGGTGATGGGGATCCACCGCGTTGGCATCCGGCGGCATAAAAGTGCATGTTGTGAGAAGCGGGTCTTGTCGCGGATGTTCTCATCCATCAGTCGCGACGCGTACGAGGACGAGTTGGTCGCGTAGTTCGTGTCGGGCGGTGCGGCCGCGTCGATCTCGCCCCACAGTGGAATCTTGATGTCCAGCCGCTCGGGAACCGCCTCGACAGCGAGCCAGGTGTCGGTGAGCGCGTCGGCGACGGCCGCCTGCGCCTGTGTCACATCGGGATCGTAGATCCGGACCTCGCCCCACGCGTCGCGAACATCAACGCGATGCGTCGGCCAAGGATGCCGGCTCCGAAAACCGCGACCGGACGGGACTGGATGTCATCGAAAGTGTGCGCAAAGCCCGTGTGCCGTAAACCCTTTCGGTGGGGATGATTTCGGGGTCAGACCATCCCGGCGATGCCGGACAAGTGGGTGGCGAGGTTGGCCACCAGGCGTTTGCCGTGATCGGCGCTTCCCGTCAGCGGCACCGCGTAGACGCTTCCGCCGAGGTCGGAGACATAGACCGTGTCCGCTTCGGTGTCGACGACCAGACCGATGGCCTCCTCGAATCCGTCGGCGAGGATCTCCGGTGTCGCGCCCGGCTCACCGGGCGCCGGGATCGGAGCCCGGTTCAGCGTGTTGCCGTTCGGGGGAGCACCGCGGTCGGTCCAGTACAGCGTTCCGTCGGCGATCTCGAGATCGATGGGCTCGGGCAGGTGAGCCCACAGAACTTCGATATCGGTGCGGGTCTGCGGCGTCTCGCCGGCCGCGATCTGCACCGGCGCTCGCAGGATCTTGCCGACACCACCCTTGGCCGGCCCCTTCTGCGTCCAGTAGAGCTGTTCGCCCGCCGCATCGACGGCCACCCCGACACACTGGTTCTCGATGCCGGGCTCGTTGACCACGAGGTCCTGGCGATCGCTTCCGTCAATGCGTATCCGGCTGACCCGGTGTCCCTCGCGATCTCCCCAGTACAGCCGGTCGCCATGGCACACCAGCTGCTTGCCGGTGGTGATGTCGCCCGGTGCGGTCAGGTCGCGGCGACCGGTGCCGTCGACGTTGATGGCGTGGACGCCACCGTTGGGGGTGCTGTAGTCCAGCGCCGACTCGCCGTCGCCCTTGTCGGGGTGCTGGATGGGCGTGCCCATGGTCGTCCAATAGGCGACGCCGCCGGCGATCTGCAGTCCGTCCGGGGACGCGCCGGTATCGGCATAGACCTGATCGGCCTGGCCGGTCGTGGTGTCGATCGTGAAGATGCGATCGGTCGAGATACCCAGCGCAACCAGCTTGCGATACACATCGTCTCCTTCTCCGATGGCGACGAACCGTTGGATGTCGGTCCTGCCGGGAGCGTGTGACCCGCTCCGCGTGAACGGCCGCCGACGGTCATCACGGTACGCGATGACCGGGTGTTTCATCAGGGATCTGCGTCGACTCCTGGATCCGCTCCCGGGGAGACCGGAGCTCGGCGTTTGCGTCGATATCCCGCTGTGCCACAGGATCTTTCGATCCCGTGGTCCATGACGAGCACGACGTCGAGCTGCCCTGCCCGGCCGGCCGTCAACTGGTCACCGCCGATTCGGACGGCTGTACGGGCCCGGCCGCACTTTCGACCACGCTGATCGCAACCGGCGCGCCGGAAACGACAAAGTCCCCGAGTGGAACTCGGGGACTTCGTCGTGTGGTGTCCGAGGGGGGACTTGAACCCCCACGCCCGTTAATAGGGCACTAGCACCTCAAGCTAGCGCGTCTGCCATTCCGCCACTCGGACTCGATTGTGGTCTGTGTGGGAGGTGACCTCTCACACCGGCGGCGATAACACTAACCGAGGTTGCCCCGGTATCCCAAATCCCGTAGGAGTGAGGGGTGACCGAAGAGTCTGAGCTCCCGCGCGCCGTCGACGAGGTCGTCGACCTCGTCAGCACCCTGATCCGTTTCGACACCAGCAACACCGGCGAACTCGAGACCACCCGCGGCGAGGAGGAATGCGCCAAATGGGTGGCCCAGATGCTCGAAGAGGTGGGGTACACCACGCAATATGTGGAGTCGGGGCAGCCGGGCCGCGGCAACGTCTTCGCCCGGCTGGCGGGCCCGCCGGATTCCGACCGCGGCGCGCTGCTGATCCATGGCCACCTCGACGTGGTGCCCGCCGAGCCGGCCGACTGGAGCGTGCATCCCTTTGCCGGGACCGTCAAGGACGGCTACATCTGGGGCCGCGGCGCCATCGACATGAAGGACATGGTCGGTATGGCGCTGGCGTTGGCGCGTCAGTTCCAGCGCGAGGGCACGGTGCCGCCACGCGACATCGTCTTCGCCTTCCTCGCCGACGAGGAGGCTGGCGGGACGTGGGGATCGCACTGGCTCGTCGAACATCGACCGGACCTGTTCGAGGGCATCACCGAGGCGGTCGGGGAGGTGGGCGGCTACTCGCTGACGGTGGACCGGCCCGACGGCAGCGAACGCCGTCTCTATCTGGTGGAGACCGCCGAGAAGGGTCTGGCGTGGATGCGGTTGACTGCCGACGCCACCGCAGGCCACGGATCGTTCCTGCACTCCGACAACGCCGTCACCGAGATCGCCGAGGCGGTCGCGCGGATCGGCCGGCACACCTTTCCGCTGGTGATCAGCGAATCGGTGACGCAGTTCTTGTCGGCGGTGTCCGAGGAGACCGGACTCGACCTGAGCCCCGACGCACCGGACCTGGAGACCTCGCTGTTCAAATTGGGGAGCCTCGCGCGGATCATCGGGGCGACGCTGCGCGACACGGCCAATCCGACGATGCTGCGGGCGGGGTACAAGGCCAATGTGATCCCACAGAAGGCGGAGGCGGTGGTGGACTGCCGAGTTCTGCCGGGGCGTCAGAAGGAGTTCGAGGCCGAGATCGACCGGCTCATCGGTCCGCACGTGACACGGGAGTGGATCACCCACCTCGACTCTTACGAGACGAGTTTCGACGGTGACCTCGTCGACGCGATGAACGCTGCGATCCTCGCGCACGATCCGGGCGCCCGCACCGTGCCGTACATGATGTCGGGCGGCACCGACGCCAAGGCCTTCGCGAAACTGGGAATCCGGTGCTTCGGGTTCGCGCCGCTGCAGTTGCCGCGGGAACTGGATTTCGCGGCACTGTTCCATGGGGTCGATGAACGGGTGCCGGTCGACGCCGTCGTCTTCGGTACCAAGGTGCTCGAACACTTCCTGCTGCACAGCTGATCGTGCCGGGCGGCCCGGGACAGTGCCCCGGCGGGCCGGCGGTGGTCGCCTAGAGTGGGTTGAGAAGCGCGCCGACCACGAGAAAGGTGACCTGATGCCGAGTTTCGATCCGTACGAACCGTTGCCCGCCCTGCCGGGATTCGAGGTGACCTCCACCAGTGTCGACGACGGTGCGACGCTGGCGAGTCGACAGGCGAGTGGGTTGATGGGCGCCGGTGGCCAGGACGTGTCACCTCAGTTGAGCTGGTCCGGATTCCCCAGCGAGACCAAGAGTTTCACGGTCACCGTGTACGACCCCGACGCGCCGACGGCATCGGGCTTCTGGCACTGGGCGGTCGCCGACATCCCGGCCGCGGTGACAAGTCTCGACGAGGGCGCAGGCGACGACACCGGCTCCGGCCTGCCGGCCGGTGCGGTCACGCTCGCCAACGACGCGTCGCTGCGCCGATATGTCGGCGCCGCACCGCCTCCCGGACACGGCCCGCACCGCTACTTCATCGTCGTGCATGCCGTCGACGTCGAATCGCTGGGTCTGCCCGACGGTGCGACGCCCGCCTACCTGGGCTTCAACCTGTTCTCCCATGCCATCGCCCGGACCAGGATCGTCGGTCTCTACGAGCAGCCTTCGGAAGACACGTGAGTCGTCGCCGCGGTCGCTGAGCCGTGGCCCGTCGGTACCGAGCGCCTCAGCGGCGAGTCGCGGCGCCGACGGCCGCAGCCAGATCGGGGAAACCGCCGTCGCGTACGCGTTGCGCGATACCGGCGTTGACCTCCTTGAGCCAGACCGGCCCGCCGTAGATGAACTGCGTGTACACCTGCAGGAGATCTGCGCCGGCCAGGATTCGTTCCCACGCCTGCTCGACGGTGTCGATACCGCCGACACTGATCAGTGAGAGCCGGCCGCCGACACGGGCATACAGGCGCTGCAGCACCGCCAGCGAGCGGTCGTGCAGTGGTGCGCCGGACAATCCGCCGGCGCCCATTGCCGCCACCTCGGCAGCCGGGGTGCGTAACCCGGTCCGGCTGATGGTGGTGTTGGTCGCGACGATGCCGGCGAGCCCGAGTTCGACGGCGAGGTCGGCGACCGCGTCGACGTCGGTGTCGGCAAGGTCGGGCGCAATCTTCACCAGCACGGGCACCGAAACCTCGCCCTGTACGGCGACGAGGATCGGCCGTAGCGCATCGACGGCCTGCAGATCACGCAGGCCCGGCGTGTTGGGCGAGCTGACATTGACGACGACGAAATCGGCGTGTGGGCCCAGAAGCCTTGCCGAGCACCGATAATCGTCGACGGCCTCGTCGACGGGCACCGTCTTGGTCTTGCCGATGTTGGCGCCGATGGGTACCCGGACCGGGCCGGGCCGTGCCGCCTGAAGGTGCTGGGCGGCGACCCGGGCACCGGGATTGTTGAAACCCATGCGATTGACCAGCGCGCGATCACGCGGCAGGCGGAACAGCCGGGGCAGCGGGTTGCCCGGTTGCGCCTGGCCGGTGATGGTACCGATCTCGGCGAAGCCGAAACCCAGCTGCCCCCAGGCGTTCACGGCCGACGCCGTCTTGTCGAAGCCCGCGGCCAGTCCCAGCGGGGCGGGGAACTCGACCCCGAAGACCTGTTGACGCAGCACCGGATCATGCGTCGCGAGCACCCGCGCAGACACCTGCCGCAGCGGTGCGATCAGCATCACGACTCGGATGGCCGCCGCGGTGACGCGGTGGATGCGTTCGGGTGAAACACAGAACATCAGCCGCAACAGCACCGGATAGGCGTACCGGTTGAGGGTGCTCAGCATGCCCGGGCGTCCTCATCGGGCAGAGAATCATTGGCTGTCATAGGGTTTCGATCGACTCCGGTCGGCTCGGCGCGTTGTCCGCGGGAGGGTTTGCGACGTTTGAGCAGCACCTTGCGGGTTCCGTCGGAATACAGCCGTACCCGCGACAGCTCCCACCCACCGAACTCCGCCTCCAGCGACAGGCGCATCGACGCCGTCACGCGCGTCACCTCCGGCGGCAAACGCACGAGGATGCACTCGAAATCGTCGGAGGTGACCTCCCAGCCACGAGGGTAACGAGCGCCGTGGCGCGCACCGGCACGCCCGGATGCGGCGGGTATGTTCCCTGGGCGCAACGTCATCCGGCGGCCCCGGTCGTCGTCGGCACTCCGCTGGTGGGTGTCACCGGGGTTCCGCCGCCCTGGTCGGCGGGCGCGACGACCTGGAGTCCGCCGTCTCGGGCGGAGAGTACGTACACCGTGCCGTCCGCGTCGGCCACCATCGAATCCGGTTGGGCCACCGAGGCGAAGCGGTGCTTCTCCGCGGGTTCGCCGTTGGCGAGGTCATAGGCCACCACCTCGTTGTTCGCTGTCGTCGACACCCATAGCAGGTTGCGGGTGTCGTCGTAGTCTACGGCGTAGGGCCCGTCGGCCACGGGATAGCGGAACCGCATCACCAGCGGCGATCCGAAGAATCCGACGATCTCGTCGTCACGGGTGTTGGCGACGAGCACCCGGCCATAGTGATCCACCGTGGCGGTGGTCGCGCCGTTGCCTGCGCGCAACGCCGGTCCCAGATTCCCGTTGCTCAGATCGACCGGAGTCACCGACGACTGTGCCCGGTCGAGAACGACAACCTGCTCGTCGGACAACTCGGCACCGGGCGGCGAGACGGTGATGTCGTCGACGCGCACGAACCCGGCGATGTCGCGTTGCTGCTGCAACCGGTCGGTGTGGACCAGCACGTGACCGTTCTCGGTGCCCACCAGGATACGTCCGTCGGCCGTCCGCGCGAGGGCGGTCGGCGCGTCGGTGCGCAGCGGTACCGCGGTGACGTTGCCGTCGGGCCCGATTCGCACGAGATGGCCCGGTCCGGCGCCCACGAACCCGCCGTCCCCGACGCCGAGGAGTCGGGTGATCACCGGGGTGGGGATCACCGGGGTCGGCGTCGGGGCGGTCCCGGCCGCGGTATCGAACCGCATCACCGAATTTCCGCCGGGACCGATCACCGCGAGGCGGGTTCCCGACTCGGCGAGGGCGGATGAGCCGGCCGGGGTGGGAATGGTCAGCCCCGCCGGCGTGACGGCCGGGCCGGGAGGTGCCGAACTCGCAGAGGCCGGTGTGACAGTGGCCACATCGGTGGGGGTCTGCGAGCCATCGGAGGAGTTGCAACCGGCGATCACCAGTACGGAGGCAGTGAGTGCGACGAGCGCGCCGGCGGTCCGTCGCGCGCTGGTACGGACCACTGAACCGGATCGACTGGCAGGCATCTCCCCATCTTGGCGCACCGCCGAACCGGCCCGGCGCCGCGGGGTCGGCACTCGTGTCGGGGGTGAACGTCTCGCGCGAGTTCCCGCGTAGCATCGACCGCCGTGACCGACACCATGACGTGGGCCCAGTCGATCGTCCTCGGCGCGATCCAGGGCCTCACCGAATTCTTGCCGATCTCCTCTTCGGCCCATCTGCGTATCGCCTCGGAACTGATGTTCGGACAGGACGCCGGTGCGTCGTTCACCGCGGTCACCCAACTCGGTACCGAGGCGGCTGTACTGGTGTTCTTCGCCCGTGACATCGCCCGGATCGTGGTCGCCTGGTTCCGGGGACTCTTTTCTCGCACCGAGCGCGGACTCGACTACCGGATCGGCTGGTATGTGATCTTCGCCACCATTCCGATCGGGGTGATCGGGTACCTCCTCAAGGACGAGATCCGGTCGGCGGCACGCAATCTCTGGCTGGTGGCGACGGTGTTGATCCTGTTCTCGGGAGTCTTCTGGCTCGCCGAGCGACTCGCGACCCAGCGGCGTTCGATGGAACGGCTCACACTGCGCGACGGCCTGGTCATGGGGTTGGCGCAGTGTCTGGCCCTGGTCCCCGGGGTGTCGCGTTCGGGCGCCACCGCCAGCGCCGGGCTGTTTCTGGGTCTCGAACGCGAGGCCGCGTTCCGGTTCTCGTTCCTGCTCGCCATCCCGGCGGTGCTCGCCTCGGGACTGTTCAGCATCCCCGACGCCGTTCACCCCACCGGCGACGGCATGGAGGCCACGGGAGCGCAGCTGATCATCGCGACGCTTGTCGCGTTCGTCTTGGGTTACGTCTCGATCGCCTGGTTGCTCCGTTTCGTCAGCCACCACTCGATGAATTGGTTCGGCGCCTACCGGGTTGCACTGGGACTGGTCGTGATCGGGCTGTTGGCCGGTGGCGTCATCAGCGCGACCTGATCGGGTATGTCCTGGCGTCGTCTCCCGTCGAGTACGGCGCGCACGCGGGTCGTGGCAGATGTGCCGGCGGTCGCACGGGTGCATAAGGTTGTGGGATGACCGTGATCCTCGTGCGCCACGGACGCTCCACGGCCAACACGTCGGGCGTGCTCGCCGGACGCAGCCCCGGAGTCGCCCTCGATGAGAAGGGGCAAGGTCAGGCCGCCGAGCTCGTCGAGCGCCTTACGCCATATCTGCCCGCCATCGGCGCCGTCGCCCGTTCGCCACTGCAACGTTGCGCAGAGACGATGAGCCCGCTGCTCGGAGCCCTGATCGGCGCCGGTCGCGAGGTCCCCGAAATCGTCGTCGACGACCTCGCCGAGGTCGACTACGGTGCATGGACGAACCGCACGATCGGTGAACTGCTGAAGGAACCGCTGTGGAAAACCGTGCAGCAGCATCCCTCGGCGGCGGTGTTCCCCGACGGTGAGGGGCTCGCCGCGGTGCAGGCTCGTGCGGTGGCGGCGATCCGCGCCCTCGACCGGATCCACGGCGGGCCCGACGGTGCCGGAGTGTGGGTGGCCTGCTCGCACGGCGACGTCATCAAGGCGATCCTCGCCGATGCCATGGGGATGCACCTCGACGCGTTCCAGCGCATCGTCGTCGAACCCGCCTCGGTCAGCGTCATCCGCTACAGCGACACCCGCCCGTATGTGCACACGGTCAACTCGACGAAAGCGCTTTCGGTGCCGCTGCGGCGGCCGGCGTCCGACGACGCGGTGGTCGGCGGCGACCAGGGCACCGACGAACCCGGCGGGGACAAGCCAGAATCCGACCGGGTGCCGGTGGGTGAGCCGGCCGGTCCGCCGGTGGCCGCGGGCACCGGCCGGGACGGATAATGAACAGACAGCGTAAGGAGGTGGGTGATGTCGCGAGCGATTCATGTGTTCCGCAGTCCTGATCGATTCGTCGCGGGGACCGTCGGACAGCCCGGTGACCGGACGTTCTACCTCCAGGCCGTGCACGAGACACGCATCGTCAGCGTCATGCTCGAGAAGCAGCAGGTTCAGATCCTCGCCGAGCGCATCGGGGCGCTGCTCGAGGAGATCCATCGACGCTTCGGGACGCCGATTCCGCCGGAAGCCGGACAGGTCAGCGACCTCAGTCCGCTGGCCATGCCGGTCGACGCCGAATTCCGGGTCGGCACAATGGGATTGGGCTGGGATGCCGAATCCGAGGCGGTCGTCGTCGAGCTGCTGGCGATCACCGAGGGTGAGTTCGACGAGAGTGTCGTCCTCGACGACACCGACGAGGGCCCCGATGCGGTCCGCGTCTTCCTGACGACGCGGGCGGCTCGCGAGTTCGCTGCACGGTCCACGCGGGTCATCTCGGCGGGGCGGCCACCATGCCCGCTGTGCGGTGAGCCCCTCAATACCGAGGGCCATCTCTGTGTGCGGACCAACGGCTACAAGCGTGACGCGGAGTTGAGCAAATCCCTCGACTTCATCGACCCCGAGGTCTTCCGTGGGCTCGGCGACGTGCCACCGCTGCTCGGCCCCGATCCCGATGAAGATCCCGACCACCCCACCGCCGAGGAATCCGATCCCGACGATCCAGACGCCGACGGCCCCGCGGGTGGCTCCCGGTGACCACGGCGATCGCGTGGTCCGCGGGCCGGCCATGAGCGTCGAGGACGCCACCGGCATGCCCGAGCGCGGCCCCCGCGAGGAGGCCGACCCCACCGGCGTGACCTTGCGTGATGGTGAACTGACGATCATCGGCGCGATCCCCACCGCCAGCAACGCGACGCTCGTGTGCGACGCGCTGCTCGGCGAGCAGGCGGTGCGCTGCGTGTACAAACCGGTCCGCGGCGAGGTGCCGCTGTGGGATTTCCCCGACGGCACCCTCGCCGGCCGGGAAGTCGCCTCGTATCTGGTGTCGCAGGCCCTGGGCTGGGGCACCATCCCGACGACCGTCCTGCGCGACGGCCCGATCGGGGTGGGCATGGTGCAGCGCTGGATTGACACCCCGGAGCCGGACGATCCGCAGTTATGCGCCACCAGATTCGATCTGGTCGATCTGTGCCCGCCCGAGGCCGTACCTCAGGGATATCGGTCGATCCTGCGGGCGCTCGACGGGCAGGGCGAACCCGTCGAACTCGTCCACGCCGACGACCCGCGTCTGCAGCGAATGGCCGTGCTCGACCTGATCCTCAACAACGCCGACCGCAAGGGCGGGCATGTCCTCGAGGGTCTCGACGGCGAGGTGTACGGCGTCGACCACGGCATCTGCCTGCACAACGAGGACAAGCTGCGCACGGTGCTGTGGGGCTGGGCGGGCGAGCCCGTCCCGGCCCACCTGCTGGCCGACGTGGCGCGGCTCGCCGACGCGCTCGAGACCGAATCGTCGACGTTGCGCGTGGAGCTTCGTACCCACCTCACCGCCGACGAGATCGAAGCGCTGACCCTGCGGACGCTGATCCTTGCCGAAGACGCGAGGATGCCCCGGCCGCCGATGCACCGCGCGATACCCTGGCCGCCCTTCTGATCGGAGATGCCCACCCGATAGCCGACGCTCGGCGTGCCCTTTCCGGTCGGCCCCCGTCCGGTTGCCCCGCGAGCCCGCCATACAGTGGACCCATGCAATCGTGGCCCGATCTCACGGTGCCTGCCGTTCCCGGCACCGGCCCCGCACTTCGACTCTTCGACACCGCAGGCTCCCAGGTCCGGCCGGTTGCCCCGGGTCCGACGGCCACGATGTACGTCTGCGGGATCACTCCCTATGACGCCACCCATCTCGGGCACGCCGCGACCTACCTGACCTTCGACATGGTGAACCGGGTGCTGCGTGATCAGGGCCATGACGTGCACTACGTGCAGAACATCACCGACGTCGACGATCCGCTGTTCGAACGGGCCGAACGTGATGGCGTGGATTGGCGTGAACTCGGCAGCGCGCAGATCCAGCTGTTCCGTGAGGACATGACGGCCCTGCGGGTGCTGCCGCCGCGCGACTACATCGGTGCGATGGAATCGGTGGCCGAGGTGGTGGAGATGATCGGCAAGCTGCTGGCCTCCGGCGCCGCGTACGTCGTCGACGACGCCCAGTACCCCGACGTCTACTTCCGGATCGACGCCACCGAGCAATTCGGCTACGAGTCGGGTTACGACCGCGACACGATGCTGCGGTTCTTCGCCGAGCGTGGCGGCGATCCGGACCGGCCCGGCAAGCGTGACCGTCTCGACGCGGTGCTCTGGCGAGCCGAACGGCCCGGCGAACCCGCCTGGGACGCCCCGTTCGGGCGCGGGCGCCCGGGGTGGCACATCGAGTGTTCGGCGATCGCACTGAACCGGCTCGGGATCGAGTTCGACATCCAGGGCGGCGGCAACGATCTGATCTTCCCGCACCACGAGTTCTCGGCTGCCCACGGCGAGGCCCTGACCGGATCGCCGCGATTCGCGCGGCACTACGTCCACACCGGCATGGTCGGGCTCGACGGCGAGAAGATGTCCAAGAGCCGCGGCAATCTGGTGTTCGTGTCGAAGTTGCGTGCGCAGGGCACCGATCCCGTGGCGATCCGGGTGGCGCTGCTCGCCGACCACTACCGCGCGGACCGGATGTGGACCGATGCCGTCCTCGACGCCGGAACCGCCCGGCTCGACCGCTGGCGGGCGGCCACCGCCGCCGGACGGGGACCCGCCGCGGCACCGGTGATCGAGCGACTCCGTCAGCACCTCGCCGACGACCTCGACACCCCCAAGGCACTCGATGCGGTCGATGGCTGGTGCCGCGACGTGGAGCAGGGGATCGGCCTCGACACCGAGGCGCCCGGGCAGATCGCTCGGGCCGTCGACGCACTCCTCGGGGTGGACCTGCGGCGCTGACGGCGGTGCGGCGGCCCGCCGCCGACGGACTCGGCTGGGTGCAGGCGCCGTCGAGTTAGTACAGTTTGCGCGTGACACGTGTGCAGGCGATCAATACGGAAACCGCGACCGGGGTGTGGACCGTGCAGACCCAGACCTCGACCTATCTCATCGACTTCGATGAGATGACTCTGTTGCGGGCACCCGGGGTCGGCAGCACCGACAGTGCGGACTGGGCGGTGAGTACGCTGCGTCGCGACTCCGAGGACATCCCGTTGCTGGGCGTGAAGTCGTGCCGCGTCGGGGAATCCGCGCAGTTCTGGGTGCGCGCCGCCGACGACCCCGACGTCCGCACCTGGCGGATCACCACACCCGTCGTGTCGATCGAACGGATCGGGTGAGGTTCACCCGCCGAATGCTCCTGGTCCGCCACGTCGTTTGAGGTAGCGCTCGAACTCGGCGGCCAACGCGTCGCCGTCGATCTTGGCCATGACCTCATCGGTGTCGATCTCGGCGTCTCCGCGTTCTTCGAGTCCCCGGACGTACTCGGCGATCTCCTCGTCGTCCTCGGTCATCTCCGTGACCGCCTGCTCCCACTCCTCGGCCTGCTCGGGCAGTGTGCCCAGCGGCACCTCGATGTCGAGGACCTCCTCGACACGGGTCAGTAGTGCAACCGTCGCCTTCGGGTTCGGGGGCGTCGAGACGTAGTGGGGGACGGCCGCCCAGAACGACACCGCGGGGACGCCGGCCTGCACCAACAGGTCCTGGAGCACCCCGGTGATGCCGGTCGGGCCCTCGTAGCGGCTCTCGGCGACGTTGTACCGCTGGGCGGCGTCGCTGCTGTAAGCGCTGCCGGTGACCGGCACCGGACGGGTGTGTGGAGTGTCGGCGAGCAGGGCGCCGAGCATGACGGTCGTCTCGACATCGAGGGCTTCGGCGTAGTCGACGATCTCGCCGCAGAAGGCCCGCCAGCGCATGTTGGGCTCGATACCACGTACGAGTAGGATGTCCCGGTCAGCCCCTTGCGGGCTGCAGTAGGAGATGGATGTGGTGGGCCATTCGATCCGCCGGGTCACTCCGTCGATCTGTTTGATCGTCGGGCGGTTCACCTGGAAGTCGTAGTAGTCGTCGGATCCGATCTCGGCCAGTGGACGTGCGTCCCACATGAGTGCGAGATGTTCCACGGCGGCGCTCGCGGCGTCGCCGGCGTCGTTCCATCCCTCGAAGGCGGCCAGCAAGAGAGGTCTGCGCAGGCGGGGAAGGTTCGACATCTGCTCAGCGTTCACTGATCCAGCCTACGGCCGAACCGCAAAAGAGAGCGAACTACTCTGACCATCATGTCCTCGCATACACCGCAGCCCACCAATCACGACACGACCTTCCTGTCGGCGATGTCGCGTCGCGTGCTTGTCGGGGACGGCGCGATGGGCACCATGTTGCAGGCCGCCGACCTGACACTGGACGATTTCGCGGGCCTCGAGGGCTGCAACGAGATCCTCAACGACACCCGGCCCGACGTACTCGAAGGCATCCACCGGGCGTACTTCGAGGCCGGTGCCGACGCCGTGGAGACCAACACCTTCGGCTGCAACCAGTCCAATCTCGGCGACTACGACATCGCCGACCGGATCCGTGAGCTGTCCTACAAGGGCACCGCCATCGCCCGGGGCGTCGCCGACGAGATGGGCCCGTCCGCCGACGGGACCGATCGGTTCGTGCTCGGGTCGGTCGGGCCCGGCACCAAGCTCCCCAGCCTCGGCCACACCACCTTCGAAGTGATCCGGAACGCCTACTTCGAGTGCGTGGCGGGAATGCTCGACGGCGGCGCCGACGCCATTCTGATCGAGACCTCCCAGGATCTGCTGCAGGTGAAGGCCGCCGTCGTGGCCGCGCGCTCGGCAATGGCCGAACTCGGACGGCGGATTCCGATCATCTCGCATGTCACGGTCGAGACGACGGGCACGATGCTGCTCGGGTCGGAGATCGGCGCGGCGCTGGCGGCGATCGAGCCGCTCGGCGTCGACATGATCGGCTTGAACTGCGCGACCGGACCCGCAGAGATGAGCGAACACCTGCGGTATCTGTCGCGAAATGCACGCATCCCGGTGTCGGTGATGCCCAATGCCGGGCTCCCGACACTGGGACCCGATGGCGCGGAGTATCCGCTGCAACCCGACGAGCTGGCGGGTGCACTCGGCGGCTTCATCGGCGAGTTCGGGCTGAGCTTTGTCGGCGGCTGCTGCGGTACCACCCCCGAACACATCCGGCAGGTGGCCGCGGCCGTCGCCGAGAGCACTCCGGCCATTCGCACGCCTGAGCACACCGCGGAGATCTCCTCGCTCTACAGCGCAGTTCCCTTCGATCAGGACGCCAGCTTCCTGGTGATCGGCGAACGCACGAATTCCAACGGCTCCAAGGCTTTCCGGGATGCGATGCTCGCCGAGGACTACCAGCGGTGCCTCGACATCGCCAAGGAACAGACTCGCGACGGCGCCCACATGCTCGATCTCAACATCGACTACGTCGGACGCGATGGCGCAGTGGACATGACCGCACTCGCCGGGCGGTTCGCGACGGCCTCGACGCTGCCGATCATGCTCGACTCCACCGAACCCGAGGTCATCCGGGCCGGACTCGAGGCGTTGGGCGGCCGGTGCGCGGTCAACTCGGTCAACTACGAGGACGGTGACGGCCCGGACTCGCGCTTCTCCCGGATCATGCGGCTGGTCGTCGAGCACGGCGCTGCTGTCGTCGCGCTGACCATCGACGAGGAAGGCCAGGCGCGCACCGCCGACTGGAAGGTCAGCGTCGCCGAGCGGCTCATCGCCGACATCACCGCCAATTGGGGGCTGGCCGAGGAGGACATCATCCTCGACACGCTCACCTTCCCGATCTCCACCGGTCAGGAGGAGGTCCGCCGGGACGGTGCCGAGACGATCGAGGCGATCCGCCGCCTGCACGAGACACACCCCGATGTGCACTTCACCCTCGGCATCTCCAACATCTCGTTCGGCTTGAATCCGGCTGCGCGGCAGGTACTCAACTCGGTGTTCCTGCACGAATGCGTGCAGGCCGGCCTGGACACGGCGATCGTGCACGCGTCGAAGATCCTGCCGATGAACAAGATCCCCGACGAACACCGCGAGGTCGCCCTGGACCTCGTGTACGACCGCCGGCGCGAGGGCTACGACCCGCTCCAGAAGCTGATGTCGCTGTTCGAGGGTGTGTCAGCGGCCTCGGCCCGGGAGTCCCGGGCACAGGAACTCGCGCGGCTGCCGCTGTTCGAGCGCCTCGAACGGCGCATCGTCGACGGCGAACGCAACGGACTCGAGGCCGACCTCGACGAGGCGATGACCGAGAAGCCACCGTTGGCGATCATCAACGAGACCCTGTTGTCCGGGATGAAGACAGTCGGCGAGCTGTTCGGCTCGGGTCAGATGCAGTTGCCGTTCGTGCTGCAGTCCGCCGAGGTGATGAAAACCGCGGTGGCACACCTCGAACCGCACATGGAAGCCACCGACGAGGACGGCAAGGGCCGGATTGTGCTCGCTACCGTCAAGGGCGACGTGCACGACATCGGCAAGAACCTCGTCGACATCATCCTGTCCAACAACGGCTACGAGGTCGTCAATCTCGGTATCAAGCAACCGATCTCGACGATTCTCGAGGCTGCCGAGGACAAGCGCGCCGACGTGATCGGCATGTCCGGACTGCTCGTCAAATCGACCGTGGTGATGAAGGAGAACCTCCAGGAAATCAATTCGCGCGGGCTCGCCGACAATTACCCGGTGCTTCTCGGCGGCGCCGCCCTCACCCGGACCTATGTGGAGAACGACCTCTCCGACACCTATGAGGGAGACGTTCACTACGCGCGAGATGCCTTCGAAGGTCTGCGCCTGATGGACGAGATCATGACGCTCAAGCGCGGTGGCGGGTCGGTGCCGGAGAGCGCCGATTCCATCGCGGCCGCGAAGAAGGCGGCCGACCGCAAGGCCCGCCACGAACGTTCCAAGCGGATCGCCGCCAAGCGTAAGGCGGCCGAGGTACCCGTCGAGGTCCCGGCGCGTTCGGATGTGGCCGCCGACAACGAGATCCCGACTCCGCCGTTCTGGGGCACCCGGATCGTCAAGGGCATCCCGGTCGCGGACTATCGTCAATTCCTCGACGAGCGGGCATTGTTCTTGGGCCAGTGGGGATTACGCGGCGTACGTGGCGGCGAGGGCCCATCGTATGAAGACCTGGTCGAGTCCGAGGGCCGGCCGCGACTGCGTGAATGGATCGACCGACTGTCGACAGAGGGTATCCTGGCGCACGCCGCCGTCGTGTACGGCTACTTCCCGGCGGTCAGCGAGGGCGACACGGTGCATGTACTCACCGAACCCGAACCCGATGCACCGGTACGGTTCTCGTTCACCTTCCCCCGGCAGCAGCGATCGCGTTTCCTGTGCATCGCCGACTTCGTGCGCTCGCGCGAGGCCGCGGTTGCCGACGGCCGCGTCGACGTGCTGCCGCTCCAGCTGGTGACAATGGGCCAGCCGATCGCCGACTTCGCCAACGCGTTGTTCGCCCGCGACGCCTACCGGGACTACCTGGAGGTGCACGGCATCAGCGTGCAGCTGACCGAGGCGCTCGCCGAGTACTGGCATCAGCGGGTACGCAGCGAAATGCGGTTCACCGACCGGAGCGTCGACGCCGAGGATCCGCAAGACGCACAGGGCTTCTTCGACCTCGAATACCGGGGTGCGCGTTTCTCGTTCGGTTACGGCGCCTGCCCGGACCTCGAGGACCGCGCCAAGATGATCGCGCTGCTCGAGCCCGAACGCATCGGCGTGGAGCTCTCCGAGGAGCTGCAACTACACCCGGAGCAGTCGACGGATGCGTTCGTACTGCATCACCCGGAGGCGAAGTACTTCAACACCTGAGGTACGTCACATGGCGCGCGTCGGTACGGTGACCGGCGCCACCGGATTGGGTGCGCAGGCACGCAATCGGCGATGATTTCGTGGTGCCGCCCTCCGCTGATCGTCGATCGCCCGCCGCCGTCCTGTGGGACATGGACGGCACCCTGCTCGATTCGGAGCGATTGTGGGACGTGGCGGTCGCCGAACTGTCGGCGCGGTACGGATATCCGATGACCACCGAGCTGCGTGAGTCCACGCTCGGGAACTCGATGCGCGACGCGCTCGACAAGGTCTACGATGCGGCCGCCCTCGCGCCGGGCGAACGTGACCATGCCGGTGACGAACGCCGCCTGCTCGATCGTGTCGCCGAACTGTTCGCCATCGACCTCCCGTGGCGGGCGGGTGCGCGCGAAACCCTCGAGCTCGTGGCATCGGCGGGGATCCCGATGGCGCTGGTGACCAACACGGTGCGTGAGCTCACCGAGCAGGCGCTCGACACCATCGGGCGGCACTACTTCGCCGCCACGGTCTGCGGGGACGAGGTGATCGCCGGCAAGCCTGCTCCCGACCCCTACCGGAAGGCGGCTGCGCTGCTCGGTGTCGATCCCGGCCGCTGCCGTGCGGTCGAGGATTCACCGACGGGCGCGGCATCGGCGACCGCGGCCGGATGTCTCACCCTGGTGGTCCCGTCGACCTCCCCGGTACCGGCCGGGCCGTTGCGGGAGTTCCGGACGTCACTGGTCGGGGTCACCCTCGCCGAACTCGCCACTCCCGACATGCGAGGATAGGTACTCGTGAAAACCTTCGACGAGCTGTTCGCCGAGTTGACCGACAAGGCGCAGACCCGCCCGGCCGGCAGCGGAACGGTCGCCGCCCTCGATGCGGGCGTGCACACGCTCGGCAAGAAGATCATCGAGGAGGCCGGCGAGGTGTGGCTGGCCGCCGAACACGAGTCGGACGAGTCGCTGGGGGAGGAGATCTCCCAACTGCTCTACTGGTTGCAGGTGATGATGATCAAGCGGGGTCTGTCACTGAGCGACGTGTACCGCCATCTGTAGGTCGCGTCCCCTCCGGGCGCGGCCCACCGATTGCCCCCACCCGCTCATCTCGCAAACCCTGGAGTGAACATGCTGCGAGTCGCCGTACCCAACAAGGGTTCCCTTTCCGAGTCCGCGGCCGCGGTGCTGGCCGAGGCCGGCTACCGCAAACGCACCGACGCAAAAGACCTCACGGTTCTCGACATCACCAACGACGTCGAATTCTTCTTCTTGCGTCCCAAGGACATCGCCATCTACGTCGGGGCGGGCACCCTCGACCTCGGCATCACCGGGCGCGACCTCGCCCTCGACTCCGGTGCCGCCGTCGACGAGGAGCTCGCGATGGGCTTCGGCAGCTCGAGTTTCCGCTACGCCGCGCCTGCCGGTCAGCAGTGGGACGTCGCCGACCTAGCGGACAAGCGGATCGCCACCTCGTACCCGAACCTCGTGCGCGGCGACCTGTCGGCCCGCGGGATCAACGCTGCCGAGATCATCCGACTCGACGGTGCCGTCGAGATCTCCATCCAACTCGGTGTCGCCGACGCCATCGCCGACGTCGTCGGGTCGGGGCGGACGCTGCGCCAACACGGGCTGGTCGCGTTCGGTGAGTCGCTGTGCGACTCCGAAGGTGTGTTGATCAGCCGCGCCGGCGCCGACCTCGACAAGCGTGCCCGCCAGTTCGTCAAACGGGTGCAGGGCGTGGTGTTCGGCCAGCAGTACGTGATGATCGACTATGACTGCCCGCGCGCCATCTTCGACCAGGCCATCGCCCTGACGCCGGGCCTGGAGTCGCCGACGGTGGCGCCGATGGCCGACCCGGACTGGGTCGCGGTGCGGGCGATGGTGCCCCGCAAGACCCACCAGAATCTGATGGACGAGCTCTCCGAGCTGGGGGTGCGGGCGATCCTGGCCTCCGACATCCGCTCCTGCCGGTTCTGACCGGATGCGGCGGGCCTGCCCGCCGGGCCGGCGTCAGCGTTGGTCGAGCAGCACCGTCTGGGCCGAGCGCCCGATGAACCCGTCGACGTCGTAGAGGTCGGCGAAGGTCGCGCCGAAGCCGTCGGGCCCGGCGGCGAGGTCGGCGTCGATACCGAGCCACGGACCGGTCGGTACCGCCGTGAAGTGCACGGTGGTGTCGGTGTTCATCCAGGTCCATTGGTCGGGCCGCAGGCGGGTTCCGAGCCCGTTGGCGACGTCGACGACGGTCATGACCGACTCGAGGTCGGAGGTCTTCTCCCCGGCCACCAACTCGATCGCCGGCCGTAGCCAGACCGCCGGGGTGTCACCCGCACCGTCGCCGGCCACCGCGATCTCGGTCGTACCGATGAATCCCTCGGTGCCCCAGTCGACTCCGAGTGAGCTGTGGGAGGTGACCCCGAGTGTGCGATGGAGTTCGTCCGGTGTGGGCCGCAACCGGGGTCGCGCCTGCGCCACGGCCGACGTGTCGTGCGCGCGCATCTGCCACGCCACCGCCCGCGCGACGGTGCGGAAGGCACCGCCGGGCTGCTGCACGTCGAGCTCGGCAGTGACCACGCTGATCCGCCGCCCGGGGCGGAGCACCTGCGCACGCACCCGATTCACACCGAGACCGACCGCACCGAGAATCTCGGTGGTCACCCGGGTGAAGTGCATCGACGGATCCGGTGCGACCTGCCCGAGCGCCCGCATCAACAGCCCGGTCGGCGGCCCGCCGTGCTGGATGTCGGCCGACCAGGGGCTGGTGGTGGCCGCCGTCGGCCGGAAGTAGTCGACGCCGTCCGCGGAATCGGCGGCGCCGGTATCGATCTCAGACGCGGGGACCCGAACGTAGTAGCTGCTCTCCACGGTCCCGACTCTAGGTGAGTCGACGAATCCGCGGCCGCAGGGGCGGCGTTCGGAGTCTGTCGTGCGAACGGACTCAATCATTCGTCCGTTCGGGGGAATCTTTGTGTCCACGAAGGCGGTGCGGTGGATCAATCGTCCAAACTCTATTTTGTTCACCACAGGAGATTTTGGTATGCGAATAGCGCATGTCGCCGGATCGTCTGGTGGGCCCGCACCGATCCGGGCGGCGATCGAAGTAATCGAAGTAGAGGTGAGACGTTGCAGAAAGTCCGAAAGGCCGCCGCGGGTGCCGCAGTGAGTTGCGCGGTATGTCTCGGAGCCGTCCTGCCGATGACGGTGTCTTCGACGACGGCCGGCGCCGGCACCACCGACACCATCACGTGGCTCGAGAACCAGAACGTCGTACGAGCTGCGACGCCGGACGACTGCCCCGTCCCCACCGGTGGCGCCGATGACCAGAGCGGCCCCACGGATTCGACCCCACCCTGCCCGGACTGGCTCCACACCGGTGATCCGGGGGCGGACCGCAACACGATCCTGATCGTCACGCCGGGTACCGACGACGGCTCTTTGTATCCGCGCATCAAGGGCATGCGCGCGGGCCGCCAAACCCTCGTCGTCAACTATCCCGAGGCCATCGGCCCGATCATCTCAGGACAAGCCGAGGTGGCGCTACCGCTCTTTGCGCCGTCCTACGACAAATCGCGGGACATCGCGGTGGCCAACAACCTCACCGTGATGGTGGCCTTCGAGGCGCTGCACGGACCGCGCGTGGTCTATACCGGCTACTCGCAGGGCGCCGAGGCGCTCGGTAACGCCGCCGAGCAGGCGGTGGCCGACGGTTCGATCGACACCAGTAGATCGCACGTCATCCTGATCTCTGATCCCCGATCACCGTGGGGCCTCAAGGCCTGGGTCGCCGGGCATCCGGCGATCGGCGCAGTGTTGAGCGTCTTCGGGGCCGAGTCGAACGGCTCCCGCGATCCCGGCGCCACCGGACGAGACCTGGCCGTCACGTCGGTCATCGTCGTCGGTGACCCGGTGAGCAACTTCCAGTGGGTGTGGTATCGCCCCGTGAGCTCGTTGCTCGTCGACGCGGCCGGATTCATCACGATCCATTCCGGAGCGGGAGTCGACAACTACGGCAACCTCATCGACTACAGCCACGAACCGACGCGGCTCCACAGTCGCGACGGCAACACCACCTACCTCGTCTACCAACCCGATCACCATCCGCTGACCATGCTCACCATGCTGATCGATGACAAACTCGGCGTCACCTACGACGCCGACGACCTCGAGCGCTGGGACAAGGCGAACAACGCCTTCTATCCGCTGCAAGAACCCGGTGTCGGCAACGCGGCGGTGCCGGTCGTCGCGAGCGACGCCGGACCGACTGCCCGACAGACCAATTCGCCGACGGTGACGCAAACATCTGACTCAGTGGCGGCTGCGGCGGCTCCGTCGACGGTGGGGCGCCATCGGGCACCGGAGCCGGCGGTCGGCGACAACCCGGGCACGGCTCCTGCCGGGACCGGCGAAACGGGCACCGCGCCAACTCGGGAGGCGCCTACCGCATCATCACAGACTCAGCAGACCCCGGCGCCCCAGACTCAAACCGAGACTCGGCAATCCCAGAGGCCGGCGGAGGCTGAACAGCCTGCGCTGGGCGGTGGCCGGCAATCGACCGACGAGGGCGGCGCCGCGACGACCGGCGGTGCTTCCGTGCCCGCATCGTCGCCGGCCGCCTGACTCGCCCCGGTCACCGCCGCGGAATGGTCAGGCCGTGAAACCTGCAGGCGGACCGGGGTATTCGGGAATCTCTCCCCCGAACTCCGGGCAGCGCCGCTGGTGTTCGCAATAGCGGCACATCCGTGAGGGGCGGGGCCGGAAATCGCCGGTGGCCACGGCCACCCGGATCGCCTGCCAGATCGCCGAGAGGGTCCGCCCGAACCGTTCGAGTTCGTCGCGGTCGGGAGTGTAGGTGAGAACCTGCCCGTCGGACAGGTACATCAGCTGCAGCCGGTGCGGTACGACGCCGCGGATCCGCAGGACCGCGAGCGCGTAGAACTTCATCTGGAACATCGCCTTGGCCTCGTAGGCCTCGCCGGGGGCTCGCCCGGTCTTGTAGTCCACCACGCGGATCTCGCCGGTGGGCGCGATGTCGATCCGGTCGATGAAGCCGCGCATCAGCACGTCATCGGCCTCGATCTCGACGTGCTCTTCGACGGCGGCGGCGTCAAAGGCCGTCGGGTTCTCCATGCGGTAGTAGTTCGCGATGAGCCCGTGGGCCTCGGCGAGAAAGGCCTCGTGATCGCCGGGCCCGATCAGCTCGGCCAGGCTCGGATCGGCCTCGCACATCGCCGCCCACGCGCCCTCGACGAGGTAGTCCGCGGACTCGCGGGTGCGCAGCGATGCGGGCATGTCGAAGAGGTTCTCCAGCGCAGCGTGGATCACCGTGCCCCGGGTCTGGGCCTTGGTCGGGGTCTCCGGGAACCTGTCGATCGCGCGGTACCGGTACAGCAGGGGACACTGCTTGAAGTCCGCCGCGCGTGACGGCGACAACGCCAACGGCCGGCCGAGGAGTCCGCGCCCCTCGTTCGGTGCGCCCCCGTCCGGTGCGCCCCCGTCCGGTGCGGCTGCGGTGGTGGGGGTGTGCGCTTGGGCAGACCCGGGCAAGACTGTGGTCGTCACATTTGGCAGGGTAGGGCGCGGCTGCGACAATTCTGCGCACATCCGGGCCCCGGCGTCCGACCGCGGAAACCTCCTGTCACACTGGATAACACGAGTCACACTGGCCCCGGAAGGACCACCACATGCCGCGCGAGAGCACCGTCTGATGGCATCGAGCGGTGCATTCGCCGTCGGCGACCGGGTCCAGCTCTCCGACGCCAAGGGACGCAAGTTCACGGTGGTCCTCGAAGCGGGCAAACAATTCCACACGCATCGCGGGGCGATCGCCCACGACGATCTGATCGGTGCTCCCGAGGGCAGTATCGTCGCGGCGACGAGCGGAACCCAGTACCTGGCGCTGCGCCCGTTGCTGGTCGACTACGTCCTGTCGATGCCACGTGGGGCGCAGGTCATCTACCCCAAGGATGCCGCCCAGATCGTGACCGAGGGCGACATCTTCCCCGGCGCCCGTGTACTCGAGGCAGGCGCCGGTTCCGGCGCGCTGACCTGCTCGTTACTCCGTGCCGTCGGTGACCGTGGCGAGGTCGTCTCCTACGAGATCCGGGCCGATCACGCCGAATACGCCCAGCGCAACGTCGAGACCTTCTTTGCCGGCCCGCCGCCGAACTGGTCGCTGGTTGTCGACGACCTGGCGAACGTCGGCGACGCCGAGCGATTCGACCGCATCATCCTGGACATGCTCGCGCCGTGGGAGAACCTCGAGGTGGTGCGAACGATTTTGAAACCAGGCGGCGTCTTGACGGTGTACGTGGCGACGGTCACCCAGTTGTCCCGGGTCATCGAGTCCCTGCGTCAACAGGAATGCTGGACCGAACCGCGGGCGTGGGAATCGCTGGTACGCGACTGGAGCGCGGTCGGGCTCGCGGTCCGGCCCGAACACAGAATGCAAGGACACACCGCGTTTCTGATCACCGCGCGGCGACTCGCCGACGGCACGACGACGCTGCGGCCACAACGGCGTCCCACCCGTGGCGCGCTACCGCAAGCGTAACGATCTGCTGACCTCGCGATTACGTTGCGAAGACGCACATTTAACACATCCCCAACATTTGTCGTCGGTCAGTGGACGACCTTTTCGGCCTCATCCCGGTAGCGTGGTGCTACGGCGCAAAGCACTTCAGTGGGAGTGATTGCCGGGGAGAGGAGTCAGTAATGACCGAATCTGATCGCCATGAAGCCTCGGTGGAGAACACGGGCGGCAACGACCCCAACGAGTCCCGACAGGCGCGGGACACCGAATCGGGGGACACGTTCACGCCCGCCTACACCCCGCCACTGCCGACGCGGGCAGATCGTGAGCGCTCATCGTTCGCCCGGCCGGCCGATCCGCAGGATCTCCAGGATCGCGTAGACAGTCTCACCACCCGCAACGCGAAACTCCTCGAAACACTCAAGGAGGCACGGCAGCAACTCGTCGCGTTGCGGGAGGAGGTCGATCGTCTCGGTCAACCGCCGAGCGGATACGGGGTGTTGCTCGAGATCTATCCCGATCAGACCGTCGACGTGTTCACCTCCGGCCGCAAGATGCGGCTGACGTGCTCACCGAATATCGACACCGACCTTCTGCACAAGGGCCAGACGCTTCGGCTGAACGAAGCCCTGACCATCGTCGAGGCGTGCGAGTTCGACTCCGTCGGCGAGATCAGCAGTCTTCGAGAGGTTCTCGGGGACGGTCGACGGGCGCTGGTCGTCGGACATGCCGACGAAGAGCGGGTGGTGTGGTTGGCCGAGCCGTTGCTCGGCGACGTCGATGCCGAAGACGGCCGCCGACGCCCATTGCGCCCCGGCGACTCCCTGCTCATCGACACCAAGGCCGGCTTCGCATTCGAACGTGTACCGAAGGCCGAGGTCGAGGACCTCGTGCTCGAAGAGGTGCCCGACGTCGGATACGAGGACATCGGTGGTCTCGGACGTCAGATCGAGCAGATCCGCGACGCCGTCGAATTGCCGTTCCTGCACAAGGACCTGTTCCGCGACTATGCGCTGCGCCCGCCGAAGGGCGTCCTGCTCTACGGGCCGCCCGGGTGCGGTAAGACGCTGATCGCGAAGGCGGTGGCCAATTCCCTCGCCAAGAAGATCGCAGAGGTGCGGGGCGACGACGCCAAGGAGGCCAAGTCGTACTTCCTCAACATCAAGGGCCCCGAGCTGCTCAACAAGTTCGTCGGCGAGACCGAGCGGCATATCCGCCTGATCTTCCAGCGCGCCCGCGAGAAGGCGTCCGAGGGGACCCCCGTCATCGTGTTCTTCGACGAGATGGACTCGATCTTCCGCACCCGCGGATCGGGCGTCTCCTCCGACGTCGAGACCACCGTCGTGCCGCAGCTGCTCAGCGAGATCGATGGTGTCGAGGGCCTGGAGAACGTGATCGTGATCGGCGCCTCCAACCGCGAGGACATGATCGATCCGGCCATCCTGCGTCCCGGCAGGCTCGACGTGAAGATCAAGATCGAACGCCCCGATGCGGAGTCGGCGATCGACATCTTCTCCAAGTACCTCACCGAACAGCTGCCGGTGCATACCGATGATCTCGGTGAGTTCGGCGGCGACCGGACGGCTTGCGTGAACGCGATGATCGAGAAGGTCGTCGAGCGGATGTACGCCGAGAGCGATGAGAACCGCTTCCTCGAGGTGACCTACGCCAACGGCGACAAAGAGATCATGTACTTCAAGGACTTCAACTCCGGCGCGATGATCCAGAACGTTGTCGACCGAGCCAAGAAGTACGCGATCAAGTCCCAATTGGACACGGGCACACCGGGGCTGCGCGTGCAGCATCTGTTCGATTCCATCCTCGACGAGTTCGCGGAGAACGAGGATCTGCCCAACACGACCAATCCTGATGATTGGGCCCGCATCTCCGGCAAGAAGGGCGAGCGGATCGTCTACATCCGCACGTTGGTCACCGGGAAGAGCGCGGGTGCGAGCCGGGCGATCGACACCGAGACCAACACCGGACAGTATCTGTAGAACGTTCGCAAGCACGGCGGTCCGTCCCCGGCCGGGGGACGGACCGCCGTCATGTGTGGGCGGCTCCACGGTGCGCCGACACGTGACGTGTCCGTCGTCCACACGACGGAACGGGGACGCGGGCATGGTGACCCACTAGAGTCTGTCGGTGATGAACAGCAGCGTCTCGATGATTCCCGGCCGGTTGACCGTCGCCGGGACCACCCACAGCCTCGGTGGTTCACCACGCGTCCGCATCGGCCGCACCCCCGACAACGACATCGTGGTCAATCACCCACTGGTGTCGCGCCATCATCTGTCGATCGAGTGGCGGGGGACCGGTTGGTGGGCTGTCGATGCCGGCAGTACCAACGGCTTCTTCAACGGACCCCAGCGGGTGTCCGAACTGGCGTTGACCGGCGCAGTCACCTTCCGGCTCGGAGATGCGGCGACCGGCCCGACGGTCCAGGTCGCCCTGGATGCCGTGGCTCCCGCCGGACCGCAGTTGGGGGCGCAGGCGCGCCCGATGCCCGACGCGCCGCCGCCACGGGGATTCGCGCCGCCTGCGCCGGCCCGCTCCGGTCCCGGTCCGGCCGCACATCCGGCCCCCAACCCAGGACCCGGGCGGCCCGCCGCACCCGCTGGGGCCCCGGTGCCCGCCGCGCCGGCCGGATCGTCGGCCCGCATGCCGATGCGGGTACCCGCACCCGGTTCCTACCCGTCTGGTGCGGTGGCCCCGGTGTCGGCCCAACTGGCGGACGCGCCACACCTGCAGGCCCTCAAACAAAACGTGTCGGCGATCTATCAGTTGCCCGGACGCGACAAGCGGCCCGGACGCGAGACGATCTCGCTCGCCGGTGTGCAGTCCATCGGCCGCACGCCGGACAACGACATCGTCGTCAGTGACGTCCTCGCATCACGGCACCACGCCCGGGTCCTGACCCGCCCCGACGGTCTGTACATCGAAGACCTCAGAAGCGTCAACGGCACCTACGTCAACGGACAACGCGTCAGCCGGGTCCGGTTGACCGACGGCAACGTGGTGACCATCGGCAACAGCGACTTCGTCGTCTCCGGCGGCAGCCTGATGCGTGGGCAGGCCCAGGATGTGGTGGCCGGCGGCTTGCAGGTACACGGGATCAGTCTGGTGGTCGACGGCGGCAAGAAGTTGCTGCAGAACGTCGAATTCACCGCCGGGCCGGGGTCGCTGACCGCGATCATCGGTCCGTCGGGAGCGGGTAAGTCGACGGTCTCGCGGATCGTCGCCGGGCTGAACTCGCCGACGAGCGGACAGGTCACCTTCGAAAGCCGCAGTGTCCACGCCGAATACGACGCACTGCGTACACGTATCGGAATGGTGCCGCAGAAGGACGTGCTGCACCACAAGCTCACCTTGCGGCAGGCATTGCGATACGCCGCCGAGTTGCGGCTGCCACCCGACCTGTCCAAGGCCGACCGCGACAACGTCATCAACGGGGTGCTCGCCGAACTGCAGCTCACCGAGCACGTCGACACACGTGTGGAGAAGCTGTCCGGTGGCCAGCAGAAGCGCGCTTCGGTCGCGATGGAGTTGCTCACCGGCCCGTCACTGCTGATTCTCGACGAGCCGACGTCCGGGCTCGACCCGGCCCTCGACCGTCAGGTGATGTCGACCCTGCGGCGCCTCGCCGATGCCGGACGCGTCGTTCTCGTGGTCACGCACTCGCTGACCTACCTGTCGATGTGCGATCAGGTGCTGCTGCTCGCTCCCGGCGGAAAGACCGCCTTCTGTGGTCCGCCGGCCGAGGTCGGTGCCGCGATGGGTACCGCCGACTGGGCCGAGATCTTCGCGTTCGTCGCCGACGCGCCCGACACCGCGCACATGCGGTACCTGCAGGGTCGGCGCGCCCCCGCGCCGCCACCACCACCGCGACCACCCGGCCCGCCGATCCCGGTGCCGCAGACCAGTTTTGCGCGGCAGTCGAGCACGATCGGCCGGCGGCAGGTGCGTCTGATCTTCGCCGACGTCGGCTATCTGGCGTTTCTGGTGCTGCTGCCGGTGGTGCTGGGTCTGCTCACCCTCGTCATCCCGGGCAGCGACGGCTTCGGGCAGAAACTCAAATCCGATCCGAACCTGATCCCGCCGCGTCCAGCGGCCAACGATCCGGTGGAGGCCGTACAGATCCTGGTGGTGCTGGTGGTCGGCGCCGCGTTCATGGGGGCAGCGCTGACGGTGCGCGATCTCGTCGGCGAGCGCGACATCTTCGAGCGGGAACGGGCGGTGGGCCTACGGCCGGGGGCATACCTCTGGGCCAAGGTGGTGGTCTTCTTCGTCACCGCCATCCTGCAGAGCGCGGTGATGGTGGCCATCACCTTCGCCGGTCGCGGCCTGCCCACGCTGGGTGGTCCGCTGCTGCCGCCTGCGGTCGCACTGTTCGTCTCGATAGCCGCCCTGGCCTGCGTGTCGACCCTGGTGGGTCTGGCGATCTCGGCGGCGGTGAAATCCAACGAGCAGGTGATGCCGCCGCTGGTCATCGTGATCATGGTGCAGCTGGTGTTCTGCGGCGGCCTGTTCGCCCTGGACAAGCCCGGCTTGCAGCAGCTCTCGTGGATCTTCCCGTCGTACTGGGGGTATGTGGCCGCTGCGGGCGCGGTCGATCTTCCGTCGATCAACCCGGACGCCACTCAGAAGGTGAGCCTCTGGGAGACGTCGGGCGCCCACGCCGGGCTGGCCTTCGGGGTGCTGCTGGCGATCGCGGCCATCCTGTACATGTTCACCTACTCGCGACTTCGGCTCAAAAAGCGCTGAGTCCGGAGCTGATCAGCGATCACGGCGGGGCAGTGCGGCGCCGGCGAGTATGACCCTGACGTCGTCGGCAAAGCCGGCGGTGTCGATCGGCCCGAAGGCTGCGTGCTGCAGTACGAATCCGTGTAGCAAGGCCATCACCAACCGGGCTCCGCGATCGGGATCGAGTCCCGCCGGCACGTTTCCGATTCGCTGCCCGTTGCGGAGTGCGTCTGCGATGCGTTCGCGAACGTGCTCGAAGCCCGCCGACGCCTGGCGCCGTAGCCCTTCGTTTCGCAGCAGTTCACCCCACGCCTGCACAACGCAGCGCAGGAGTTCGTCGACGGGCACCGATCGGCCTGCCGCGTCGGTGGCGGAGTCTCCGCTCACCGGATCGACCGCCGCCGCGACCAGATCGGCAATCGTGACGTCGGCGTTGTCGGCGAGCCGCTCGACCGGGGCGAACATCACCCGGAACGCGTCACCGGCTATCTCGAGGATGATTTCCTCCTTGCCGGCGAAGTAGCGGTAAGGAGCCCCCACCGACAGACCCGCTTCGGCCGCGATGTCGGGCATCGACGTTTGGTGGAACCCATCACGGGAAAAGCAGCGACGAGCCGCCGCCACAATCTGAGCACGGTTCGCTTCGCGCTGTTCGGCAGTGATGCGTGGCACAGGTCACACGTCCTTTCGTAAAATGAATGAGCATTCGCCTTGACGGGGTCGAGTTGCTCTCGTCATCATAAAAGTGAAGGGCCGTTCACGGAAGCGGCCACCGACGAGCAGGAGGACCACCATGGCCGCTCGGAAGCGTGACCTGGGTGTGTACCGGTACGAACACACCGAGCCACTGTTCGACGGGCGAGTCGCGATCGATGGGGCGGAGGTCACCCTGCACACCTCGCCGCTGATCTCGGATGTCTTCCAGCGCATGGCCGGCGGCGAACTGGACATCGCCGAGTTCGGGATGACCTACTTCCTGCGCATGTTCGACCTGGACGATTCACCGTTCCTGGCGCTGCCGATCTTTCCGAACCGCAACTTCCGGCACTCGGCTTTGTTCGTCAACGCCGACAGTGGAATCGAGACACCGGCGGACCTCGTGGACAAAACGGTCGGGGAATTCGCGCTGTGGGGGAGTGACCCGGGTGTCTGGATGAAGGGCGTCCTCGCCGAGGAATACGGCGTCACACCCGACCAGATGCGCTGGGTGATCGGTGGTACCGACCACCCGATCCCGGCCTTCGACTGGATTCCCCAGCCCCCGCCGGCCGGCGTCGACGTCCGCCATGTCGAAGAGGGTCGGACCCTGGCCGCGATGCTCGAAACGGGTGAGATCGACGCGCTGCTGTCGGTCGATGTCCCGGCGGCCCTGATCGACGGATCCACGAAGAAGATCCGGCGGCTGTTCACCGACTACGAGTCCGTCGAGCGAGACTACTACCGCCGAACCGGCATCTTTCCGATGATGCATGTCGTCGCGATCCGCCGTGAACTGGCCGGTGAACGCGAGCTGCTGCAGTCGGTGTATCGCGCGTTCGTCGACGCGAAAGCCATGGTGCAGGAACAATATCGAGCGGGCGCCGCCAAGCAGCACATGGCGGTGATCACCCCATGGTTCAGTGAGCTCTTCGCGGAGAATCGGGCGTTGCTCGGCGAGGACTGGTGGCCGTACGGCCTCGATGCCAACCAGAAGGCCGTCAACACCTTCCTGCGTTACCACCATGAGCAGGGACTGTCGCGACAACTACTCACCGCCGAGGACATCTTCGTGTCCGACATCGAATGGAATACGTTGCGCGAGAAGGGACTGTCCGAATGACAGAGCCGACACTGCACGTGGGCACGATGCCCTACGACACCACCCGGGCGCTACTCGACGGCAGCGTCACCTTCGACGGAATCCAGGCGACGATCGAGAGCGCGGACATCGTCTCCGATATCTTCCGCCGCATGGTGCACGACCGTGAGTTCGACGTGGCCGAACTCGGACTCACCGTCTACTTGCGCACGCTCGACTCGGACGAGCCGCCGTTCGTCGCGATCCCCGCCTTTCCCGCACGGGTCTTCCGCCACTCGGCCATCTTCATCAACACCGCGAGCGGGATCTCCCGCCCCGAAGACCTCGCCGGAAAAACGGTGGGGGAGTTCGGCATGTACGGCCAGGACTCGGGTGTCTGGGCCAAAGGGATATTGTCCGACGACTACGGTGTCACCCCGGACCGATGCCGCTGGGTGATCGGCGGCCTGGACCGGCCGGCACCGCCCTTCGATTTCGTCCCCCAGCCGCACCCTGCGGACGTACAGGTCGAACAGGCGCCGCCCGGACGCTCACTGAGCGCGATGCTCGACAGCGGCGAGATCGATGCGCTCATCTCGGCCAACGTTCCGCAGTGCGTGATGGGCCGATCCCCGCACGTGGCCCGGCTGTTTCCCGACCACGAGGCCGTCGAACGCGACTACTACCGCCGCACGGCGATCTTTCCGATCATGCACACCGTCGTGCTGCCCCGGTCGCTGGTCACGGCGCGCCCCGGCCTCGCCCGAACCGTCTATGACGCCTACTTGGCCGCCAAAGACGCGGGCATGGATCGATATCGCAACGGCCGCAAGGTCTACCAGATTCGCACGATGCTCCCGTGGACCAACGCACTGTTCGATCGCAACGCCGATATGTTCCCGGCGGACTGGTGGCCCTACGGACTCGAGAACAACCGCACGACGCTCGACACCGTCCTCAGATACCACTTCGAACAAGGATTGTCGGCTCGGCGCCTGACCTGTGACGAGCTGTTCACCCCGGAACTTCTCGCGACGTGATGAAGAGCGGCCGATGTGCCGCTGGCTCAATCCTCACCGGCCGAATCCTCACCGACCCAACCCTTACCGACCCAACCCATACCGACCGAACGCTCACCGACCACAAGGAGCCGAACTGATGCCGAGCCGATACCGTGTCATCGCTCTGGAGGAGCACATGGTCACCCCTGAGGTCGTGGCTGCTTGGCGCAACCTGCCGCCGCGCCTGCGCGATCTGGCCCTGACTCCGTCCACCCAGGGAGAAAGCGGCCGCCTGCTGAGCGAGATCGATGACGAACGCATCATGGCAATGGATGCCGCCGGCATCGATATGCAGGTCCTGTCGCTGACCGCGCCGGGTCTGCAGAACCTCGAGCCGGCCGACGCCGTCGCCCTGCAGGGCGACGTCAACGATCGGCTCGCCGACGCCGTCCGCACCCGTCCGGATCGTTTCCAGGCATTCGCGACGCTGGCCACCCCGGCACCGGAAGCCGCTGCGGCAGAACTTGATCGTGCAGTGAACCAGCTCGGTCTGCACGGGGCCATGATCTTCGGCCGTACCCGGGAGCGGCACCTGGACGACCCGGAGTTCTCACCGTTGCTGGAGGCGGCCGCCGCGCTGGGCGCACCACTGTATCTGCACCCTCAGTCGCCGCCGCGCACCGTGCGTAAGGCGTACTACGGTGGGCTCGGCGCGCCCCTCGACTCCGCCCTGGCCACCCACGGCGTCGGCTGGCACTACGACTGCGGCATCGAACTGCTACGCCTCATCGTGTCCGGAGTGTTCGACCGGTTGCCGAATCTACAAGTCATCGTGGGGCATTGGGGAGAGCTGATGTTGTTCTTCCTGGACCGCATCGACACCAACCTCACCGCCGTCGCCGGGCTGGAACGGCCGGTCTCGGACTACCTGCGTACCAACGTATTCGTCACCCCCAGCGGCATTCTCAGCGAGAAGTACCTGCGGTGGACGATCGAAACGATCGGCATCGAACGAATTCTGTTCGCTGCGGATTATCCGTTCGTGCCGCTGTCCGGTCCGGTGCGCACCTTCCTGCGGGCGGGTGCGCCCGAGCCGGCGGACCAAGCCGCGATCGGCTCCGCGAACTGGGAACGACTGCTCACCCGAATCGGCCGCTGACACAGCCCAACTCACCGGCAGTGGAGATGCGGATCGGTCGCCCTCAGCCGCCCGCCGGAGCCGGATAGCGCACCAGGCCGAGTTCGGCGTCGGCGGCGAGCAGCCGGTGCCTCGGTAGTACGCGCGCGGTGTAGCCGAGTGTGCCCGAACGGTGAGGGTGGACGTCGGCGGCGAAGCGGACCCGCCCCGACGCGTCCGGCCCGTCGACCGGTGTCATCTCGGTGGCAGCCGGGTCGGAGATGTCGCCGTTGTCGCCGACCGGGCCGAGTACGGCCTCGACCTTCACCTCGTCGGCGGCCATGCCACCGAGCGCGACCCGAGCGGTCAGGTGCAACGGCGCACCACCCGGCTCGCGGGACTCGTCGATCCCCGCGAGCGTCACCGACGGCCACGCCGCCTGCACGCGCCTGCGGTAGGCCGCCAGGTCGCGGGCGGCCGCGTAGTCGTCGGCGATCGCCGCGGCGAACTCGAGCGCGGCCGGAACGTAGCGCTCGGTGGTGTAGTCGCGGACCATCCGTGAGGCCAGCACCTTGGGGCCGAGCACCGACAGGGTGTGACGCACCATCTCCACCCAGCGTCCGGGCAGCCCGTCGCCGTCGCGTGCGTAGAAGAGCGGGATCACCGAATCCTCCAGCAGCGAGTAGAGGGCTTGCGCCTCCAGGTCGTCACGTCGGGGCTCATCGGTGACGCCCTGCGCCGACGGGATGGCCCAGCCGTTCTCGCCGTCGGCCATCTCGTCCCACCACCCGTCGAGGATCGACAGGTTCAGGCCGCCGTTGAGCGCAGACTTCATCCCCGACGTTCCACACGCCTCCATGGGGCGGACCGGGTTGTTGAGCCACACGTCGCATCCGGCGTAGATGTGGCGCGCCATCGAGATGTCGTAGTCCGGCAGGAACACGATGCGGTCGCGGACCGCCGGATCTTCGGTGAACCGGACCACCTGCTGGATGAGCGCCTTGCCGCCGTCGTCGGCCGGATGTGCCTTACCTGCGATCACCAGCTGGACCGGTCGTTGCGGGTCGGTGAGGATGCGCTTGAGACGATCCGGGTCGCGCAGCATCAGCGTCAACCGTTTGTAGGTCGCCGCGCGTCGCGCGAACCCGATCGTCAGGATGTCCGGATCGAAAAGTTCGGCGGTCCAACCCAATTCGAGCTCACTGAATGCGCGGTCGCGGCCGCTGGCCTGGGCGCGACGGCGGACCTCGGCGACCAGTCCGGCGCGCAGCGTCTGCCGTGTCCTCCACAGGTCACTCGCCGGCAGTGTGGAGTATTCTTGCGCGGCCGAGTCCTCGTCGTCGCCGATGAGATCGCGCCACGGCCGTGCCACCCAGGTGAATCCGTGCACACCGTTGGTGATCGCGCCGATCGGCACCTCGTCGGCGTCGAATCCCGGCCATAGACCGGCGAACATCTCACGACTGACCTCACCGTGCAGCCGCGACACTCCATTCGATCGCTGCCCGAGCCGAAAGCCCATGTGCGCCATGTTGAATACGCCGTGGTCATCTTCATTGCCTAGTTCGAGTACGGCGGCCGCGCGCAGTCCGGGCAGCAGCCGGGACACGCCGCCTGGATCGGGGTCGAGGTAGTGCGACACCAGGTCCCGGGGAAAGCGGTCGATGCCGGCCGGGACCGGAGTGTGTGTGGTGAATATGTTCGACGCCCGCACCACCGACTCGGCCGACCCGAAGTCCAGCCCCGACTCCACGAGCTCGCGGACCCGTTCGGCGCCGAGGAAGCCGGCGTGCCCTTCGTTCATGTGGAACACCGTCGGTTCCGGCCGCCCGGTGCGGGCGATGAATACGCGCAGGGCGCGCACCCCGCCGATGCCCAGCAGGATCTCCTGCCGGATTCGATGAGCCTGATCGCCGCCGTAGAGGCGGTCGGTGACCGATCGCAACTCGTCGTCGTTACCGGGGACGTCGGTATCCAAGAGCAACAACGGGATCCGGCCCACCGTCGCCACCCAGACCTGCGCGTGCAAGGTGCGCCCGCCGGGCATCGAGACAGTGATGTCGACCGGCCGGCCGGCGTCGTCGGTCAGCAATTCCAGCGGCAGCAGACCGGGATCGTTGACCGGGTAGCGTTCGATCTGCCAGCCATCGTGCGTCAGGCCCTGCCGGAAGTAGCCGGAGCGGTAGAACAGTCCGACGCCGATCAGCGGCAGCCCCAGATCCGACGCCGCCTTCAGATGGTCGCCGGCGAGGATGCCGAGCCCACCGGAATAGATCGGCAGAACCTCCGAGATGCCGAATTCCATCGAGAAATATGCGATACCCGCAGGCATATCCGCACCTGCCTGCTGCTGCGTGCCAAACCACTGCGGCGCCGCCTGGTAGGACTCGAGCTCTCCACGCACCTTCGTCAGTCGCGACCGGAAGTCGTCGTCGGCTGCCAGGGTGACCAAGCGCGCCGGATCGACCTCGTCGAGCAGTCGGAGCGGATCGGCACAGGCGTGCCACAACTCGGGGTCGATCGTGGCGAACAGATCCTGTGTCGCGCTGTGCCACACCCAGCGCAGGTTGCGGGCCAGGACATCGAGGTCGGCGAGGTCGGCGGGGAGCGGGATCCGGATGGTGAACCGACGAAAGGCTTTCACGGCGTGAACGGTACCGACGTCGGCGCGCGGGTGCACCGTGAGCGACGACGGTATCCGCTGCGTATGCCTGTGCGGGGCGGTGTCCGGAGGCACCCCGCGGTGAACCACCGGCGGGTGCGATCGGTGACATCGCATGCCGACATCTACCCTCAAGGGATGCAGCGAATCATCGGAACCGAGGTCGAGTACGGCATCTCGGCTCCCGGGGACCCGACCGCAAACCCGATCATGACCTCCACCCAGGCGGTACTCGCCTATGCGGCGGCCGCGGGAGTGCCCCGCGCCAAGCGCACACGCTGGGATTACGAGGTGGAGTCGCCGCTGCGCGACGCCCGCGGTTTCGACCTCGGGCGGGGGTCGGGTCCGGCGCCGATCATCGATGCCGACGAGATCGGTGCGGCGAACATGATCCTCACCAACGGTGCCCGCCTCTACGTCGACCACGCCCACCCCGAGTACTCCGCACCCGAGGTCACCGACCCGATGGACGCGGTGATCTGGGACAAGGCGGGGGAGCGGGTGATGGAGGCCGCGGCCCGCCATGTCGCGAGCGTTCCGGGTGCACCGCGGTTGCAGCTGTACAAGAACAACATCGACGGCAAGGGCGCCTCCTACGGCACCCACGAGAACTACCTGATGAGCCGCGACACCCCGTTCACCGCGATCATCGCCGGACTCACCACGTTCTTCGCCTCTCGGCAGGTGATCTGCGGCGCCGGGCGTGTGGGCATCGGACAGTCCGGCGACGAGGCGGGCTATCAACTCTCGCAGCGTGCGGACTACATCGAGGTCGAGGTCGGCCTGGAGACGACCCTCAAGCGTGGGATCATCAACACCCGGGACGAGCCGCATGCCGATCCGGAGCGTTACCGGCGGCTGCACGTCATCGTCGGCGACGCCAATCTCGCCGAGACGGCCACCTATCTGAAGGTGGGCACGACCTCGCTGGTTCTCGATCTGATCGAGGCCGGTGTCGACTTTTCCGACCTCGAACTGGCACGTCCGGTGCAGGCCGTACACACCATCAGCCATGACCCGGGCCTGGCCGCCACGGTCGCGCTGACCGATGGCCGCGAACTCACCGGCTTGGCATTACAGCGAGAATATCTCGAGCGGTGCATGACCTTTCACCAGCGAGAACACTCCGACGACGAGCGCGCCATGCACGTGTTGGCCACGTGGGCCGAGGTCCTCGACCGCCTCGAACGTGACCCGCTGGAATGCGCCGACATCCTCGACTGGCCCGCGAAACTGAGGATCCTCGAGGGTTTCCGGCAGCGGGAGGGGCTGGGCTGGTCGGCGCCGCGTCTGCATCTGATCGACCTGCAGTATTCCGATGTGCGGCTGGAAAAGGGCCTCTACAACCGACTGGTCGCGCGCGGCTCGATGAAGCGGCTCGTCGACGAGGCGCAGGTGACCCGCGCCATCACCGAACCGCCGGCCAACACCCGGGCGTACTTCCGCGGCGAGTGCCTGCGTCGTTTCGGGGCCGATGTGGCGGCGGCGAGCTGGGACTCGGTGATCTTCGACCTCGGCGGCGACTCCCTCGTGCGCATCCCGACGCTGGAACCGTTGCGCGGCAGTCGCGCCCACGTCGGCAAGCTTCTCGATTCGGTGGACTCCGCCGCCGAACTCGTCGAGCAGCTCACCAACTGACGGACTCCGACATTCGCCTCGCGTTACGGCCGCCGCGATCGGGTCCTCGCCGGTAGTGTGGTCCTACACCGCCGGCCCCGACACGCATGAACTCATGGGCAACGGTCGACGGAACGGCATGGCACGGGCGTGTTCACGCCGCACCGCGATGCAGGAGGAAGGAACGAGCGAGCGAAGCGAGCGATGTTGCTGACGACGAAGAGCGGTGCATCAGGGCGTGAACACACGCGAAGCCGGAGGCTTCGCCGATACTAAGGAGTGCAGATGGCGCAGGAACAGACCAAGCGCGGTGGTGGCGGAGACGACGACGATCTCGGTTCGGATGGCGGTGCGGGTCAGGAACGACGCGAGAAGCTCGCCGAGGACACCGATGACCTGCTCGACGAGATCGACGATGTGCTCGAGGAGAACGCCGAGGACTTCGTGCGGGCCTACGTGCAGAAGGGCGGCCAGTGAGCGACAGGTTCGATTCACTGCTCCCCGATCCCACCCGACGACCGGCATTTTCCCTTGGCGCGGACATCTCCTCGTTCAGTGATTTTCTCCGGGTCCATGCACCAGAGCAGTTGCCCTCCACTCGCGCCCAGCAGATGAGTACCTTCAGCGGTTCCCCGGACACCTCCGACATTCCTCACGGCACCACCATCGTGGCCGTCAGCTACCCGGGCGGTGTCGTGCTCGCCGGTGATCGGCGCGCGACGATGGGAAATCTGATCGCCACGCGTGATGTGCAGAAGGTCTACATCACCGACGAGTATTCGGCGGCCGGTATCGCCGGTACCGCGGGTATCGCGATCGAGATGGTCCGGTTGTTCACCGTCGAGCTCGAACACTACGAGAAGATCGAGGGTGTGCCGCTGACGCTCGACGGCAAGGTCAGCCGGCTCGCGTCGATGGTGCGCGGCAATCTCGGTGCGGCACTTCAAGGTTTGGCGGCGGTCCCGCTGCTCGTCGGCTACGACATCGACCACGACGATCCGACCGAACGCGGCCGGATCTTCTCCTTCGACGTCGCCGGTGACCGGCACGAAGAGTCCGCCGGTTACACCTCGATCGGCTCGGGTTCGGTTTTCGCGAAGTCGTCGTTGAAGAAGCTCTACCGTCGTGATCTCGATGCCGAGGGCGCACTTGCGGTTGCGATCGAAGCGCTCTACGACGCCGCCGACGACGACACCGCCACCGGCGGCCCGGACCTCGTCCGCAAGATCTTCCCGCTGGCGGTCATCGTCGGCGCGGACGGCGCACATGATGTGGAGTCGGCCGCCATCGAGGCGGCTGCGCGGGCGATCATCGAACGCCGGTCCGCCGAGCACGAAGGAGAAGTGCGGTGACGTTCCCGTATTACGCCAGTGCCGAGCAGATCATGCGCGACCGCTCGGAGCTCGCGCGCAAGGGCATCGCCCGTGGCCGCAGCGTGGTCGTCCTGACCTATGCCGACGGTGTGCTGTTCGTCGCGGAGAATCCGTCGAACACGCTGCGCAAGACCAGCGAGATCTATGACCGCATCGGCTTCGCCGCAGTCGGCAAGTACAACGAGTTCGAGAGTCTGCGCAAGGCCGGCATCCAGCTCGCCGACATGCGTGGATACAGCTATGACCGCAACGACGTGTCGGCGTTGAGCCTGGCCAACACCTACGCCAACGCGCTGGGCTCGGTGTTCACCGAGCAGGCCAAGCCTTACGAGGTCGAGCTGTGCGTCGCCGAGGTGGCGCGCGCGGGCAAGCCCAAGCCGTCCCAGCTGTATCGCATCGGCTATGACGGTTCGATCGCCGATGAGACCCGCTTTCTTGTCATGGGCGGTGCCACCGAATCGATCGCGGCCGCACTGAAGGAGGCCTACGCGCCCGATCTCGAGCTGGCGCAGGCACTCTCGATGGCCGTCGAGGCGTTGTCCACCCCCGCCGATGCGGGCAACGGTGCCGCCGGCACGCCACGGGAACTGAGTCCGGGCGATCTCGAGGTCGCGATCCTCGACCGCACTCGCCCGCGTCGCGCGTTCAAGCGGCTCACCACCGCCCGGGTCGCCGAGCTCCTCGCGAGCGTCGAGGGCGGCCACGACGCCGACGGCACCGACAACGGGGCCGCCTCCCCGCACTCGCCGGGCGGATCGGAGGCAGATGATGGTTCGGATTCCGGTGACGGCGACTCATAGGGGCCGCCGCTGGCCGGTTGCATCGCCGACCGCCTGGGCGCGCGTCCGGCGGGTCGGCGGACGTCGCCGCGGGTAGGGTTGATCACGTGCAGCGTCGAATCATGGGCATCGAGACGGAATTCGGTGTCACATGCACCTTTCACGGTCATCGTCGACTCAGTCCGGACGAGGTGGCCCGGTACCTCTTCCGGCGGGTGGTCTCGTGGGGCCGGTCGTCGAATGTCTTTCTGCAGAACGGGGCGCGTCTCTACCTCGACGTGGGTTCGCATCCCGAGTACGCCACCGCCGAGTGTGACGGGCTGGTGCAGCTCATCACTCACGACCGCGCCGGCGAACTCGTCCTCGAGGATCTGCTGATCGATGCCGAACAGCGACTCGCCGACGAGGGCATCGGTGGTGACATCTACCTGTTCAAGAACAACACCGACTCGGCGGGCAACTCCTACGGTTGCCACGAGAACTATCTCGTGGTGCGTGCCGGTGAGTTCTCCCGCATCTCCGACGTGCTGCTGCCATTCCTGGTGACACGCCAGCTGATCTGCGGCGCAGGTAAGGTCCTCGCGACCCCGAAGGCCGCCACCTTCTGCCTGTCACAACGTGCCGAACACATCTGGGAGGGCGTGTCGTCGGCGACCACCCGTTCGCGGCCGATCATCAACACCCGTGACGAGCCGCACGCCGATGCCGAGAAGTACCGGCGCCTGCATGTCATCGTCGGTGACTCCAACATGGCGGAGATGACCACCATGCTGAAGGTGGGATCGGCCGCCCTGGTGCTGGAGATGATCGAGGCGGGCGTGGTGTTCCGGGATTTCGCGCTGGACAACCCGATTCGGGCCATCCGAGAGGTGAGCCACGACCCGACCGGGCGCCGGCCGGTGCGGTTGGCCGGCGGCCGCCAGGCCACCGCCTTGGACATCCAGCGCGAGTATCACGCGCGGGCCGTCGAGCATCTGGTCAATCGCCGGCCGGATCCGGAGATGGACATGGTCGTCGATTTGTGGGGCCGCATGCTCGACGCCGTGGAAGCCGACGACTTCTCCGCGGTCGACACCGAGATCGACTGGGTGATCAAGCGCAAACTTTTCCAGCGTTACGAGGATAAATACTCGATGGATCTGTCGGATCCGAAGATCGCTCAGCTCGACCTCGCCTATCACGACATCAAACGTGGCCGTGGTGTCTTCGACGTCCTCGCCCGCAAGGGTCTGGTCCGGCGGATCACCACCGACGAGGCGATCAAGACCGCGGTCAACGAGCCACCGCAGACCACCCGGGCCAAGTTGCGGGGTGACTTCATCTCGGCCGCCCAGAAGGCCGGCCGCGATTTCACCGTCGACTGGGTCCACCTCAAGCTGAACGATCAGGCACAACGGACGGTGCTGTGCAAAGACCCGTTCCGGTCCGTCGACGAGCGCGTCGAACGCCTGATCGCGTCCATGTGAGTCGTAGGCTCGACCGGTGGCACCATCCAAGACGTCGTCCTCTGAGTCGGCGGTACGCAAGACCTCGAAAGTGGAGCGGCTGCTCAACCTGGTCATCTGTCTGCTGGCCACCCGCCAGTTCGTGACCGCGGACTACATCCGCCGCAGCGTCGTCGGATACAACGACGAGGGACAGTCGGTCGAGGCGTTCAACCGAATGTTCGAGCGCGACAAGACCGAGCTGCGCGAACTCGGTATCCCGCTGGTCACCGGTCCATCGGTGGTGGGCCAGGGACATGACGGGTACCGCATCAATCGGGACAGCTATGCATTGCCCGAACTTTCCTTCGACCGCGACGAGGCCGCAGCGATCGCCATGGCCGCAACCCTTTGGGATACGCCCGAGATCTCGGCCATCAGCCAGACCGCCGTCCTGAAGTTGCGTGCCGCCGGGTTCGACGTGCGCGCCGATGACGAGATCGGCGTCTCCGCAGGAGATTCGCCCCGTTCGATGGGGAGTGAGGCGACGCTGGGTGCGCTGCTGACCGCGATCGAGGCCCAGCGTCCGGTCACTTTCACCTACCGGGCCGGCTCGGGTTCGGCAGGGGTGACCCGCACCCTCGAACCGTGGGGTGTGGTGACTCACCGTGGCCGCTGGTATGTGGTGGGCCATGACCGTGATCGTGACGACACCCGAACCTTTCGTCTCAGCCGGGTCACCGAGGTCGTTGCCATCGATGCCCCGGGTTCGGTGGTGGTGCCCGCGGACACCGATCTGCAGCAGATCGTTGCCGCCGCCGTCGATTCGGCCGCCGGATCAGACGGTCGCACCGCACGCGTATGGGTGGCCGCAGATCATGCCGCCGGACTGCGGCGTCTGGCGCAGCGCAGTGAACCGATGGAGTACGCCGACGCGTCCGGCGATGTCCTCGACATCGAGATCAGTTCGGTGACGACGCTGGCGCGGATGGTTCTCGGCGCCGGGGCCGACGCGGTGGTGCTGTCACCGCCGGAGCTACGTGACCTCGTCATCGGCGCGCTCGACACGATGGCGCGGGTGCGTGCGTAATGGCCTCCGCTGCGCCATCCCGGCTGAGCCGGCTACTCGCGCTCGTACCGTATTTCCTTGCCCACGACGGGATTCCGATCGATCAGGCCGCGGCCGATCTCGGTGTCACGGTGCGGCAGCTGACCAAGGACCTCGAGCAGTTGTTCGTCTGCGGGCTGCCGGGCTACTACCCGGACGACCTGATCGAGCTCGAGTTCAGTGAAGGGCACGTCCACGTCGGCTTCGCCGCCGGCATGGATCGCCCGCTGCGGCTGACCCCGACCGAGGCCAGCATCATGCTGGTCGCGTTGCGCGCGCTCGTCGACACCCCGGGCATCGTGGACCGGGAGGCCGCCGGGCGGGCCATCGCGAAGATCGAGCAGGCCGTCGGCACGCCCGCCCCGGACGCCCAGGGCGGGCACGGCAGGACTTCGGTCGCCTCGGCCTCCGGCGCCGAACTGACCGAGTCCCCCCGCTATCGCACCGTCCGCGAGGCCGTCCGCGCCGATCGCGCGCTGTCGCTGAACTACTATTCGGCCACCCGCGATGTCGTGACCCGCCGGATCGTCGACCCGATCTCGTTGCAGGCCGTCGACAACCACACCTACCTGCAGGCCTGGTGCCGGGAGAGTGAGGGTGTGCGGCTGTTCCGCTTCGACCGCATCGACGACGCCGAGATGCTCGACGAGCCCGCGGCGCCGCCCGAGCAGGCCCGCCACAGCCCGCAGTCGCCGATACTCGCCGGAAATCCCGATCTGCCCACGGCGCTCATCGACATCGACCCATCCGAACTGTGGATTCTGGACTACTACACCGTCGAACCACTCGAACCGATCGAGTCGCGCCCCGATCCCACGCTGCCGGTGCGCGCCCGCATCGTCTACGGTTCGCCGCGTTGGCTCACCCGCTTTCTGCTCGGTTTCGGCGGTCGGATCCGCGTCGTCGACGACGCCGACCTTGCGGCCGCAATCGGTGAGGACGCCGCGCGGGCCCTCGCGCGGTACGATGACCACCGGGCCGACTGAAGACGGGGAAAGGTTTTCCAATGGGTGCAATGTCATGGTGGCACTGGGTCATCGTGCTGGTGGTTCTGGTTCTGCTGTTCGGATCGAAGAAGCTTCCCGATGCGGCGCGTGGCCTCGGCCAGTCGCTGCGGATCTTCAAGAGTGAGGTCCAGGAGATGCAGAAGGATGGTGAGCCCGAGCCGACGAAGACCGCCGAGCCGGAGCCGCCACGCGAATTGTCGGCGTCGGCGGAGCGGCCAACGCACGATGCCGCGGCCGACAACACGAAGAAGTCTGCTTAGGCGCGTACGGAGTGCGGATCCCTCTCGACCCGCGTAAGCGACAACGCAAGCTCAACCCCGACGGCACGATGCCGTTGACCGAGCATCTGCAGGAGCTTCGATACCGGCTGCTCATAGCGTTGAGCGCGATCGTGATCACCACGATTGTCGGCTTCATCTGGTACTCACATGGCGCCCTCGGCATCTCGTCGCTGGGCGATCTCCTGCGCGAACCATACTGCTCGTTGCCTGCCTCGACGCGCGCGACGCTCACACCCGACGGCGCCTGCCGGCTGCTGGCGACCGGACCCTTTGATCAGTTCATGTTGCGCCTCAAGGTCGGGCTCACCGCCGGTCTCGTTCTCGCGTGCCCGGTCTGGCTGTTCCAGATCTGGCAATTCGTCACTCCCGGTATGCATGCGAACGAGCGCAAGTACGCGATGGGGTTCGTGTCGGCGGCAGCGGTGCTGTTCGTCGGCGGTGCCGTACTCGCGTACATGGTGGTCGCCAAGGCGTTCCACTTCCTGCTGACCGTCGGCAACGATGTGCAGGTGACGGCCCTCGCCGGCGACCAGTACTTCGGGTTCATGATCCACCTGTTGATCATCTTCGGCGTCAGCTTCGAGTTGCCGTTGCTGATCGTGGCGCTCAACCTCGTCGGCGCCGTCAGCTATCAGAAGCTGAAGGCGTGGCGCCGCGGACTGGTCTTCACCATGTTCGTTTTCGCCGCCGTCGTCACACCCGGCCAGGACCCGTTCACGATGCTCTCGCTCTCGGTCGCGTTGACGGTGCTCCTGGAGCTGGCGATCCAGATCGCGCGTATCAACGATCGCCGCAAGGCTCGGCGCGCCGCGGAGTGGGAGGCCCTGTCGGACGACGAGGCCAGCTCCATCCCGGCGCCGTCACCGCGGCCGGCGGCCTCACCGCTGCCCGCCACCACCGGTACGACGACGCCGACCACCGGCTATGCGTCGTCGTCCCGGACGAATGCCGCGCAGTCCTTCGACGATGTTCTCTGACCTGCCGAAGCGTTCGGTGACCGGCGCGGTGGTGGGCCACTGTCGGCTCACAGTGACATGCTGGAGTCGATGAATCCCTCCGAACCTCTGGAGTCGACGACTCCCGCCGGTCCCGTCGTCACGAATCCGGTCACCGCCGGCCGACCGCAGAACCGGTCCGCCGGTTCGGCCTTCGATGCCTTTTCCGCCCGCCTCGACTTCGGTCTCGACGACTTCCAGGTCCGCGCGTGTCACGCTCTCGAGGGCGGACACGGCGTCCTCGTTTGTGCCCCGACCGGCGCCGGTAAGACGATCGTCGGCGAGTTCGCGGTGCACTTGGCGCTGGCGGCCGGCACCAAATGCTTCTACACGACGCCGATCAAGGCGTTGAGCAACCAGAAGTATGCCGATCTGGTCGCCGTGTACGGGGCCGCATCGGTGGGTCTGCTCACCGGCGACACGTCGATCAACTCCGATGCGCCGGTCGTCGTGATGACCACCGAGGTCGTGCGCAACATGATCTACGCGAACTCCCCGGCGCTGGTCGGGCTGTCACATGTGGTGATGGACGAGGTGCATTTCCTCGCCGACCGATTCCGCGGTGCGGTCTGGGAAGAGGTCATCCTGCATCTGGAATCATCGGTGCGGGTCGTCAGCCTGTCGGCCACGGTCAGCAACGCCGAAGAATTCGGCGAATGGATCCAGACTGTGCGCGGCGACACCACGGTGATCGTCGACGACCATCGCCCCGTGCCACTGACACAGCACATGCTGGTCGGCAGCCGGCTGTTCGACCTATTTGACACGCGCACCGCCTCGGGCCCGGGCCGGCCCAAGGTCAATCCCGAACTCAAGCGTTTCATCCGTAACCGCGTGCTAATGGCCGATGACGACGATCGAGGCGGCCGGGGAGGTCGGGGCCCTCGGTCGCGCCCGCGTCGTAACGCCGGCCCGCCGCGACCGCAGGTGGTTTCCCGTCTCGAACGCGAGGGCCTGCTGCCGGCGATCGGATTCATCTTCTCGCGGGCGGGGTGTGACGGCGCGTTGGCGCAGTGTCTGCGGTCAGGCCTGAACCTGCTTGCGCCCGACCAGGCCGCCGCGGTCGACGAAGTGGTGGATCGGCACCTGACGGAGTTGTCACCGGCCGACGCCGAGGTTCTCGGGGTCGCCGAATGGCGTGCGGGATTGCGTCGCGGTTTCGCCGCGCATCACGCGGGTCTCCTGCCGACCTTCCGCCATACCGTCGAAGAACTGTTCGTCCGTGGTCTGGTGCGTATGGTCTTCGCCACCGAGACGCTCGCGCTGGGCATCAACATGCCCGCACGGTCGGTGGTGCTCGAGCGACTGGTGAAGTTCAACGGCGAGGCGCATGTCGATCTCAGTCCCGGCGAGTTCACGCAGCTCACCGGGCGGGCCGGACGCCGCGGTATCGACGTCGAGGGACACGCGATCATCGTGTGGTCGCCCGAGTTGGTGCCCGAACAGGTCGCCGGGCTCGCCGGCGCCCGGACTTTTCCGCTGCGTAGTTCCTTTGCCCCCGAATACAACATGGCCGTGAACTTGATCGGACGACTGGGGATCGAGGGCTCGCGCGACCTCCTGAACCGGTCGTTCGCGCAATTCCAGGCCGATCGGTCGGTGGTCGGCCAGGCCCGCAAGGTCGATGAGATGACCCGGCAGCTGCGTCGCCTCGACGTCGAACTGGCCGGCGCCGCGCAGCATCACGGAATCGACCCGGGCCCCATCGGACCGGAGGGACCCGACGAGGTGTCCGGGTCGGCCCCTGATGACCTCTACGCCGGGTTCCTCGGCTACATCACGTTGCGCGAGGACATCCGCCACCGCGAACGCGAGCTCAGGTTCCGGCGCCGCATCGACACGCGCGACGGCATCGCCGACGAACTCACCGCACTCAAACGGGGTGCGGTGATCGGCGTGCCCACCGGACGCCATCGGGGTCTGGCGGTTGTCCTGGAGACCGCCGGGCAACCCGTCGACCCCAAGCCGCTCGTATTGACCGAGGACGCCTGGTGCGGCCGGATCGGGGTCGGCGACTTCATCAACCCGCCCGAGGTGCTCGGGGGGATGCGGTTGCCACGTAACCCCGATCGGCGTACCGGGCGGGGACGCCGCGACCTGGCATCGGCCCTGCGCTCGACGGGCATCGACATGCCGCGTGGCCGGGGGAACAAGAAGCGTGCCGATGCCGCCGACGATGCCGAGCTACGGCGTCTCCGGCAACGGCTGAAGGCGCATCCGGCCCACCACGTCGAGGCCTCGGACGAGCTCTTCCGCCTGGCCGAACGCCGAAACCGGCTATTGCGCGACATCGTCGACGCCGAGCAACGCATCGGGGCGCGTACCTCGACGCTCGGCGTCACCTTCGATCACATCGTCGGGGTGCTGGGTGAACTGAACTATCTCGAGTACACCGGCGACACCGTCCGGGTCACCCCGACCGGGGAAGTACTCGGTCGGATCTACAGCGAGAGTGATCTGCTGGTCACCGAATGCATTCGGGCAGGTATCTGGGATCGGTTGTCGCCGTCGGATCTCGCCGCGATGGTCGCGTCGTTGGTGTTCGAATCACGCCGGGAGAGCTATGCCGGGGCCGACGCATTGCCGGGAAACACCGCGCTGCGGACCGCCATGGCCGAGACGATCGGCATCTGGCGGACGGTGACCGAAGTGGAGTCGCGTCATCATGTGCCGCCGACCCGGGAACCCGACACGGGCTTCTCGGTGGCCATCTCGTTGTGGGTGGCGGGCCGGTCGCTCACCGAGTCGCTCGCCGCCGCCGGAGAACGTGGTCATCTGCTCTCCCCGGGCGATTTCGTGCGATGGAATCGTCAGGTCGTCGATCTGCTGGAACAGATCCGCCTGTGTGTCGGTCCGGACTCACCGCTGGCACGGCCGGCGCGGTCGGCAGTCGATGCGATCCGGCGGGGCGTCGTCGCCGCCGAGCTCGGGTGATAGACGCCCATCGGCCATCCGACCGACGCGGAGGCCGGGCCAGGGTTTCGGTGAGTGATTGTGGGACGTGGCTGGGGTAATGTTCGTTGCGCATCGGGGCCGGTGCCCGACCTTTCTCGCTGACCTCAGCGCGGAGGCCGTGCACTCGGCGGGGGGACTCACCGGCCTTGAGATCAGACGTTCAGCGATCGGGTGCGCGCAGGCCAGATACGGTTGGCCGGGCGGCCACAGCGAAGGCGGGAGACCACACATGAGCAACCCCTACGATCCCAACAATCCCGCGTCTCCGTATCCGGGCAATCCCGCCCCGAACACCCCAGAGCCGACCAACCCGGACCCGAACAACTCAAATCCGGGCGATGCGGGCACTGACGGAAAGACCGAGGTTGTGGGAATCCCGGGACAAGGTCCCCAGCCGCCGCAGGCGCCGCCGACGACCGCGGCGCCGACGCCCGGATTCGGTTATCCGCCTGCCCCGGGTCAAACCCCATCTCCGGGTCAGACCCCGGCGCCGTCGTACGGGACTCCGGCCACGCCGCCCGGCGCCGGTTCGAATCCGCAGTACAACCCCACCCAGATGGCCCAGACGAGTCAGCCCCAGCGCGGTCAATCCCAGCCCGGTCAATCCCAGCCCGGTCAATCCCAGCCCGGTCAGCCCCAGCCCGGTCAGCCCCAGCCGGGTTACGGCACCGATCCGTCGGCCGGCCAGTATGGTCAGCCGGCGGGCACACCGTATGCGGGTTCGCCCGCGCAACCAGGTCAGTACGGCCAGCCCGGGCAGGGCAGCAGTCCCTACGGTCAGCCGAGTGCGCAGCCGGGCGCTCCCTACGGTCAGCAACCATCGGCCGGAGCATACGGTCAGCAGCCTCCTGGCGCATACGGCCAGCCGGGGACGGCACCCCTGGGCGCCCAGAGCCAGCCTGGTGGTGGTGGCCAGTACGGTCAACCCGGCCAGTACGGTCAGCAACCAGGCCAATACGGGCAGCCGGGCCAATACGGGCAACAACCGGGCCAATACGGGCAGGCGGCCCAGTCAGGTCCATATGGTCCCTACGGTGCACCGGGGGATCAGTTCGCCGGGATGGCACAGCCACCCCAGAAAAAGGGACTGTGGAAGGCGTTGATCGCCGGCGGAGCCGTGCTCATCATCGCTGCGGTTGTCATCGTCGTCACCGGCTGGCTGTGGTGGTGGCCGCACGAACTCGATCAGACCGCCGCCCAGAACGGCGTGAAGCAGGTCCTTACCGAGCAGTACCAGGCCAGTGACGTCTCCAAGGTGAGCTGTCCCTCAGGTCAGAAGGTGAAGAAGGGCAATTCCTTCACATGCACCGCGACGGTCGGCGGGCAGCAACAGAAGGTCAAGGTCACCTTCCTCGACGACGACGGCAAATATCAGGTCGCCAGGCCGACGAGCTGACCATCAGCTCGGTCCGCTTGCCGCGACGCTCATGGCGTCCCAGCCCAGCGCCTTGGCCAGCCTGCCCACCGACGCGCCGATTCCGAGTTCGGTGACGAGTTCGGCCAACCGCGCCTGGTCAGCGGGTGCATCGGGTAGGCGGCCATCGTCGGAGCTGTCGATGGTCTCGGCGTCGGTCCGCACAAAGACCACCGTTCGCGCCGCACGCAGATAATCGACAGAGTCGTTGAGCGCCTTGCGATTTCGTTTGGTCAATGCCGAGGATGCGTCGGCGGCCGCCACCTCGAGTCCGTCGAGGTCACCGTATTCGTTCATGAGTTTCGCGGCGGTCTTCTCGCCGATCCCACTGACACCGGGCAGCCCGTCGGACGGATCGCCGCGCAGGATCGACATCTCCGCATAGGCGGCGCCGGCCCGTTGGGGTGGTAGCGCGTACTTCGCGGCGACTTCGGCAGGCCCCATCATCTCGGCTTTCGCCAGACCCCGTCCGACGTAGAGGACGCGGACCCGCACCGGATCATCGGCGACCACCTGCAGCAGGTCGCGGTCCCCGCTGACCACGATGACGTCGTCGGCGGACTCGGCGAAGGCAAGAGTGCCGATGACATCGTCGGCCTCGCAACCGGGGGCACCGGAGGTCGCCAGCCCGGCAGCGGCGAGCACCGCGAGGATCATGTCGACCTGCGGCGTCAGCGTGTCGGGAACCTCCTCGACGTCCACTGCGCCCGGATCGGCGGTTTGCGCCACCCGGTGCGCCTTGTAGGACGGGATGAGCTCGGTACGGAAGGCCGGTCGCCAGTCGAGGTCCAGACACACGACCAGGCGTGTCGGCCGGTGCGCCGTCACCAGATTGGCGATGGTGTCGAGGAATCCGCGAACGGCGTTGACCGGTCGTCCGTCGGGCGCGGTCATCTTCTCCGGAAGGGCGAAGAACGAGCGGAACCAGAGGCTCGCGCCGTCGAGCAGCATCAGCGATCCGGTCGGCCGATCCCCGGCGTGTATGTCGGTCACGGACTCAACTCTGTCATCTGCGCGGGTCTCGATGCCATCACCCCGGCCGCGCCGGGCGGCCGCCGCCCGACGAATGCGGCGCCGCCCGCCCCATCGACTCCGCGTAGGCTGCCCGCATGACCAGCGCTTCGCGATTCGACTCGGATGTCTACCGCGCGAGAGTGTCCCGCGCGGCCCAACTGACCCGCGCCGCCGGCCTCGACGCCCTCATCGTCTCGCCCGGGCCCGACCTGCGCTATCTGGTCGGTTCGCGCGCCGAGACCTTCGAGCGTCTGACCGCATTGGTGATTCCGGCCGCCGGCGTACCGAAGCTGGTGGTGGCCCGGCTGGAGACGGCGTCGTTGCGGGAGTCGGCCGTTGCGGACCTCGACATCGACGTCGCCGACTGGGTCGACGGTCAGGACGCGCATGCACTCGCACTGGCCGGCCTTCCCGCACACCCCCACATCGCGGTCTCCGACGCGATGCCCGCGCTGCACGTGGTGCCCATCGCCGAACGCGTCGGCGCCACTCCGAGGTTGGCGACCGACGTGCTGCGCGAGCTACGTATGATCAAGGACGGCGCCGAAATCGACGCCTTACGTCGTGCCGGTGCGGCCATCGACCGGGTGCATGCCCGGATGGGCGAGTGGCTCCGGCCCGGCCGAACCGAGAAGGACATCGCCGCCGACATCGCCGCCGCGATCGTCGCCGAGGGACACACCGGTGCGGAGTTCGTGATCGTCGGTTCCGGTCCGAACGGGGCCGATCCCCATCACGAGTTCTCCGACCGGATCGTCGCACCCAGCGACATCGTCGTCATCGACATCGGTGGCCCGGTGGAGCCGGGATACAACTCCGACTCCACCCGCACCTACTGCTTCGCGCCGCCGCCCCCCGAGATCGCCGGGGCCTACGCGGCCCTGCAGGAGGCGCAGGCGCGCGCGGTGGGTGCGGTCCGGCCCGGCGTGAGGGCCGAGTCGATCGATGCAGAAGCCCGGGACCTCCTGCGCGACAAGGGATTCGGTGACAACTTCATCCACCGCACCGGCCATGGGATCGGCTTGTCGGTGCACGAGGAGCCCTACATCGTCGGCGGCAACGACCTCACCCTGCGACCGGGGATGGCCTTCAGCATCGAACCGGGTGTGTACTTCCCGGGTCAATGGGGTGCCCGCATCGAGGACATCGTGCTCGTCACCGACGACGGGTGCGAGCCGCTGAACTCCCGCCCGCACGACCTCGTCATGCTCTAGACGCCACACGTCGATGAGAGTTCAGCCGAGCAGGGTGGTCGACCCCATCACCCGGCTGACCTCGACCTCGATCACCACGCGTCGCGGGTTCGGCTTGGGTCGGCGGTAGCGGGCGGCATAGCGATTTTCCGCGTCGGCGACCCGTTCGGGTTCCCGGCGCACCCGCGCCGGGCCTTCCACGGTCAGCCATCGGGGGCCGTCGACATGGGTGAGCGACGCGTAGCCACCACGTTCGACGTTACGGACCTTCTGATTGCCGTCGGAGGTGATCACCCGCGCGATGCTGTTCTCCAGGTCGTAGGTGAAGCCGACCGCCGCGACGTGGGGGGTGCCATCGGCGCGCAGGGTGGCGATGCTGGCAAGGTGGCGCTCGGCCAGAAAGGTCAGGGCAGCGGAGCCCAGGTCGACAGCGGTACGTGGCATGGGTTCACGGTAGCGAGCCCGTTTCCGTATCCGTATCCGGCCACCCGCACCGTGCGCCGGGACACCAGGCTCCCGCCGGGGGCATCGGCGCCCGGTGGAATACTGCATGACGTGGCAGATCAGCAGCGAGCACAGTCCGATCCCGGGTCGGTGGTCGTCTTCGGCGGTCGCAGCGAGATCGGGGTGGCGCTGGCCGAGAGACTCTGCACTGGTCGTGCCGTGGTCTTGGCCGCGCGCCGACCCGACGACCTCGACGCCCAACGGCAATCGTTGCTGGCCGCCGGGGCGAGCAGCGTCACCGCGGTGGCCTTCGACGCCGACGACACCGATTCCCACCCGGGCCTCATCCAGCAGATCGTGGACGAACACGGGCCGGTCGGGATAGCGATCGTCGCCTTCGGAATTCTCGGCGATCAGGTCCGCGCCGAATCCGATGTGAGCCATGCCCTGCAGATCGCACACACCGACTATCTCGCGCAGATCAGCGTCCTCACGCCACTGGCGTCGGCACTGCGCGAGCAACGCAGCGGCACGATCATCGTGTTCTCCTCGGTGGCCGGTATCCGCGTCCGGCGCGCCAACTATGTGTACGGGTCCACCAAGGCCGGTCTCGACGGATTCGCCGGCGGGCTCGCGGATGCATTGCACGGCAGTGGTGTTCGGCTTCTGCTGGCCCGACCGGGCTTTGTGGTCGGGAATATGACCGCCGATCTGATGGCCGCGGGCACCAAACCGGCACCGTTGTCGGTGACCGCCGACGAGGTGGCCGATGCGGTCGCCCGGGCCTATCGCAAGGGGCGCGGCGAGGTGTGGGTCCCGGCCGCGTTGCGTCCGCTGTTCGTCGGGATGCGGATGATTCCGCGGGCGATCTGGCGACGGCTGCCACGATGAGTGCCGCAACACCAGGCTTCGTCGTGGTCGGTATCGGCGCCGACGGCTGGGACGGTTTGTCGCCGCGGGTCCGGGCCGAATTGCGCTCGGCGGCAGTGATCCTCGGGTCGCAGCGGCAACTGGATCTGCTGCCGGCGCTACCGGCCACCACGATCGACTGGCGGTCACCGATGTCAGCGCATCTCGACGCAGTGCTCACCGGCGCTCCGGGTGCGGTGCCGGCCTCCCCGCGGGTTCATCTGCTCGCCAGCGGCGACCCGATGTTCCACGGTCTCGGTGCCACGGTCGTGCGGGCCGTCGGAGCCGAGCGAGTCGAGGTGTTCCCCGCGGTCTCGAGTGCCTCGCTCGCGTGTGCGCATCTCGGCTGGGATCTCGCCGAGGTGGCCGTCGTCAGTGCCGTGACCGCCGATCCCGAGATCATCCTCACCGAGGTCACCGACGGCCGCCGCGTGCTCGTCTTGAGCCGGGACGCGTCGACACCGGCTCGCGTCGCGGAACTGCTTGCGGCACACGGATTCGGCGATTCGACGTTCACGGTTCTCGCGCAACTCGGTGGTCCGCGCCAACAGGTCACCGCGTCCCGCGTGGGCAGCTGGGATCCCGGCGCGCGCGTCGATCCGCTGAATGTGATCGCCGTCGACTGTATCGGGCCACGCCGGTCGGCCCTGCCCGGTCGCGGCGAGGACGGATTCGACCATGACGGCCAGATCACCAAATCGACGATCCGCGCGCTGACCGTGTGTGCGTTGGCCCCGGCGGGCCGACAGACCCTGTGGGACATCGGATCCGGATCCGGCGCTGTCGCGATCGAGTGGTTGCGCGCCGATCCCGGCGGCCGGGCGGTGGCCTTCGAGCAGGACCAGACCCGGTCCGCACGGATCGTCGCCAACGCCCGGCGCCATGGCGTGTCGAGCCGGATCGGCCTCCGCGGCGCCGCACCCGCCGCGTTTTCCGATTCCGCCACCGAGACCGATACTCCGGATGCAGTGTTCGTCGGCGGCGGACTCGACGCGGCGCTGTTGGCTGCCGCGTGGGCGGCACTGCGTCCCGGTGGGCGTCTCGTCGCCAACGCCGTCACCATCGAGAGCCAGAGCCTGCTCGCCGACTGGCACCGCACTCATGCCGGAACCTTGCGTCGGGTGGCCGTTGACACCGCCGCCCCCCTTGGCCGTTACCTGGCCTGGCGGCCGGCCCTGCCGATCGTGACGTGGGCGGGCACCAAACCATCGGACACCGAATCGGGGTCCATCCCATCGGGGGCATCATGACGCTGTACCTGATCGGTGCCGGTCCCGGCGCCGCTGACCTCATCACCGTGCGCGGTGTGCGAATCCTGGGCCGGTGCCAGACGTGTCTGGTGGCCGGTTCGCTGGTGCCCGACGAGATCCTGGAATTGTGCCCGGCCGACACCGAGATCATCGACACGGCACGGATGCCGTTGGGGCAGATCATCTCCCACATCGTCGACGCCGACCGGGCCGGTCACGATGTGGCGCGTCTGCACTCGGGCGATCTGTCGTTGTATTCGGCGGTCACCGAGCAGGTCACTGCGGTGCGTGCAGCCGGGATCGACGTGCAGTGGGTACCGGGGGTCCCGGCGTTCGCCGCCGCCGCCTCGGCGTTGGAAAACGAATTGACCGTGCCCGGAATCGGTCAGAGCCTGCTCGTCACCCGGGTGTCGACGCTGTCGACGGATATGCCGGCGGGGGAGGAGCTCGACGCCCTGGCCGCCACCGGCGTGACCCTGGCCCTGCATCTTGCCGCGCATCGGACCGAGCAGATCGCCGCGACTCTTGTCCCGCACTACGGAGCCGACTGCCCGACCGCCACAGTAGCTTTCGCCTCGCGCTCCGATCAGCAGATCGTTCGTTGCCGCCTGGCCGACCTGCCGACGGCACTCACCGACGCCGGGATCCGGCGCACCGCGGTGATCTTCGTGGGCCGTGTTCTCGCCGCCGCCGACCATCCCGCCCGCCTCGACAGCTACCTGTACTCGCAGGCCCGGATGACCAAGTTGCGCACCGATTCCCGGCACGCCCACACAGACGGTCCGGGAGACGGGTCCCGGTCCCGGTGAACGCTCCACCGCCGCCGGTCGACGGATCCGTGTTGATCCTCGGTGGTACCGGCGAGGCCCGCGACCTCGCGTCGGCGCTACGGACCGCCGACGTGCCGGTCATCAGTTCGCTCGCCGGGCGCGTCGCGCGCCCCCGGTTGCCGGAGGGGCCGGTACGCATCGGGGGTTTCGGCGGGGTCGCCGGACTCGCCTCGTGGTTGGCGGACAACACGATCCGCGCCGTCGTCGACGCCACCCACCCGTTCGCGGCCACCATCACCGCGCACGCGGTCGCGGCGTGCGCGGCCACCGGGGTGCCCTTGGTGCGGCTGCGTCGCCCGGCATGGAGCCCGCGCCCGGACGACGACTGGCTCCCCGTGCGCGACATCGCAGGCGCGGCCACCGCGGTCGCCGGGCACCGTGGACGCGTCCTGCTCACCACCGGCCGCCAGGACGTGGACGCGTTCGTCGGCAACTCCTCGGCCTGGTTCCTGATCCGCGTCGTCGACCCACCGACCGGGGATCTGCCTGCGCGTCACGAGATCCTGCGATCCCGCGGGCCTTATGATCTCGTGGCCGAACACCGACTGCTGCAGGCCAATCGGATCGATACACTCGTCACCAAAAATAGCGGGGGAGTGCTGACCCGGCCCAAGCTCGACGCGGCCCGCGAACTGGGAATCCGGGTGATCATCGTCGAGCGGCCGACCGAACCGGTCGGCCTCATCGCGGTAGACGATGTCGGTGCCGCCGCCGCGTGGGTCGGTGAGCGGGTCCGCTGACCCCGCGCCGTCGGCACCCGCCTCAGCGGGCGGGGTGGCTACGCGGGGTGTAGACCAGGTCGCCGCCGGGACGGGTGACGACGCGGGTGGCCGACGACCCGATGACCAGCAGAGTTCGCATGTCGACGACCGCCGGATCGAACTCGGCGACAGTGGTGACGGTCAGCGATTGCTCGGGCCCACCGACATCTCGTCCCAGAATCAGGACCCGGTCAGGCGAGACCGCCTCGGCCAGAATGTCTTTGAGGGCACTGACCTGCCAACTGCGACTTTGCGAGCCGGGGTTGTAAACCGCGATCACCAGGTCCGCGGACAGCGCCCGACGGATCCGGTCGGTGATCACGTCCCACGGTTTTAGCCGATCCGACAGCGAGATCACCGCGAAGTCGTGCCCCAGCGGCGCACCCACTGCGGCCGCGACAGCGTTCGCCGCCGTCATGCCCGGCACCACCCGCACCGGAACGTGGGCCCATCGGTCTTCGGCGGCCACCTCGGCCACCGCGGACGCCATCGCGAAGACGCCGGGATCGCCGGAGGACACCACCGCGACGTGCGCTCCGCGCGCCGCCAGGTCGAGAGCGAATTCGGCGCGCACGGACTCCACGCGGTTGTCACTGGCATGGACGCGCTGACCGGGTCGTGCGGCGACCCGGGCCAGATAGGTCTTGTACCCGACGAGATCGGTGGCGGCTGCCAGCTCACGGCTCACCTGCGGCGTCGTCCAGTCGTCGGCGCCCGGACCGAGCCCGACGACGACCACCTCGCCGCGGGTCGCCGGTGCCGGTGCCGAGCGGGGATTGTTGGTGCGCCCGGGTACGACGATCATCGAGAAGTAGGGCACCTCCGCCGGATCGACGTCGCCGACCGGTGCGACCTTCTGCACCGACGTCGACGCCCGTTCGACGTACCAGGCCTCCTCGAGGCGTCCGGCCTGCTCGAGCGCCTCGCGCACTCGCGAGAAGGTGCGGCCGAGTTTGAGTACGGCCACCGCGTCGGCGTGCGAGAACAGTTCGCGCATCCGGGGAACGGGCAAGGTGCCCGGCACCACCGTGAGGGCTTCTTCGCCCTCGACCAGGGGGATCTCGATCGCCGACGACGCCGCGCTCACCGAGGTCACGCCGGGGATGATCTCGGTGGGGAACTCGTCGGCCAGCCGCTTGTGCATGTGCATGTAGGAGCTGAAGAACAGCGGATCACCCTCGGCCAGAAGTGCTACGTCGCGGCCGGCGCGAAGATGACCGGCGAGAACCTCGGCACTTCGGGCGTAGAAGTCCTCGAGTGCACCGCGATATCCGCCCGGGTGATCGGTGGACTCGGTCGTCACCGGGTACATGAGCTGTTCTTCGACCTGCCCGGCACGCAGGTACGGCTGCGCCACCGACCGCGCGATGCTGCGGCCGTGCCGCGCACAGTGATAGGCGATCACGTCGGCCGAGCCGATCACGCGCGCGGCCTTGACCGTCACCAGTTCGCTGTCTCCGGGACCGAGTCCGACGCCCCACAACGTGCCCGGCCGGTGCTCGGTGACCGTCGCCTTCGGGTCTTCTCCGCTCATCTGCGCAGCCTCATTCCTCGGGCGTGGCCAGGGCGTTGACGGCGGCCGCGGTGATGGCCGATCCACCACGGCGCCCGGTCACCGTCACGAATTCGAGGTCGGCGCGGGCGGCGAGTTCTGCACAGGATTCGGCGGCACCGACGAAACCCACGGGTGCGCCGACGACCGCCGCCGGCCGTGGTGCGCCGGCGTCGATCATCTCCAACAAGGCGAACAGCGCGGTCGGCGCATTGCCGATCGCGACCACCGCGCCCTCGAGCATGGGCCGCCAGAGTTCAAGCGCCGCAGCGGTTCTGGTGGTGTTCATTCGCTTGGCCAGATCGGGCACGCGCAGGTCGGCGAGCCGGCAGATGACCTGGTTGTCGGCAGGCAGCCGCCGGCGGGTGATGCCACTGGCGACCATGGTGGCATCGCAGAGGATGGGTGCGCCGCTCTCGAGCGCGCCGCGCGCCGCGCGCACCACGCCTGCGGTGGCGACAACATCGGTCGTCAGGTCGGTCTGCCCGCAGGCGTGGATCATGCGTACGACCACGCCGGCAACATCGGGTGCGAACGCCGACAGGTCGGCCTCGTCGCGGATCATCGCGAACGACCGGCGGTAGATCGCGGCGCCATCGCGCAGGTATTCGGTCATGGTGCGTACTCCGTCATGGTGCGACAAGACTATCGGTGAGCACTCCCGGCGCCGCGGTCGGTGATGCCGGGGGGTGGTGGGCGCGTGACTCTTCGCTTCTCAGCCGATGCGCTGACGGCGGTAACCGCCGGGTCCGGCCTCGACACGCATATGGCTCTGCGCAGGGGAGCCGCAGCCGCGCGCACACCCCACCCAGTGCTCGCGTTCGGTGACCGCCACATCGGAGTCGACGCGCTGCGCCACATCGGCCCGTACCGGGGCATGGGACTTCACGCACCCGGGCGCACCCGCACAGCTGCTGACCTTCACCCAGGGCGAGTCGGCATCGAAGATCACTCCCATCGGGGCGAGCACCCGGACCACCGTTTCGGCGGCGCCCTCGGTGAGGTCGCAGATCAGGATCTCCCGGTCCGGGGTGACGATGATGGGTGCGCCGATCGCGGCGAGGAACTCGGCCGGCCGCGCAGGCAGCCGACCCAGTTCGACGACGGCGCCCAGCAGTACGAGGCCGTCGTCCTGCTCGAACCATCCGACAACGGGCGCACTCGGCGCCCGAACCGTCTCGGCGGCATCGGGAGCCGCGGCAGATGTCGCCAGCCGGGCGCGCGCCGAGCCGATCAGATCGTTGCGGCCGCCGGCATCGAGATCGCGGACCCGCCACGGGCGTCGCGAACCGGATTCGGCGGCGGCAGCGATGCGCACCATGTCGCGCGCCACGTCGATCATCGCCGACGGCGCGTCGGACCGATCGGCCACCGATCCGGCCGGAGTGCCGTCGATCAGGATGTCGGCCGGCGACAGCGTGCCGAGGTGTGCGCCCGGACGCACGACGGCGCACACGTCGGGCCGCCGGGCCACCACGTCGCCGCGTCCGTCGTCCACCCCGAACAGGAATCGGCCCGACAAACCGGTAAGGCCGTGGTCGGTGCGCAGCGCCGCGTCCAGCGCCTCGGCGAGGTCGCGGACGTCGATGTGACCGCTGATGCGGCCGGTCAGCGAACTCACGTCGATGTTGCGGATCTTCTCGCGGTCGCCACCGGGCAGGAGTCCGGCTGCGGTGAGGCGCTCGGCCACCGCGTCGACGTCGGCGATACCGCGGACCTGAATGTTGGCGCGCGCGGTCAGTTCCAGGAATCCGTCTCCGAACTCGGCGCTCACCTGCGCCAACGTCTGCATCTGCGCCGGGGTGAGCGCACCCCCGAGCAACCGGATCCGGGCCAGTGCGCCGTCGGCGGCCGGATGCGGGTCGACGACACCGGGACACCGGTCCCGTGTTGGTCGCTGCACCGGCTCGTTCACGGCTCCAGCGTAGCCGCGCAGGCGGGGCGGGCTCGCGGCTCGGGTCGGCCCCGGAATCTGCTGCACCGGCGGTGACAACTAGGCTCCACACACACCCCACTGCGCAGAAGCCGGTGCGAATCCGGCGCGGTCGCGCCACTGTATGGGACAGCGCCCCGCGGCGGCGTCCCGGAGCCAGACCTGCCACCGGGTACCCGACCACCACGACCGGGCGCGTCACCCCGGTGAGGAGTGCACCATGATCTTGCTGCTGTCGACCTCCGACACCGACCTCATCACCGCGCATGCGGGGTCCGGCGACTACACCATCGCCAATCCCGCGCGTCTGCTCATCGACGAGGTCCCCGAACTCGTGCGGGCCGCCGACATCGTCGTTGTGCGCATTCTGGGCGGCCGACGCGCGTGGGAGGACGGACTCGAGGCCGTACTCGCCGCCGGGCGTCCGGTGGTGGTGCTCTCCGGCGAACAACAACCCGACCCCGACCTGATGGCATGTTCGACGGTGCCCGCCGGTGTCGCGCAGCAGGCGCACAACTACCTCGCCGCCGGCGGCGTGGTGAATCTGGAGAACCTGCACAACTTCCTCTCCGACACCCTGCTCTTGACCGGTCTCGGATTCGAACCGCCGGCTCAGACGCCGGCCTGGGGCGTTCTCGACCGTCCCCATGCCACCGCCGGGACGGGACCGACCATCGCGGTGCTCTACTACCGGGCCCAACATCTGGCAGGCAACACCGCCTACGTCGACGCGCTGTGCCATGCGATCGAGGCCGCCGGCGCGCGTGCCGTGGCGGTCTTCTGCGCATCGCTGCGGACCGCCCCGGACGACCTGATCGAGCTCCTCGGCACCGCCGATGCCCTCGTGGTCACCGTGCTCGCCGCGGGCGGCGCCACCCCGGCCACCGCGTCGGCCGGCGGTGATGACGACGCGTGGAACATCGAACGCCTTGCCGCCCTGGACATTCCGATACTGCAAGGATTGTGCCTGACGTCCGCTCGGACGGACTGGACGGCCAACGACGACGGACTCTCGCCGCTCGACGTGGCCACCCAGGTAGCCGTTCCGGAATTCGACGGCCGCATCATCACGGTCCCGTTCTCCTTCAAGGAATTCGACGAGAACGGTCTGCCCACCTATCGGCCCGACGCGGAACGGTGCGCGCGCGTGGCCGGCATCGCCGTCGCCCACGCGCGGCTGCGGCACACCGCCGCCACCGACCGGCGGATCGTGCTGATGCTCTCGGCGTATCCCACCAAACACGCGCGGATCGGCAACGCCGTCGGACTCGATACCCCACGCAGCCTGCTGCGGCTGCTGCACGCCCTGCGTGATGCCGGATACGACATCGGCCCCGAGTCCGGGCCACAGGCCATTCCCGGCCTGGCCGAGGATGATTCGGATGCACTGATCCACGCCATCATCGCCGCCGGGGGCCAGGATGCGGACTGGCTGACCGAGGAAGCGTTGGCGGCCAACCCCATCCGCGTGTCTGCCGCCGACTACACCCACTGGTTCGCCACCCTGCCCGCAACGCTGCGGGAGTCGGTCACCGCGCACTGGGGTCCGCCGCCCGGCGAGTTGTTCGTCGACCGATCATCGAACCCCGATGGCGATATCGTCGTCGCCGCATTGGTTTTCGGAAATATTGCGATCATGGTGCAGCCGCCGCGCGGGTTCGGAGAGAATCCGGTCGCGATCTATCACGACCCCGACCTACCGCCGTCTCATCACTATCTGGCCTCCTATCGTTGGGTCGCCGGGCGTTCCGGCCGCGCCGCTGACGTGCCCGGTTTCGGCGCCGACGCGGTGGTCCACATCGGCAAGCACGGAAATCTGGAATGGTTGCCGGGCAAGACACTTGGCATGTCCGCCGACTGCGGCACCGACGCCGCGCTGGGCGATCTGCCGCTGGTGTACCCGTTCCTGGTCAACGATCCAGGCGAGGGAACACAGGCCAAACGACGCGCACACGCGGTCCTCGTCGATCACCTCATCCCGCCGATGGCCCGGGCCGAATCCTATGGCGACATCGCCCGGCTCGAGCAGCTCCTCGACGAGCACGCCAACATCTCCACCCTGGATCCGGCCAAACTCCCGGCGATCCGTCAGCAGATCTGGACGCTGCTCACCGCGGCGAAGATGGATCACGATCTCGGACTGACCGAGCGGCCCGACGAAGAGATCTTCGACGACATGCTGCTGCACGTCGACGGCTGGCTGTGCGAGATCAAGGATGCACAGATCCGCGACGGTCTGCACGTGCTGGGTGAGTCGCCCGCCGACGAGCACGAGGTCGACCTCGTCCTTGCGATGCTGCGCGCACGCCAGTTGTGGGGCGGCAGCGCGGCTCTGCCGGGTCTGCGTGAAGCTCTCGGCCTGACCGAGGGCAGCGGGGAAGCGGCCCGTACCGAGGTGGACGAGATCGAACAGGTGGCGCGTGGACTCGTCCAGGCGTGCGCCGAGGATGACTGGTCGGAGCACGCGGCGAGTGCCGCTGCCGCAGGGCACCCCGCCGCGGTCGGCGACATTCTGCGTTTCGCCGCCGCCGAGGTGGTCCCGCGGCTGCGGCAGACCACGCGTGAGATCCCCCGGGTGCTGCATGCCCTCGATGGCGGGTTCATCCCGGCCGGACCGAGCGGATCGCCGCTGCGCGGACTGATCAACGTGCTGCCGACCGGACGAAACTTCTACTCGGTGGACCCCAAGGCCGTCCCGTCGCGGCTCGCATGGGAGACCGGCCGTGCGATGGCCGACTCGCTGCTGGACCGCTACCGCGCCGACCACGGCGAGTATCCGGCGTCGGTCGGATTGTCGGTGTGGGGCACCAGCGCCATGCGCACCTCCGGTGACGACATCGCCGAGGTGCTCGCATTGCTGGGGGTCACCCCGGTCTGGGACGAGGCCTCCCGACGCGTGAGCTCCCTGGAGCTGATCGGGCTCACCGAGCTCGGCCGGCCCCGAATCGACGTCACCGTCCGCATCTCCGGCTTCTTCCGCGACGCCTTCCCCCATGTGGTGACCATGCTCGACGACGCCGTCGCCCTCGCCGCGGGCGCCGACGAACCCGACGAGCAGAACTTCGTGGCCGCGCACGCCCGCGCCGCACTTGCCGAACACGGCGACCACCGCCGCGCCACCACCCGGATCTTCGGCTCCAAGCCGGGGACCTATGGTGCCGGACTGCTGCAACTGATCGACTCCCGGGATTGGCGCACCGACGAGGATCTCGCTCGCGTCTACACCGAGTGGGGCGGCTACGCCTACGGGCGTGACCTCTCCGGGGTCGCCGCCGTCGACGACATGCGCAGCGCCTACCGTCGTATCGCGGTCGCCGCGAAGAATACCGACACCCGAGAACACGACATCGCCGACTCCGACGACTACTTCCAATATCACGGCGGCATGGTCGCGACCGTGCGGGCGCTGACCGGCACGTCACCGGAGGCCTACATCGGCGACTCCACCCGTCCCGACGCGGTCCGGACACGAACCCTCTCGGAGGAAACCAGCCGTGTGTTCCGCGCGCGAGTGGTGAACCCGCGCTGGATTTCGGCGATGCAGCGCCACGGGTACAAGGGCGCCTTCGAGATGGCCGCCACCGTGGACTACCTGTTCGGCTATGACGCCACCACCGACGTCGTGGCCGACTGGATGTACGAGAAACTCACCGAGTCCTATGTGCTCGACGAGCACAACCAGAAATTCATGGCCGAGTCGAACCCGTGGGCGTTGCACGGGATCGCCGAGCGGCTGCTCGAGGCCGTCGAACGTGACATGTGGCACGAACCGCCTGCACAACTGCTCGACGACCTGCGGGCGGTGTACCTGCAGACCGAGGGCGACATCGAAGGTCGCGACGAGTAGTCACGTACTGCAGCGCGTTCGTGCGTGCGGAGCAAAATCGGTGTCCCGTTCGTTGGACCATGCAGACACCATCGGTTTCCGGCTCTCGGCCGCGACGACGTGACCCGCGTACGGCGACCGGTGACCGCAACGAAAGGTCGAAACATGCGACTCGCGTATGTGCTCCTGTACCTCGCCGTCGAGATCGGCGTGTTCGTGGCGATGACGATGACCCTCGGATTCGGGTGGGCGGTGTTGATCACGATCGCCGCCGCCGTCGTCGGCTTCCTCTTGCTGCGCTGGCAGGGCGCCAAGGTCTTCGGCGAGCTGCGCCGCGCCTCCCGCAACGAAGTGGATGCCCGCGCACCGCTCGCCGACACCGCGATCATGGCCGGTTCCACGATGCTGCTCGTCGTGCCCGGAGTGGTCTCCACGCTGCTGGGGATCGTGCTCCTCGCCCCGCCGACCCGCCGGCTCGTCCGTCCGGCGGTGACCGCCTTCGGCGCCCGGCGGATGGTCGTCGCGATGGACCAGATGGGAATGCGTGCGACGGGCCGGTTTCCCAACTCCGGGTTCGGGCGCGGCACCGTCATCGACGGAACCGTCGTGGACGGGGACATTCATCATGACGGCGACGTCGCCGGCAGTTCACCGTCGATGAGCGGGCGGCAGTTGCCGCGGGGCCCGCGAACCCCCTGACATCCCAGCATCCTGGCCGCCCAGACCCTCTGACACCACCGAACCCGACTCAGGGCACACTGAACGACCGTGGCTACCGAACTCCTGCTGGGTGGATTCGTCTACTCGTCGAGCGTTCCGGATGCGACCGCGCTGGCCGTCACCGACGGCGTCGTGACGTGGGTCGGCTCCGACGCGGTCGGTCGGGCCCTGCATCCCGACGCCCAGATCATCGACCTCGCCGACCGGTTCGTGGCTCCTGCGTTCGTCGATTCGCACGTCCATCTGACCTCGACCGGTCTCGCCCTCGACGGTCTCACCCTCCATGCGGCGACGAGCCGGTCGGACTGTCTGGCCCGTCTGGCCGCTGCCGTGCGCCACACCGGCGACGGCGAGCCGATCTGGGGTCTCGGCTGGGATGACTCGACGTGGGGCGGCGTCGACTCCGAGGACCGCCGTTTCCCGACCACCGCCGAGATCGACGAGGTGGTGGGCCATCGTCCGGTGTATCTCGCCCGCGCCGACGAGCATTCGGCGGTCGCCTCCACCGCGCTGCGCCGGCTGGTTCCCGATCTCGATGCCGCCGACGGATTCGATCAGCACGCACCGCTGGTCGCGCAGGCCCATCACCTGGTCCGAGCCGCCGCACGCAGCCTGATCAGCGCCGATACCCGGCTCCGTCTGCAGCGCCGCGCCCTCGATGCCGCCGCGGCCGCGGGGGTCGTCGCGGTACACGAGAACAGTGGTCCCGAGATCGCCGGCCTCGACGACTTCCTCTCGTTGGCCGACCTCGATCACCCGGTGGCCGTCCGGCGCTACTGGGGACAGGCCGCCGACAGCGCCGAGCACGCCGCCGAGCTGCTCTCGATCACGCGCGCCGACGGCCTCGCGGGAGACCTCTTCGTCGACGGCGCCCTCGGTTCGCACACCGCGTGGTTGCGTGACCCGTACGCCGACGACCCGCACACCACCGGCATCGTCCATCTCGATCCGGGCACCATCGGCGCCCACATCCGCGCCTGCACGCTCGCCGGGATACAGGCCGGCTTCCACGTGATCGGTGATGCCGCCACCAAAACCGCCGTGGCCGCCTTCGCCGCCGTCGCCGAAGAACTCGGTACCCCGGCGGTGGCGCGGTGCGCCCATCGACTCGAACATCTGGAGATGGCCGACGCCGACGATGCGGCAGTCCTCGCGCGCTGCGGGGTGATCGCGAGCATGCAACCACTGTTCGACGCGGAATGGGGAGGGGCGGGGCAGTTGTATGCCCAGCGGCTCGGCGACGTCCGCGCCGCCGACCTCAACGATTTCGCAATGATCGCCAAAGCCGGTGTGGCTCTGTCATTTTCGTCCGACTCGCCGGTGACGGCGATCGACCCGTGGGCGACCATCCGGGCTGCAGTGCATCCACACCGGACGGAGTCGGGGATCTCCGCACGCGCCGCATTCGGCGCGTGCACGCGCGGGGCCTGGCGGGCCGGCGGCATCCGAGACGGGCTCGCAGGCACCCTCGAACCGGGAGCCGACGCCGACTACGCGGTGTGGGAGGTCGACGAGCTCGTCGTCGCCGGCTCCCACGCGGGAGTGCAACGCTGGTCCACCGATCCGCGGTCGCGGGTACCCGCGCTGCCCGATGTGTCGGCGAGTGCGCGCCTGCCGCGGTGCGTGCGGACCGTGCGTGCGGGAACCGCCATCTATACCGGAGACGCCTGGTGACGCCCCCGCCCGAGCAGATCGCGCGCGATCAGCCGCCGCCCGAAGGGCACGAGTCGGCCGCGCCGCGACCCTCGGCCGACCCACATGCGGTGTTCGCACGTGCCGGCGCGTCCGGGCGCGCGGTACGGCGGTGGGCGCAGGGATCACCGGTCGCGCGGCGACGGATCGACTGGGCCGTTCGCACGGTCCTCGCCGCGCTCGCCGGGCTCGCGATGGATTCGGCGTTCCCGCCACACAATTGGTGGTTCATGGCCGTCCTCGCGCTTGCCGTGCTGTATGCGCTGTTGAGTGCAGGGCAGCTCCGGGCCCGCACCGGCGCCTGGATCGGCTTCGTTTTCGGTCTCGGCTTCTTCATCCCGCTGCTGCCGTGGATCGGGGTCTACGTCGGGCCCCTGCCATGGCTGGCGCTGGCCGCCGTACTCGCGGTGTATCTGGCGTTGTTCGGTCTCTGCGCGACCCTGACGATGCGGCTACCGATACCGCCGGTCTGGTTCGCACTGTCATGGGTCCTTGTCGAGGGTGTGCGTTCGGCCTTCCCGTTCGGCGGGTTCCCTTGGGGCCGAGTGGCATTCAGTCAGGTCGAGGGCCCTCTGCTGCCGCTGGCGTCCGCACTGGGCGCGCCGGGTGTCTCCGGCGCGGTCGCCTTGTCCGCTGCCGCGGTGGTCTGGCTGATACAGCTCGTCATCCGTCGCGATCACGTGTCGGATCACCGATCACGGGTACTCGTCCGGCACGCGGCACTTGCGATCGTGCTCGCTCTGCTCGCCCCCGTCTCGGCCATCGCATTGATGCCCGACACCATCGACCGCAACGTGGCGACCTCCTCGACCCGGGTCGCCGCGATCCAGGGCAACGTGCCGCGGCTGGGCCTCGAGTTCAACGCACAGCGGCGCGCCGTCCTCGACAACCATGTTCGTGAGACGATGCGGCTCGCCGAGGAGATCCGGGCCGGGCGGGCCGAGCAGCCGGCGTTCGTCGCGTGGCCGGAGAACGCCTCCGATATCGACCCGTTGGCCAATCCCGATGCCGCCGAGGAGATCACCGCGGCCTCGGTAGCAGTCGGTGCGCCGATTCTCGTCGGCACACTGGTGTTCGGAGCCGACGGCCGGCCCACCAACACCGTTCTCGTCTGGGACGGGCGCAAGGGCCCGATCGGCCGCTACGACAAGCACATCATCCAGCCGTTCGGCGAGTACCTGCCGTGGCGGCCGTTCTTTCGCATGTTCTCCTCTTATGCCGACATGGCCGGCGATCTACAGCCCGGGCAGGGCCCCTCGGTGCTCACCGTGCCCGGCCGGTCGGGCGATGTCGTCGTCGGCGTCGCAACCTGCTGGGAGATCGCATTCGACCGGGCGGCGCGCGCCGCAGTCGACCAGGGCGCGCAGATCCTCTATGTGCCCACCAACAACGCCACCTTCGGACGCACCTCCATGACCTACCAGCAGTTGGCGATGTCACAGTTCCGTGCCGTCGAATTCGGCCGGGCCGTCATCGTCGCCGCCACGAGCGGCGTCAGCGCGCTGATCGAACCCGACGGCTCGATGTCGGCGGAATCGGACATCTTCACCCCGGCGATCCTCGCCGATCGCCTTCCGCTCAGTTCCCACATCACGATCGCGGCCCGTCTGGGAGCATGGCCCGAGCGTGTCGCCATGGTCCTCGCACTGGTGGCGCTTTTGTTCGCAGTGGCCATGCGTACTAGGTTCACTCAGAGATTCACGGCGGTGCGGCCCCATCAGGAGGGCGGCGCCGCCCCGGACAAGTCGGAGGAGTTCACCGGTGACGAACAGTGACCGATCGCCCGCCGGTGGTGTCGACAGAACCGCCGTCGTCGGGCCCGACGGCGAGAACGCGTTGGTCGTCATCCCCACCTACAACGAGCGGGAGAACCTGCCGACGATCGTCGGACGCCTGCAGTCGACGCTGAGTGGCATTCACGTGCTCGTCGTCGACGACTCCAGCCCCGACGGCACCGGTGAGGTCGCCGACGACCTCGCCGCCGCCGACGACGCGAATCGGATCCACGTGCTGCACCGGGTGGAGAAGGACGGCCTGGGCAAGGCATACCTTGCCGGATTCGCGTGGGGGCTGGCCCGCGACTACGAGGTCATCATCGAGATGGATGCCGACGGCAGCCACGCTCCCGAGCAACTGCCCACGCTCCTCCGCGCGATCAACGACGGCGCCGACCTCGTCATCGGATCGCGTTACGTGCGGGGCGGCAAACTGGTGAATTGGCCGCGACGACGCGAGATCCTGTCTCGTGGCGCCAACACCTACGCCCGACTGGCCCTGGGCGCCGGAATCAACGACATCACCGCCGGATACCGCGCGTACCGGCGCGCGGTCCTGGAGAAGATCAGCCTCGACACCGTCGAATCGGCGGGTTACTGCTTCCAGATCGATCTCGCCTGGCGTTCGGTACAGGCCGGATTCGACGTCCGCGAAGTTCCGATCACCTTCACCGAACGTGAGATCGGGCAGTCGAAGATGAGCGGCGGGGTGATGTCGGAGGCGTTCGTCAAGGTGCTCCGCTGGGGTGTACAGAGCCGGCTCACCCAGCTCGGCCTGCGGCGCTGAGCACACCGCCGACGGCGCCCGCTCCATCGCCGAGCGCGCCCGACGAATGGGGATACGACAGAAGGGCCGGTGGAGCACTGCGCTCCACCGGCCCTTCTGTTGCCCTCGTTCAAGGAATCGATCGGTATCCGATCAGTTCGTCACGCCACGCCGACGCTGCTTGAGGAGGTCGAGGCGCTCGTTGAGCAGGACCTCGAGTTCCTCCTCACTACGCCGCTCGAGAAGCATGTCCCAGTGGGTGCGCGGCGGCTTGACCTTCTTCTCCTCGGGCTCGGCGCCCTCGAGGATTGTGCCCTCCATGCCGTTTTTGCACGGCCACTTCGACGGCACCTCGGCGTCGTCGGCGAAGGGGACATCGAAGATCTCACCGTTGTCGGTGCGGTATTGGACGATGCGCCGCGGCGCGAGATCGTGATCACGATCGGTTTCGTAGCTCACCGCACCGAGGCGGCTACCCCGAAGTACTCGATCTGCCATTTGCTACTGCTTTCCTCTCGGCTTGCATCGCTGACCAAACCAGCTGCTGAACAGAACCACTCTACTCTCTCCACCCGGGCTTCCCGCTCGGTCCGGCCGGCCCGGTGCGTTGCGTCCGGATGGCCGCCGCACGCGGTACGGTCTGTGCCGTGGATGCGACCCGCCCCGGCGGCGAACCTATGCCTGCGCATGGTGCGGATCTGCGATGGCCGACTCCGAGATGGGCCGCCGCCGGAAGTACTGCAAGCGTTCCTGCCGACAACGTGCGTACGAACAGAGAGCGCTCGTGGCGGGGGCATCTATTCCCGACGACGCGGTGATCCTGTCCGCCGGTGACGTCGCCGACTTCGGCGATCGGATGTTCGCGCTGCGCTGCGCCGCGGAAGACCTCGAGACCGCGGTCGGCGAGGATGCCGATCGCATCACCCTCGCCGGCCTCGTCGACGACCTGCTGTCGCTGGCGCGGGATGCGGAGCGGCTGCGATGAACGACGGCGATGCCGCCCGGCCGGATTCCTCCCCTGATCCGAGGCCGACCCCGCCCGCGGCACCCGAGCCGACCCCACCGGCCCCGACCCCACCGGCCCCGACCCCACCGGCACGGCGCGCAGCCGAACTGCTCGCCCGCGCCGATTCCAGCACCACCGGGATCCGCGCCATCCGCGCGGTCCGGAGTCTACTGCCGGATGCGCCGGCGGCCATCTCCCACTCTCGACCGTCGGATCGGCTGGCCCGGCTGATCGCCGACGCCGGCCCGGGGAAGCCGAGCGCCACCCGCGAGCTGGGCCTGGCGGGGGTGCAAGCGTGGCAGTCGGTGATCCGCCGTAGGCAGCGCACCGGCACGCCGGTCGCGGTCACCATCGTGTTCACCGATCTCGTCGGGTTTTCCACCTGGGCCCTCGCTGCCGGTGATGATCAGGTGCTGCGTCTGCTGCGCGAGGTCAACGCGGCCACCGAGCAGGTGGTCCGGCGCCGTGGTGGCCGGGTCGTCAAGAATCTCGGCGACGGCGTGATGGCGACCTTTATCGATCCGGATGAGGCGATCGTGGCGGCGTACGAGGCGATCGGCGCGGTCAGTGCACTCACGATCGACGGCTATCGACCCCAGTTGCGGGCCGGCCTGCACACCGGGACGCCGCGTGCGGTCGGTGATGACTTCCTCGGCGTGGACGTCAACATCGCCGCGCGGGTCGCAGGCGCCGCGGGCGCGGGGGAGTTACTGATCAGCGACGCAACCCTCGACGCTGTCGATCCGGAGCGATACGCCCGCCGCCGACGCCGCCGGTTCAAGGCCAAGGGAGTTCCGCGCGAACTGACGGTGTACGCGGTGATCCCCCGATACGACGCCTGAGATACCCGGCGCAACAGCAGGTTTCGGCCACAATGTGTGCCGCGTTCCGACATTAACCTCACCGCTGCCGAAATGACTGCCATCGGCCACCATCGCGGTGTACAAAGGACGACAACAGCGCATCTGCTTCGCACCCGGCCAAGCCACGACCGAGTGGGCTACGTGCGCACTGGGACACCTTTATGTTGGGGCACAACCATGACACTGATCAACAACAAGCAGCAACAGATGATCGATTTCGAGTCGAGCTGGTACTCGCTCGGCGGCGGTTCGTCGCGGGAGATCAACGAGCAGTTCGGGTTGTCCGACCGCGACTTCTTCGCCGAGCTCAACCAGATCGTCAGCGCGGCACCGCCGAGGGGCATGACCAATGCCGAGCTGCGCAGGATGCGCGAGGTCATTCGTCGTCGGTTGTGGATGGCCCGCTGAGAGCTGGCATCTGATCGACACGCGGCCACCGCCGACAATCCAGAATCCGTCGCCGGTTGGAGCAGTGCAACAGATCCCCGACACCTGATGGCCCCATTCTCCGATGACGACCTCGAGGAGTTCTACCGGCGGATCGAGGCGCGCACCGATCTGACTCCGCGGCAACGCCACCGGCGCGTGCCTCCTCCGCGTGGCTGCCCGACGCCGTACAAGGATGCGTTCGCTTCGCAAGCTGCGGCCGGGGCAGGGATCGGACGCATTCGGCAGGCCGGGCGGCGGTCGCCGACGCTACGGTGTTACAGATGCGAATGCGGATGGTGGCACATCACCAGCAGTCCGCCGCGTGACGAACCGCCCCGGCCGAACGGCCGGCGCCCTCGGCACAAGCGATGAGGAGTAGCACCTGATGATGAGCGACCCGACCGAGGCCGAACAGCCCAGCACGGCGCCCGCGGCAGCCCATCACCTGGTCGCGGTGCTCGATCTGGTCACCGCCGACGTCGAGGACTCGGCGAAGGCCTACGCCCGGTTGCTGGGGCGCAGCGAGCCGAGCGCCGACGTCGACGTGTTCGCGACGCGAATCCGGCTGCAGCCCCAGCAGTCCGGTGGTCACCGCGTACTCTTCGGGGTCACCGACATCGAAGAGCACACCCGGGTGCTGCGCCGGCGCGGACTCGATCTGTCGAGTCCGGCGACCTCAGCCGACCCGGATGCCGAGTCGCACGTCGAGGATCTTCCATTCGGCGTGCTGTCGGCCACCCGGGTCCCGAGCGGCTCCGCGGCCGCGACCGGTGTCGCCCCCGACATCTCCGGGGTGGACCATCTGGTGTTCCAGAGCCCGGATCGCGATCGGGCAGTGGCCCTGTTCGGGGCCACCCTGGGACTCGACTTCCGTCTCGATCGTCGGGTGGTCGACGGGCTGCGTCAGTTGTTCTTCCGGCGTGGCGATCTCGTCATCGAGGTCGTCGTCCCCGACCATGCTCCCGACGACGCGCCGATCGCTCTCTGGGGAATAGCCTGGCGCAGCAACGACATCGACACCACCCACCGCCGCCTGCGGGAGGGTGGCGTGCAGGTCTCCGACATCCGGACCGGCCGCAAACCGGGAACCCGGGTCGCCACCGTCGATGACGATGCGCTGGCCACCCGAACCATCATCATCGCCACGAGTACACCCCGCATCGATCACCACAGAACGGATGGATCCCGAGAATGAGTCTTTTCGCCCAGATCGCCGGCGCCGCCAACAAGGCCGTGCTTCCGCTGTTGACAGTTCCGGTGATCGGTCCGGCTCTCGGCCGCTCGATGACGGTGGTGACCTATACCGGACGCCGCTCGGGTTCGACCTTCCGCCTGCCGGTGGGTTATCGCCGTGAAGCCGGGAGTGAGACCGTCGTCATCGGGGTTGCGTTGCCCGACGAGAAGAAGTGGTGGCGCAATTTCACCGGAGATGGTGGGCCGTTGTCGCTGACACTCGGCGGAGCAACTCAGCAGGGTCATGCCATCGCACACCGCGACGAGAAGGGCCGGGTCACGGTCCGCGTCGATCTAGGCGCCGGCGGTGAGCGCCCGTAACGGTCGCAAACCGTGACGTAGCCAGTGGTAGAGGTTCTCGTTGTTGAGGAGCGTGAAATGGTGGGCGCGCCCCAGATGCACGCCATCCTCCTCGTGGAATCCGATGCGCCGCGATCGGTGGAACCCGCGGCCACTGGGCGTCAGGACCAGCCCGTCGCCGATCAGGCGTCCCACGGGGTGGCGCGGATCCTCGAAGATCGACGCGGTCGCGAACAGGTGCCGGGCGCCCCGCAGCAACGGGACGTCGGCCCCGGGAGCGCGCCACCACCCGTCAGGGTCGTCGTCCGGTCCATCATCGGCGAGGATGTTGCCGTGAAACAGATCGCGCACGCCGGCGCTGCGCCTGCGCAGTAGATCGCCAAACGGTCGGGTGACCGTGAGTGCCCGGAGTGCCGACGTCGCGGCATGCACTCCGCGGGCCAGCGGTGCGCCGAAATGGGGGCACCCGAGACTGACTGTCTCGGTCACCAGCGGAACCCACGGTTCGTGATCGGTTGCACCGCGGTGACACGCGGCCCGGACGACCAGCCCGCCCATCGAGTGGCCGACCAGCGAGATCCGCGTTACCGGCACCGGCCACAGCAGGACGAGTCCGCGCAGCAGGTGGGTCAGGGCGTCCCCGTTCTCGGCGATGTGACGACCGCTGTTGTACCGGATCTGCACCTCGGTTGCACCGATGTCCTCGCCGAGCCGCGTCCCGTAGGTTGGGCGCCCACCGAGGCGCCATGCGTTTTCGGTCTCCATCAGTCCGTGGAGAAAGACGACGAGATGCCCGGTGGCGGAAGGAAAGCCGGCGGCCAGTCCCGCAGTGGTCACCGGGATCGGTGTCCCGTCGACCCGCACCGCCATATCCGGTGCCAGCGGCGAATCCTCGGCAGCGAGCGCATCGCCTATCAGCCCGTCCAGAACACCGATCAACCTCGCGCCGCGAACGGTGGTGGTCGGTGGACGCCGGCTCTCAGGCAATGCGTCGGCGACGATCGATGCCGACTCGAGTATCCCGGTGATCGAGGTGTAAACGGCATCGCTGACCGTGTCGTGCACGGCGCGTACCGGGGTGACCGGCCGGCCGAGCGTCGCCTGCAGCGGTCCGAATACCGCCACTGATGTCGTCCGGTGCACCCGCGCGATGCCGACCGTCGCCTTGGCCAGCTCGCGCAAACCCAGCCGGGCAAGCGCGCGCACCTCACCGGCCTCACCCGCTGAACGGATCTCTCCCATGGCAGTCAGTGTACGTATGTGCACTGGGCGTTTCCCGATTGCCGGCCCGGTGGCCGATCATCCGGGTTGGGCAAATCCCGGGATCGAACATATGATCGGGCCGTGGGTATGGCGCAGATCGGCGGCGACAGCGGACGACCACACCGGCCGGCCTTCGTTCGGGTCGGGCACCGCGCGGTGCGCATCGACCTGAATGCCCTGTATCCGCAGACTCCGCACCACAACGGCACGTATCACCCCGATGGGCTGCAGGTCCGGAAGGTGGCCACCGGAGTACTCACCGAGTGGGGGCTATCGGAGTGGGGCGAGTGGTACGGCAAGGTGACCTACACACTCAGCGCGCGCGATCGGCAGGAGTCGGTGACCCATTGGGTACCGGCGTGGGCGCTGCGGCCGGTGGACGAGCCCGGTCGGATCAGGGGACGCCGCCGCTGATGTTCGCCGATACCGATTTTCGCCGACACTCGAGTGCCCACGAGAAACTCCGACCGAGGGTGCCGGGTCGGGGGTCTGGCACTCTCGGTCGGAGTCATGGATGAGATCGTCGAAGAGTTCGGCGCCGTTACACCGTCTCGCCACGAGTTCCGGCGCACGCGCGCCACATCCGTGAGCCGACCCGAGGAGCAATACGAGATGACCGATCCGACCGTCTACGCCGAGGACCTTCATGCCGGGCAGCGCTACGATCTCGGCGACCATACGGTGTCGGAGGACGAACTCCTCGACTTCGCCTCGCAGTGGGATCCGCAGTCGTTCCACGTCGATCGGGAGGCGGCCGAAGCGGGGGCCTTCGGTGGTCTGATCGCCAGCGGTATCCACAGTCTGGCGATCGCACAGCAACTCTCGGTCACCTCGCTTCTGCACTCGTGGAGCGTCATTGCCGGCCGGCGGCTGCGCGAGGTGGAGTTCCGCGCACCGGTCCGGTCCGACGACACCCTGGCCGGGACGTTGCACATCGACGCCGTCGTACTCGGCACGCGAGACCGCGGGCTGGTGACGTACACGACCGAACTCGTGAACCAGGCGGATGCGATGGTGCTACGTTTCGACGTCGACGTCTATCTGAGAACGCGATCGGTACCCACAGATGTGCGAGGATCCAACCCGTGACCGCGACGACAGACCGCGAACGCCGGCGGACCGATCTACGGCGGCTCCGGCAGGTACGCGACCGCATCGACCGGGATCACGCGCAACCTCTCGATGTGGAGGCGCTCGCTCGCGGCGCATCGATGTCGGCCGGTCACCTCAGCCGCGAATTCAAGCGCGCCTATGGCGAATCGCCCTACTCGTATCTGATGACGCGGCGGATCGAACGCGCGATGACCTTGCTGCGTCGAGGCGACATGTCGGTCACCGACGTGTGTTTCGCGGTGGGCTGCTCGTCGCTGGGGACCTTCAGCACCCGCTTCACCGAACTCGTCGGGATGTCACCGTCGCAGTACCGCACGCGATCCGCCGACGAGACCGCGGGCATCCCGGCCTGCATCGCCAAGCAGGTCACCAAACCGGTCAGGAATCGAGAAGTGATCAGGGCCGGGCGTGGATAGCCTGAGTGCCATGAACATCACCATTCATTACACTTTCCTTCCACAGACCGATCCTGACGCCACGCTCGGGTTCTACCGTGACACCCTGGGATTCGAGGTTCGCAACGACGTCGGCTACTCGGGCATGCGCTGGATCACGGTGGGACCACCCGATCAGCCGCAGACCTCCATCGTCCTGCACCCGCCGGCGGCCGACCCGGGCATCACCGACGAGGAGCGCGAGACCATTCTCGACCTGATCGCCAAGGGCACGTACGGCGCAGCGCTGACCCTGGCGACCGACGATCTCCAGGGGCTGTTCGACAAACTGCAGGCCGCCGGTGCGGAGGTCGTCCAGGAGCCGATGGATCAGCCATATGGGGTGCGCGACTGCGCCTTCCGCGATCCAACCGGAAATCTGTTGCGTATCAATCAAGTGTCCTGACCGACGCCCGCGACCCCGCCCCATGTCCCGCCGACGACAACGGAGAATCCCTTGAGCGCGACGCCGACCCGATCGACGCCCCACCCCGCCGACACCCACGATCTCATCCGCGTGCACGGCGCCCGCGAGAACAACCTCAAGAACGTCGAGGTCGAGATACCCAAACGGCGGCTCACCGTATTCACCGGGGTCTCCGGGTCGGGAAAGAGCTCGTTGGTGTTCGCGACCATCGCAGCCGAATCGCAGCGGATGATCAACGAGACCTACAGCGCCTTCGTGCAGGGATTCATGCCCGCGCTGGGCCGCCCCGACGTCGACGTTCTCGAGGGACTGACCACGGCGATCATCGTCGATCAGGAACGGATGGGTGCCAATCCGCGCTCCACCGTCGGTACTGCCACCGACGCCAACGCCATGTTGCGCATCCTCTTCAGTCGCCTCGGTGATCCGAATATCGGTTCGCCGCAAGCATTCTCGTTCAACGTGGCGTCCGTATCAGGTGCGGGCGCAATCGAGGTCGAGCGCGGCGGACGACAGGTGAAGGAGCGCCGGGAGTTCAGCGTCACCGGCGGCATGTGCCCGAGGTGTGAGGGACGCGGCACCGTCTCCGACTTCGACCTGAGCGCCCTCTACGACGACACCAAATCGCTCAACGAGGGCGCGTTGACGATCCCGGGCTACTCGATGGACGGCTGGTACGGTCGCATCTACCGCGGGTGCGGATTCTTCGACGCGGACAAGCCCATCGGCAAGTTCACCAAACGCCAGCTCGACATCCTGCTGTACTCCGAGCCGAAGCGGATCAAGGTCGAGGGCATCAACGTCACCTTCGAGGGATTGATCCCGAAGATCGGAAAGTCGATGCTGGCCAAGGACCGTGAGGCCATGCAGCCCCATATCCGCGCGTTCGTCGACCGTGCGATCACCTTCACCGTCTGCCCCGACTGCGCGGGGACGCGGCTCAGTGAGCTCGCGCGCTCGTCGAAGATCGACGGCCGCAGTATCGCCGACGTCTGCGCGATGCAGATCACCGACCTCGCCGGGTGGGTCCGTGGCCTTCATGGGGCACACCGTTCGGTCGCGCCCGTGCTGGCGTCGTTGTCGGAGCTGCTGGACTCGTTCGTCGGCATCGGGTTGGGTTATCTGTCCCTCGACCGACCGGCCGGCACGCTCTCGGGCGGAGAAGCGCAGCGCACCAAACTGATCCGGCATCTGGGCTCGTCGCTGACCGATGTCACCTATGTCTTCGATGAACCCACGATCGGGTTGCACCCGCACGACATCGAGCGGATGAATGATCTGCTGCGGCAGTTGCGCGACAAGGGCAACACGGTGCTCGTGGTCGAGCACAAGCCGGAGGCGATCGTGATCGCCGATCACGTCATCGACATCGGGCCGGGCGCGGGCACCGACGGCGGTGAGATCGTCTTCGAGGGGACCGTCGAAGGGCTGCGCGGCGCCGATACCCTGACCGGACGACACCTCGATGACCGCGCCCAACTCAAACCCGAGGTGCGTGCGACCACCGGAGCCCTCGCGGTCCGCGGCGCGAACACCCACAATCTGCACGACGTCGATGTCGACATCCCGCTCGGGGTATTGGTGGTGCTGACCGGCGTCGCCGGCTCGGGCAAGAGTTCACTGATCAGCGGTTCGGTCGAGGGCCGCGACTCGGTGGTGAGCATCGACCAGCGCGCCATCAAGGGCTCGCGGCGCAGCAACCCGGCCACCTACACCGGGATGCTCGAGCCGATCCGCAAGGCCTTCGCGAAGGCCAACGGCGTCAAACCTGCTCTGTTCAGCGCGAATTCAGAAGGCGCATGCCCGAATTGCAAGGGCGCCGGCGTGATCTACTCCGACCTCGCCATGATGGGCGGGGTGTCGACGGTGTGTGAGGTGTGCGAGGGCAGGCGTTTTCAGGCGCAGGTGCTCGACTACACCTTCGGTGGCCGCAACATCGACGACGTACTGGGAATGTCGGTCGCACAGGCCGAGGCGTTCTTCGGCGATGGTGATGCGAAACTCCCGGCGGCCCACAAGATCCTGGCTCGGCTCGCCGATGTGGGCCTGGGGTATCTGCGGATCGGCCAGCCGTTGACCACCTTGTCGGGTGGCGAACGCCAGCGACTGAAGCTCGCAGTGCAGATGGGGGAGAAGGGCGATGTCTACGTCCTCGACGAGCCGACGACCGGACTGCACCTGGCCGACGTCGAACAACTACTGGGTCTGCTCGACCGGCTGGTCGATACCGGCAAATCGGTGATCGTCATCGAACACCATCAGGCGGTGATGGCCCACGCCGACTGGATCATCGACCTCGGCCCGGGAGCCGGGCACGACGGCGGGCACGTGGTGTTCACCGGAACCCCCGCCGAGCTGGTCGCCGATCGCAGCACCCTGACCGGGCGGCATCTCGCCGAATACGTCGGTGCTACCGGTTCCCGCTAGCCTCCTGCGCTGACGATCGTCAACGCGAACACCAGGGTGTCGCCGGCCTCGATGCCTGCCGCAGGCATCCCGGAGGTGTAGCCGTCGGCGGGCGCGATGGCCGCGGCCACCGTGGAGCCGACGTGTTGGCCGACGATCGCCTTGGAGAATCCCGGGATCACCTGGGCGAGTGAGAAATCGGCGGGAGCTCCCCTGGTGTAGCTGCTGTCGAACCGGTCGCCGGTGCGGCCGTTGACGCCGACGTAGCTGACGGAGACGTTCGCGCCCGGCGCCACGGTGGCACCGGTGCCTGTGCGCAACACATGGACCAGGGTCTGATCGACGCCGAACGGCGTGGTGACGTGGACGGTGGGAGCGGTCGCGGGGTCACCGGGGGATGTGACGGTGACGCTGCCGGTGGTGCCCTGCTGCGTCCAGTTGACCGGCGCCGCGGGCTTGTCGGACGACCCGCACGCAGACAGGACGAGTGCGGCGACAAGTGCCAGTACCGCGAGAACTCCACGAAGAATACGCATGGCCACAGACGCTACCGGCCGGGCCGGCCACCACCTCGACTAGCTCCCGCGCGACGGCCGGACGGTCATTCGGTGTCGACCAGCGCGGCAAGCTGCCGCACCTCGTCGACGCTACCCGGCGAGACCAGCATCGTGGTGACCCCGGAACGCTCCCACACCCTGATCTGCTCACGGACATGATCGGCGTCGCCGACGATCGCGGAGTCGTCGACCACCTCGTCCGGGATGACCGCCGCCGCATCGTCCTTCCTGCCGGACCGGAACAGCGCGGTCACCTCGTCGACTATCTCGCCGTACCCCATCCGCCGGTAGACCTCGGCGTGAAAGTTGGTGTCCTCGCTGCCCATTCCGCCCATGTAGAGGGCGAGGAACGGCTTGATCGCCGCATAGGTGGCGGCCCGGTCGTCGGTGATGACGATCTGGGCGGTGGCGCAGATCTCGAAGTCCGCGCGGCCGCGGCGGGCACCGGGCCGCGCGAAACCCTCGTCGAGCCATGCGTTGTAGGTGTCGGCCATCCGTGGTGTGTAGAACAGCGGCAGCCAACCGTCGGCGATCTCGGCGGCCAACGCGATGTTCTTTGGACCTTCGGCCCCGAGCATCACCGGGATGTCGGCGCGCAACGGATGCACGATCGGCTTGAGGGTCTTGCCGAGACCGGTCGAGCCGGGTCCGTCATAGGGGAGCGGATAGTGCGGTCCACTGCTCGCGACCGGGGCCGTCCGTGCCCACACCTGACGCATGATGTCGATGTATTCGCGCGTACGGGCCAGCGGCTTCGCGAATTTCTGGCCGTACCAACCCTCTACGACCTGCGGTCCGGAAACTCCGAGTCCCACGATATGGCGACCTCCGGAGAGGTGATCGAGGGTCAACGCAGCCATCGCACATGCGGTGGGTGTCCGTGCGGAGAGTTGCAGCACCGAGGTACCCAGCCGCAACCGCTGCGTCGACGAACCCCACCAAGCGAGCGGGGTGTACGCGTCCGAGCCCCAGGCTTCGGCGGTGAAGACGGCGTCGAAGCCCGCCTCTTCGGCCGCCACGACGAGTTCACGATGGTTCGGCGACGGCTGCGCACCCCAATACCCCAGTTGCAGTCCGAGTTTCATCGCTCTCCTTCGCACGGGCAAATGTGTCGTCGCCGCATCTGCGCCGACGATCTGGCGCGACCGCGGCCGCCCGCTCGAACATACAACGGGTCACCGTCTGCGGTCACCGTCTGCGGTAACCGTCTGCGGCCGCCGCGAACGGCCGCGGCGGAACGTTCAGTAGTTCGTGCCCGGGCCTGCGGGCACGATCCCATGATGGCGCTGCGCCACATCCGGGTGGGCGCGGGTGCGCGACTTCCACGCGTTCTCGCCGTAGGTGTGGAATATCGGGTTGCGCGGGTCCGCTTCGACGCCGCGTGACAGTGCCGCCAGCTCCGGCGGCAGGGTGATGATCGGAATCGTGGCGTCGAGGCCCGGGTTCAGGAAGAACGGGATCGACACCCGGTCGGTGCCCGGGCCGGGGGCGCGGACGCGGTGGCGGGTGGCGCGCAGGTATCCGCCGGTGGCCACCTCGAGCAGTTCCCCGATGTTGACGATGAACGCGCCGGGAACCGGCGGCACGTCGATCCACTCACCCGAGAGCGTCTCGACCTGTAGTCCGGCCGAGTCGGGTTCCACGAGCAGCAGCGTGAGCACGCCGGAGTCCTTGTGCGCACCGACGCCCTGGTCACGGTCGGCGCTGCCGGGATAGTGCACCACCTTCAGCAGGGTGGCCGGTCGGTCGGCGAACGTCGCGTCGAAGCGGTCCGCGGGTGCGCCCAGCGACACCGCCCACCGCTGGAGCAGTCGTAAGCCGACGGCCGACAGCGCCGAGATCCATGACGTGAACGCCTCCCGGAAGGCAGCGGGCCGCTCCGGCCACAGGTTGGGGCCCTGCAGGTTCCAATAGCCCTGTGCGTCGTCGATGGCCGGCCGATCCGGCCCGATGTCGATCTGCTCACGCCAGTCGACCTGGCCATTCGTCAGCTCACCGCCGAGCCGTGAGTATCCGCGGAAGTGCGGGCTCTCCAGCGCCGAGATGCGCGCCTTCTCCTCGGCGGACAACGCGAAGAAGTCGCGGGCCAGTCGCAGGACCTCCGTGATCCTTGCATCGGGGATACCGTGGCCGACGAGATAGAAGAAGCCGTGGGCGTGGGCGGCCTCACGCAGTGCGGTCGCGAACCCGGCGGGGTCGGTGTCGGCGTCGGTCAGATCCAGAGTTGGCAGCATGAGTCCATGGTGGCACCGCTGCCCCGGCGGCGGCCGTGGGCGGCGTCACCCCGATCGTTGTCCACCGGTTCCGACGCCCTGCGGGTGCCGATCGGTGAACGTGGGAGACTACCTGGCGGCACGATGGCCGCCGAGATGACACAGAACCCCGGATATGACACAACCCCGGATATGGCACAACCCCGGATATGACACAACGAGGAGCGATGGAGAGCGCGAACCAACCCACGTTGTTGCAGGCGTGGGACTCCAACCGGTCGATTCAGCGGTCGGCGGCCGTTCGACTGTTCGCCGCGACGAACTCCGCCCTCTACGTCACGCTGATGGAACGGCATCTCGACTTCGGCGCCCGCCGGACGGAGACCGACCTGGCCATCCGCCTCGAGCGCGACATGACCGACCTCGGAGTCGGCGACCAGCCCAACGGCATGGAGCTGCTGAAGCTATGGGCCAAGAACGGCTGGCTGCACCGCATGGCCGATCCGGTCGTGGCCACCCAGAACCTGTGCTACCTCACGCCCGAGGCTCGATCGGTCCTGGACTACATGCGGCGATTGCGCCGCGAGGATTCGGTTGCCACCGGCGGCTCGATCAACGGCATCGCAGCCGGCCTGCGCCGGGTGGCGGGGCAGGTGAGTGCCGACCCGCGATACATACGCGAGGACCTCACCCAGCAGATCGAGGAACTCGATGCCGAGCTCGCCGATCTCGACGCCGGCCGGCGCCGCCCACCGGACCTGCGGGCAGCCGAGGACGAGGCACGCGCCATCGCCTATCAGATGGAACAGATCATCTCCGACATCGGCCAGTACGGCAGCATGCTGGATCGCATCACCACCGTCCTGCTCGACGACCCGAACGATTCCGACCTGGCCTACCGAGACCGGCAGCGTCAGCTGTTCGACGACTACGAGGCGTTGCTGGAGTCGTCGCAAAGCGCCTCCTACCATGCGTTCACCCACATGATCGGTGATCCCACCCAACGTGCACGCTTGGCCGCCGACATCGAAACCCTGACCGCGAACCTGCCGGCCATCGACCACGGGTTGCGCTCGGTGATGGAGAACTTCTTCGTCCTCGTCACCCAGCAGATCGACGAGGTCGGCCGCATCCGCCGCCGATGTGCCCGGCGCATCCGGCGATTCGTCGCCTCCGGCACTCTCGAGCAGAGCCGCGGGATCGCGCGCCAGCTCAACGACGCACTGGCCACCGCCAACGAACTGTTGACGATCTCCCTCGCCGATCGCCGACTCGGCCACGAATTGCCGCTGGCGACACCGGCACTCGCCTCCAATGGGCGCCTTGCCTTCGAGATCCGCACCCCCGAACCGCCGCAGCCGGCGCTACCGGCAACCGGTGACGCCGACCTCGACTCCTTCGTTTCACTCGCCGGACAGGTCGACACCGTCGAACTCACCGAAGTCGTCAACGATGCCGTCGCCCGCGGCCCGGTGTCACTGCCCGAGGTCATCGATGCGCTCGCTGCGCCGTATCTGGCCCACGTGATCGTGTTGTGGTCGTGGGCATTACGCCAGCCGTCGGGAACCGACACCGATATCGGCATCGACGTCGATCCCGGTGGGCCGCAGACCTCGGAGATACGATTCCGTTCCCTCGACGGCCAGGACCGCCGCATCGAGGTACCAGTCCTACGATTCACCGAACCCATTCCCACCGCGGAGGTCGACAACCTGTGACCAGCCAGTCCGAGAAGCCCGCGACCGGCAACTCCGAGGCAACCACGTTCCGGGCCGAGGAGTTCACGGGCTACGACGACCTGCCCGCGGTCAGTCGCGCTGCCGTCGCCGACGAGGGCACCAAGGTCCCGCGGTTCGACGGTGACGTCAGCGCCATGCCCGACCGTGCGTGCTGGGCCTTGCAGAATCTGCTGACCCGCCGCTACATCAGCGGCGACCGCACCCCGCAGCTGTGGTCATGGATCGTCGAATATCAGGACCTCCTGCGCGTGCGCCTCTCCGAGCTCGACCTGCGACTGCGTCTGGTCGGCGAACTGGAGGTGGCCTTCGCCGAGCAGGTTGGCTACGACTCCCGTTGGGGCAGACGGCTTCTCAAGCGCGAGACGATCCAGGCCTACGATGCGATCCTGGCCCTGCACCTGGCCAAGCACATGCGTGCCGCGCGTGAGGACCAGGTACTGATCACCCACGAGGAGATCCACGAACTGTTCGCCGGTGTCTCCAACACCATCGACCGCGACCTTGCGCTGTTCGACAAACGCATCGACAAGGCCATCGACAAGCTCGAGGAACTCGAGTTGTTGCGCCGCCACCGCGACGACCCGGACACCTTCACGGTCAGCCCGGCGATCAGCGCGATCATGACCGCCTCGGTGATCACCGAATTGCAGCATCAGTTCGAGCAGTTCATCGGGTCGGGCGAGGAGGCCGGGGCCGGCGAGGACGACGAATCCCACAGCCGCGAGAACCCGGCGGGGGAGTATCGGCCCGGTGACCGCGACGCCGAGGACACCGATTACGGCGACGACACCGACGAAGGAGATGACTGGTGAGCGATCGCGTCGATCAGTTCCATCTGTCCCGGCTGCAACTGATCAACTGGGGCGTCTTCGACGGTTACCACTCGATCCCGTTCAGTGCCAACGGTTCTCTCGTGACAGGTGCGTCCGGCAGCGGCAAGTCCTCGTTGCTCGACGCCATCTCCCTGGCCTTTCTGCCCGATCACCGGCGCAACTTCAACGCCTCCGGCGATGCCACCGCGGCCGGCTCGGCGAGCGGACGGCGCACCGTCGGCAAATACGTGCGTGGGGCGTGGGGTGAGCGTCGGGACGGTGTGAACTCCACCCGCGAGATCATGTATCTGCGTGGGACCGGCCCCGCGTGGGCGGCCATCTCGGTGACCTACACCTCCGCGTCGGGCACTGCCATCACCGGATTGGTCCTGAAGTGGCTGGCGGCGGGCAAGATGACCGACGCCCACAGTGCCTACTTCATCACCGAGGGCGACGCCGACATCGTCGAGGTCTGCAACGAGTGGGCTGCGAACGGGCACAACGCCGCGCGGCTGCGCGAGCGCGGCTGGCGCGGCGGGCCGGGCGAGGGCAAGTATCTCGCATCCCTGTACTCGCTCATCGGCATTCGCGGCTCCGAGGCCGCACAGCAGCTGCTGGGCAAGGCAAAGTCGCTCAAGAGCGTCGGCGGCCTGGCCCAGTTCGTGCGGGAGTTCATGCTCGACGAGCCCACGAGCATCGCCGGAATCAAGGACGCCCTCGAGCAGATCGATCCGCTGGTCGAGGCACGTGAGCTCCTCGACGTCGCGCGGCGCAAGCGCACGATCCTCGGAAACATCGAGACCGTGCAGGAACGGTATGCGACCGAATCGGCCAAGTTCTCGGTGCTCGACACCATCGATTCCGCCACGATCCGTGCATATGTGACCAACCTGCGCATCCGCAACGCGGAACCGGAGATCGCCGATCTCGACGACCAGATCGCCCGGCTGGACGGGGATCTGGCCGCGCTGACCACCCAGCACGACCAGCTACGCCAGGACCATAGCCATTTGTTGTCCCGGATATCCTCCAGCACAACTGATCTCGCTCCGCTGCAGGAGCAGCTCGCGGCCGCACAGAAGGCGGCCAACGAGGTGTCGATGCGGCGGGCCTCCTTCGAGTCGAAGATGTCGGGACTCGATGTGGAGATCCCCGAGTCCGCCGAGGACTTCTGGGCCACCCGCGAATCGCTGATCGAGGATGCGAACCGGCTCGACGGGCAGCTCGCGGCAGGCAAGGGGCACTACGCCGAGCTGCTCGCGTCCGAGGTGTCCACACGTACCCGCCGCGATGGGGCCGCCGAGGAGCTCGCCCGGGTGCGAAAGGCCGGTTCGGCCCTCCCGCGCGCCGAACACGAGATGCGCCGGGTGCTCACCGATGCTCTACAAGTCGACGAGACCGCCCTGCGCTACGTCGCCGAGCTCGTCGAACTCGATCCCGAACACGAACGGTGGCGCCCGGCAGTGGAGAAGGTCCTGCGTAACGCCGGACTCCGACTCCTGGTGCCCGACCGGCATTTCGCGTCGGCATTGCGATTCGTCAACACCCACGACATGCGCGGCCGGATTCAGCTACACCACGTCGAGCGCCGGACGTCGGCGCCGCCCGAGCCGGGCACGCTGGCGGCCACGTTGCGCGCGGTCGATCCCGAGCACCCGAGTTCGACCGAGGCACTGGCGATCCTGGGGCGGCTCGGCAATTACGTGTGCGTGGACGATCCCGCCGAGTTCGCCGACCACCCGAAGGCCGTGACCGACCGCGGCCTGCGCAAGGATTCGGCGAAGCTGGCGATCAAGGATGACCGTCAGCAGCTGCGACCGTCGCAGTACCTCTTCGTCGGGAACGTCGACGCCAAGCTCGCCGCACTGCAGGAAGAACTCGATCACGAGGAGAGCGTGTACCGGGCGGCGCGGGAAGCGACCGCGGTCCTCGAGCGCGAGCGTGCCGACAAGCAACGCCGTCGGGACATGTATCGCACTGTGTGCGAACAGTTCACCCAGTGGAGTGAGATCGATGTCGAATCCGCCGACGATCGTGCCGAACGGCTCTCGGAGCAGTATGAACTGCTCATGGAGGAGCATCCCGACGTCGAGGCCCTGCAACGCAAAGCCGAGGAGATCTGGGAGCAGGTGCGCTCGGCGATCTCGCAGGCCGCCCTCGTTCGCGACCGCATCGCCACCCAGGATGTGCGCCGGACCCAGCTCCTCGACCTCGTCGATCGACTCAAGGCCGAGGACATCTCCGGGCCGGCCGAGGCGGCCCTCGACACCTTCCGCGAGGATTCGGCGGCGACGCTCGACGTGCTGACACCGGATCCGTATCGGCAGGAGCTGCTCAAGGCCGTCGGCCGGGATCGGGACCGCATGCGGGCCGATGCACGCCGCTCGCGCGACGAACTGACGCGGATCCTGTCCACCTACGACGAGGAGTTCCCGGACGCGATCCCCAATGACAGTGCGGATTTCGACGAGCGTATCTACGACTACGTCGCGCTGTGCCGTCGGATCGACGAACGCGAACTTCCCGGCGCCTACGAACGTATGCGTCGCCTCATCACCGAGCAGGCCCCGGGTGCCATCCTCAACCTGCATATGTCCGCTGACGCCGAGGAACGGCGCATCATCGATCAGATCGAGCGGGTCAACACCGGGTTGGGGGCCGTCGCATTCAACCGCGGAACCCGTCTGCGACTACAGCCGGGACGCCGAAACCTCGGTGCCGCAGCCGAACTCACCGAGAAGGCTCGGTTGATCGCACAGCGTTCGACGGCGGTGGCCTTCGGCGACGAGCAGGCGATCCTCGAGCAGTATGCCGACATCCTGATGCTGCGAGAGCGGCTGGCCGGTGCCACGCCCGAGGACCGGCAGTGGACGCGCGATGCACTCGACGTGCGTAATCGCTTCGACTTCTATTGCGAAGAACATGACGCCGAGGGCGGCGAGACGATCCGGACCTACAGCAACGCCGGCGACAACTCCGGCGGCGAGCAGGAGAAGCTGATGGCGTTCTGCCTGGCCGGCGCCCTGAGCTTCAACCTGGCCAGCCCCCACGGCGACGACAACCGGCCGATCTTCGCCCAGCTCATGCTCGATGAGGCGTTTTCCAAGTCCGACCCGCAATTCGCCCAACAGGCGCTCTCGGCGTTCCGCAAGTTCGGATTCCAGCTGGTGATCGTGGCCACGGTGCAGAACACCAGCACGATCCAGCCCTACATCGACAACGTGGTGATGGTGTCGAAGACCGAGGCGGCCGGCGGGCGGCCTGTTGCCACGGCGACGTCGACGTCGATCGGGGCGTTCTCCGATCTCCGCCGGACCTCGGGCCACGATCGGCTGATCTAGCCGGCCGGCGTCAGCGGCCGGTGCCGCGGTACTTGCGGTGGTATTCGTCGTAGAGGTCGGCGTTCTTCTCCCGCTCCCGCTTGGAGATCAGGTCCGGATCGAGGCCGTGCTGGCTGAGCCGGTAACGCCGCCATACGCGGTTGAGGGCGATGGAGAAGAAGATGTACGGGATCAGGATCGGCACGGTCATGTTCGCCCGGACCAGCCAGTCGGCAGGCACGAACAGCAGTGGGATCAAAATGATTACGCACGGCACCGCCCATCGGGCCACCATCCGGACAGTGGCGCCGGGGCCGGCCAGGTCACCCTCGACCCACTCGCGCATCGAGTCGGGGAGCCGGGCGCCGTACACGTACTTGACGTACTGCCACCCGTGCGGACGCTGATCTCTGCCCACCCCGGGCACGGTTGGTCGTGCGGCACCGGTCGATGACCCGGCCTTCGCGGAGCCTCCCGTGTTCCCGGAGCCGATGTTGGTCTCAACCATGCGGGGTTCCTCTTCTCGAGCGATCGTCCGTCACCGTTCATTGTCCTCCGGCCGGTGCCGGATCGGCGAAGCGGAGGCGGTTCCCGTTCTGGGGTGACCCCCGCCGACAATCAGTAGTGCACAACCGATTGTACAGTGGTACCTTCTAGCGCCTCGGCACCTGCCGGTCCGATCCGACGACCTTGAGCCCGATGATCGCCACCACGATGCCTGCGAGAAACACGATCTTGGCCGCCGACACACTCTCGAGCCCGGTGATCATTGCGTAGCTCACGGTAAGTGTCGCGCCGACTCCGACCCACACCGCGTAGGCGGTACCGATCGGGAGATACCTTGCGGCCCAGCCGATACCGGCCATACTGACCGCGAGCGCCACCAGAAAGACGATCACCGGAACGGGTTCGGTGAAGCCATGGGAGCGGTCGAGGGCAGCAGCCCACACCGACTCGCAGACTGCCGAGAGCACCAAGATGACCCACGGCATGTCAGCTCACCGCCTTGAGGCCGATCACCGAGCCGATGAGTAACGCCGACAACAGGACGCGCCCGACACCGGCGCGTTCCTGGCCGGTCGCGAGGCCCCAGAGGACTGTCAGGGTTGCCCCGATGCCCACCCAGACCGTGTATGCGGTGCCCAGCGGCAAGTCGGCCATCGCAACCGCCAGACCCACCATGCTCAGGGTCAGCGCGACGACGAAGACGACGACGGGCCAGGGTTTGCGGAACCCGTCGGACGCTCCGAGCGCTGCCGCCCAGACGGCTTCGAGGACACCGGAGAGAATGAGGATCAGCCAGGACATGACGAGTTCGCCTCCACCTTCGTGGCAGTCTTGTCGCTGAGCGGGTACTGCTCCCTCGTCCGCGGGCCCGGATCGGACACCGCCACGAGGCTAGCAAACAGTTCTTCGTCATGATTCCCGCCGAATTGGCGGCCATTTGCGACGATGGTGGGATGTCAGACCTCACCTACGAGGAGTTCGGCCGCCGCTTCTTCGAAGTGGCCGTCACCGAAGATCGGGTGGCCGGGGCGTTCACCGCGATCACCGGCGATTCCTTCGACGTCGGTCCCATCCCATCCGGCCCGGGTGGGATCGCAAGGGTCCGCGCCCGGGTCAGCATCGCCGAACCACAGATCGTCCGCGATATCTCCGACCTGATCACATTCACCGTCCGAATCCCGTTGTCGATCCGACTGCTGGTGGATCTGCGGGTCGACCGCATCAAGTACGACGTCGACGGATCGGTCCGGCTCGCCCTCACCGCGCGGGCCGTCGAACCTCTCCAGCTGCACATCGACGTCCGGCCGCCACGCCCCAGCGATGTCACCGTCGGCGTGGCGTCGCGCAATCTGCGCGGGGAGATCATCCGGGTGGTGGGGCAGGTCGATGACGAGATCAAGCGCTTCATCGCGCGCGACGTCGCCGCCCGGATCGAGGATCCGCTGGTGACCAGTGCCCGCATCATCGACGTCGCGGCCGAACTCGGGCGGGCATTCGAGGCCATGTGACGCAGAAGACCCGCCACCGACGACCCGAGCCCCGCTCCGGGCCGGGAACGGGGCTCGCGTACAGCGTGCGGTGCGCGATCGCCTCGCGCCGGGTTCAGGCGCGCGCGGTCTCGAGTACCGAGTTGAACGTCTCGCTCGGCCGCATCACCTCGTCGGTGAGCTCGTTGTCCGGGGCGTAGTAGCCGCCGATATCGACCGGCTCGCCCTGCACCCCGTCGAGTTCGGCGACGATGGCCTGCTCGTTGTCCTCGAGCGCCTTCGCCAGCGGCACAAAGTGCTTGGCGAGTTCCTCGTCGTCGGTCTGCGTCGCCAGTGCCTGGGCCCAGTAGAGCGCCAGGTAGAACTGGCTGCCACGGTTGTCGAGTTCGCCGGTACTCCGTGAGGGGCCCTTGTTGTTCTCCAGCAGCTTCCCGGTGGCGAGATCGAGGGCGTGCGCGAGCACCTCGGCCTTGGGATTGTCGTTCTTGCGCCCGAGATCCTCGAGGCTGACCGCCAGTGCCAGGAACTCGCCGAGGGAGTCCCACCGCAGGTGGTTCTCCTCGATGAGCTGCTTGACGTGCTTGGGTGCCGAGCCACCTGCACCGGTCTCATAGAGCCCGCCGCCGGCCATCAGCGGCACGATGGACAACATCTTCGCACTGGTACCCAATTCCAGGATCGGGAACAGGTCGGTGAGGTAGTCGCGCAGGATGTTGCCGGTTGCCGAGATGGTGTCGAGGCCCCGGATCAGCCGTTCCATCGTGTACCGGATGGCACGCACCTGCGACATGATCTGGATGTCGAGGCCCTCGGTGTCGTGGTCCTTCAGGTAGGTGGTGACCTTGGCGATCAGTTCGTTCTCGTGGGGACGGTACGGATCGAGCCAGAACACCACCGGCATCCCCGAGTCGCGGCTGCGGGTCACGGCGAGCTTCACCCAGTCCCGGATCGGGGCGTCCTTGGCGATGCACATGCGGAAGATGTCGCCCTCTTCCACGTTCTGCGACAGCAGCACCTCACCGGTGGCGAGGTCGGTGATGTTGGCGACGCCGTCCGCGGAGATCTCGAAGGTCTTGTCGTGTGAGCCGTACTCCTCGGCCTGCTGCGCCATCAGACCGACGTTGGGGACCGTGCCCATGGTCCGGGGATCGAACTGGCCGTTGGTCTTACAGAAATTGATCATCTCCTGATAGATCCGCGAGAACGTCGACTCGGGGTTGACGGCCTTGGTGTCCTTGGGCCGTCCGTCGGCGCCGTACATCTTGCCGCCGGCGCGGATCATGGCCGGCATCGACGCATCGACGATGACGTCGCTGGGGGAGTGGAAGTTCGAGATGCCGCGTGCCGAGTCGACCATCGCCAGCTCCGGACGGTGCTCGTGGCACGCGTGCAGATCGTCGATGATCTCTTCCTTCTTCGACGCAGGCAACGCCTCGATCTTCGAATACAGATCGGAGAGTCCGTTGTTGACGTTGACGCCGAGCTCGTCGAAGAGCTCACCGTGCTTGGCGAAAGCCTCTTTGTAGAAGGTCCGCACCGCGTGTCCGAACACGATCGGATGGCTGACCCGCATCATCGTGGCCTTCACGTGCAGGGAGAACATGACGCCGGTCTTGTAGGCGTCCTCCATCTCCTCCTCGTAGAAATCGACGAGTGCCTTCTTCGACATGTACATGCTGTCGACGACGTCGCCGGCCTCGAGGCGCACCTTGGGCTTGAGCACGATCTTCTCGCCCGAGGAGGTGATCAGTTCCATCTTGACCTCGTGATCGCGGTCGAGGGTCATCGACTTCTCGCCGTGGTAGAAGTCACCACGCCGCATGTAGGCGACATGTGTCCGCGAGGCCATCGACCACTCGCCCATGCTGTGCGGGTGCTTGCGCGCATACTCCTTGACCGCCATGGGTGCGCGACGATCCGAATTACCTTCGCGTAGAACAGGATTGACCGCACTACCAATACATTTCGTGTAGCGATCACGGATCGACTTCTCGGCGTCGGTCTTCGGGTTACCCGGGAAGTCGGGGATCTTGTAGCCCTTGTCCTGGAGCTCTTTGATCGCCGCGAGGAGCTGCGGAACCGATGCACTGATGTTCGGTAGCTTGATGATGTTGGTCCCGGGGTCCTGAGTCAGCCGGCCGAGCTCGGCGAGATTGTCGGGAACCTTCTGCTCGTCGGTCAGATAATCGGGAAACTCGGCGAGGATGCGCGCGGCAACCGAAATGTCGGAGGTCTCGACGTTGACGTCGGCGGCGTCGGCGAACGCTCGAATGATCGGCAGAAAGGCGTGGGTCGCCAGCATGGGCGCCTCGTCGGTCAGCGTGTAGATGATGGTCGGTTTCTCCGCGCTCATAATCTGCCTTACTCTCCAGTCGTGGTCACGCAGCGCCCTGATTCGTGTTGTCGGGGCGGTACCAGTATCGCGGGCGTAGCGGCATCGGCGCGTGTTGACGCGTTCGGTGGAGCCACCGCCCACGGCCCTCGGGTTCGGGCCAGTTCCGAGCTTACGACTCCGGTCGGCCTCCCGTTACGTCACATGCGCTCCGCGCCTGCGACGAGAATCACAGACCCGATGACCTCGAGGAAGGAGCGGAACACATGACCGATGCCACGCCACATCGTGACGTCTACACCCATGGCCACAGCTCGGTGGTCGTGTCGAGTCACGGGATGCGTACCGCGGCCGGTTCCGCCGCCTACCTGATTCCCTTTCTCCGTCCGGGCCTCGACCTTCTCGACGTGGGGTGTGGGCCCGGCAGTATCACCGTCGACCTCGCCCGACTCGTCGCACCCGGTCGGGTACGCGGTGTCGAGATCACCGAGGCGCCGCTCGGACAGGCCCGTGCGCTCGCCGCGCAGCGCGGCATCCCGGTCGAGTTCGCCGTCGACGACGCCTACCGGCTCACCACCCCGGACGACAGTGTCGACGTCGCCCACGCCCATCAGGTGCTCCAGCATCTGTCGGATCCGGTGGCAGCGCTACGCGAGATGCGCCGGATCACCCGGCCCGGTGGGGTCGTCGCGGTGCGCGATGCCGACTATGCGGCGTTCAGCTGGTGGCCTGCCGACGAGCGCCTCGACGCGTGGCTGAACCTCTATCGCACCGTCGCACACGGCAACGACGCCGAGCCGGACGCGGGCCGCCGTCTTCTCGCGTGGGCCCACGAGGCGGGATTCACCGAGGTGACGCCGTCGGCATCGGTGTGGTGCTACGCGACTCCCGACGAGCGGGCCGCATGGGGCGGGATGTGGGAGCGTCGGATCTACTCCACGATCGGGCAGATGGCGATCGAACGAGGCCTCGCCAGCCGCGCCGACCTCGACGCCATCTCAGCGGGTTGGCGGGAGTGGGCAGCACACCCTGATGGGTGGCTGGTGATCCCCCACGGCGAGGTGGTCGCCCGCGCGTGACGGCCCAGGGCGCAGATCAGCCGACTTCAGTCGGCGTCGTCGATGCGGAAACCGACCTTCAGCGTCACCTGCGTGTGCGCGACGGCCCCGTCGGCGACGTGCCCACGGGTCTCGATGACCTTGAACCATTCGACGTTTCGGGTCGTCCGGGAAACCCGGGCGATGGCATTGGCGATCGCCGCATCCGAGCCGTCAGGAGAGGAGCCGACGACCTCGATGACCCGATATGTGTGCTCACTCATAGGCCGATTCTGGCACGGTTTGCAGCCGTGGTGGCCGCTCTCGGGCGATCAACACCAACTCGTGTTCACCGGCGCGCCCGGATGGCCGATGCGCCCGCGCTGCTCGGGCAACGGCCCTACCATGTGAGTCACGACACACCCATGCCACTGGGGAGAGCACCGATGAGCGTCATCACCGAGCCGGTAGGCGATCTGACCACCGAGCCATTGCGATCGCGCCGCGCGCACTGGAACAACCAGGTGCACCGGCACGCGCTGATGACCCCGGACCGCCCCGCGTTGCGATTCCTCGGACGCACCACCACGTGGCGGGAACTCGACAAACGATCCCGCGCGATCGGAGCTGCGCTGGGCCGCCGCGGGGTCGGCTTCGGCGACCGCGTCTTGCTGGTCCTGAGCAACCGCACCGAATATGTGGAGGCGGTATTGGGCGCCAACCTGATCGGTGTGGTCGCCGTTCCGGTGAACATCCGGATGAGCCCGGCCGAAGTGGCCTATCTCCTCGCCGACAGCGGCGCGCACGTGGTCATCACCGAGTCCCTCCTCACGCCGCTGACGCAAGCCGCCACCGCGGCCGGGGGCATCACCCATACCATCGTCGTCGGAGGTGGCGATGACGCGGCCGACCACCTCGACTACGAGACCCTCGTGGCCGAGGACGGCGCCGATCTGCCGGCGATCGATGTACCGGAAGACACCGTCGCGCTGATCATGTACACCTCGGGCACGACAGGAAAACCCAAGGGCGCCATGCTCACCCACCAGAATTTGCAAGCGCAGGCGGTGACGACCATCGCGGCCGCGCAGGCACATTCGGACTCCGACGTTGCCTCGGTTGTGCCACCGATCTTCCACATCGCCGGGCTCGCAGCGTTCGCGCCGACGTTCTATCGGGGGGTGACGGCGGTGATCCATCCGCTCGGCGCCTTCGATGCCGACGACATGCTCGACACCCTCGAGCGTGAGGGCACCACCTCGGTGTTCATGGTGCCCGCCCAATGGCAGGCCGTGTGCGCCGCCCAACGCGCACGGCCGCGAGATCTCAAGCTGCGCACCATCAGCTGGGGTGCGGCGCCGGCGTCGAACACCGTCCTCGACGCGATGAACGCCACATTTCCCCAGGCCGCCAACATGACCGCGTTCGGGCAGACGGAGATGTCACCGGTGACCTGCATCCTCGAGGGCAAGGACGCGCTCACCAAGGTCGGCTCGATCGGCAAGATCGTGCCCGTGGTGACCGCTCGGATCGTCGACCCGATGATGAACGATGTCGCGCCCGGCGATGTCGGCGAGATCGTCTACCGCGGACCGAATCTGATGAAGGGCTACTGGCGCAATCCCGGGGCGACCGCCGACGCGTTCCGCGGCGGCTGGTTTCACTCGGGAGACCTCGTACGCGAGGACGAGGAGGGCTTCCTCTACGTCGTCGACCGTGCCAAGGACATGATCATCTCCGGCGGCGAGAACGTGTACTGCGCCGAGGTGGAGAACGTCCTCTACGCACACGAGAAGATCACGGAGGCCGCGGTCATCGGACGTGCCGACGAGAAGTGGGGTGAGGTACCGGTCGCCGTCGTCGCACTGACCGCCGGCGTCGACGATCTCACGCTCGCCGAACTCGAGCCGTATCTGAACGAGACCCTGGCGCGCTTCAAACAGCCGAAGGACATCATCATCGTCGGCGAGTTACCGCGAAACGCCGGCGGCAAGGTCGTCAAGCACCGACTCCGCGAAGCCTTCGGCAGCAAGGACGCCGGACTGCGCTGATGCCGGGAGCGCCGTCCGCGCCGCCGGCATCAGCGCTCGGCTGCTCGGGTCAGCTCTTGTACTCGTAGAAGCCCTTGCCGCTCTTCTTGCCGAGGTAACCGGCTTCGACCATGCGCGCCAGCAGCGGCGGCGGTGCCAGGTGCGGCTCGCGGAATTCCTGGTACAGCGATTCGGAGACATCGTGCACCACGTCGAGACCGACGGTGTCACACAGTGTGAGCGGGCCCATCGGGTGGGCACAGCCGTTGATCATGCCCGTATCGATGTCTTCCTTTGTGGCATAACCACTCTCGTACATGCGGATGGCGCTCACGAGGTAGGGGACCAGCAGGGCGTTGACGACGAACCCGCCGCGGTCACCGGCCGCGATCGTGCGCTTGCCGAGGTGATCACGAGCGTAGGCGGTGACCGTCTCGATCGCCTGGGGCGAGCTGGCAAGACTCGAGATGATCTCGACGAGCGGCATCACCGGCACCGGGTTGAAGAAGTGGACACCGACGACGCGCGACGGATCGGCGACGTCCCGGGCGACCCGGATGATCGGGATCGACGAGGTGTTGGTGGCCAGGATCGCCTTGGGGTCGGTGACCTTGTCGAGTTCGGCGAAGAAGCCGACCTTGAGTGACTCGACCTCGGGGAGTGCCTCGATCACCAGTTCGCGATCGCCGAAATCTCCGACCGTGGTCGTCAGGGTAAGGCGGGACAGCGCCTGTGCGGCGTCGTCCTCGGAGAGCTTGCCCTTGCTGACCCCCCGTCCGATGGACTTCTCGATCCGGGTGCGCGCGGCGTCGGCGGCGCTCTGGTCACGTTCGAGCACCAGGACATCATCGCCGGCACGGATCGCGACCTCGGCGATGCCCGCACCCATGGTGCCGCCGCCGACCACTCCGAGCTGTGTCATGAAAACCCTCCACGTAGGCAGTAGTGAACCGACGCCAAGCGTAGTGCCAGGCGCGGGGCACGTCGCAGCCGGATGCCGCCTTCCTGGCATGGTGGAAGGCGTAGCAGATCGCGATCAAGCAGAGGAGAAACGCTCATGGCCACGGTGTCCTACGTCATCGCCGGTTCCGAGGCCACCGGGGGAGCCGGACTGCAGGCCGATCTGCGGACCTTCGCCCAATTGGGTACCTACGGCGTCGGCACCGTCACCTGCATCGTCTCGTTCGATCCGAAAGCCGGATGGGGACACCGGTTCGTCCCGATCGCGTCACCCGTCATCGCCGACCAGATCGAGGCCGCCACCGTCGCCCACGAACCCGAGGTCGTCAAGATCGGGATGCTCGGCACACCGGAGACCATCACCACCGTCGCCGACGCATTGCGCGCCCGGCCGTGGCGGCATGTCGTCGTCGATCCGGTGCTGATCTGCAAAGGACAAGAGCCGGGTGCCGCTCTCGACACCGACAACGCGCTGCGCGAACACATCCTGCCGTTGGCCACCGTCGTCACCCCCAACCTGTTCGAGGCGGCGACGCTGGCCGGGATGGACGAACTGACCAGCGTCGACGACCTCTCCGAGGCAGCCCGCCGGATCGCCGACCAGGGGCCGCAGGTGGTCATCGTCAAGGGTGGGGTCGGGCTCGCCGGCGACGACGCCGTCGACGTGGTCTTCGACGGCTCGGGGGTCACCGTGCTGCGCGCGCCGAAGGTCGGCCAGGAGCGCGTTTCCGGTGCGGGGTGTGTCTTCGCTGCGGCGACCACGGCCGAATTGGCCAAGGGTGCGAGCGTGCTCGATGCCGTCGGTACCGCCAAAGCGTTCACCCATGCCGGGATCGAGAACCGGATCGCCTCCGCGGCGCCGTTCGACGCGGTGTATCCCCGTCCTTGATCTCGCCACGCACGGCGCACCACGGTCTCGTCGGCCGGTCACTCCGGCGGCGGATCCTTCGAGTCCTTTGAGCTGCCCGAGTCCTTTGAGCTGCCCGGGTCCTTTGAGCTGCCCGGGTCCTTCGAGCTGCCCGGGTCCTTCGGGCGCTTGTCGAAGCTGACGTGGATCTCCTCGAACCCCTTGTGTCGCTGGGCTTTCGCCTGAGCAGAGTAGGCGGCCTTGTCGCCGCGGGTGAGGACGACGTTGTCGGTGAACGGGGTGAGCATCGAGCGTGGATAGAGCCGATCGACGCGAACGGCGTTGGCCTCCAGGCAGAACACGACCAGAATGGCCGCGACATAGAGAAAGGCCAGCAAGCCCAGCACGACGGCGAACACCCCGGTGGTGGCACTCGCGTTCGCGATGACGTGCTGGACGTAGATGCTGCCGAAGCTCTGCAGTGCCTGCCAGCCGATGGCGGCGGCCGCGGCGCCGGGGAGGACGTCAGCGACACCGAGTGTGCGTACCGTACCGATGCGGAAGGCCACCACGAACACCGCGGCCGTGAGAAGTACCGCGCCCGCGATCGAGAGCCATCGGCCCGTCGTACCGAGGTCCACGGCCGCGATTGCGCCGTTGACCACGGTCAGCGCGATGATCGCGGTTCCCACAGTCGAGAGCAGCATCAGGCCGCGCACCCGCACCCGGATCGGGTCGGGCCGGTCGTTGCGGGGCACCGCCCACACCACATTCATCGCATTCTGAGTCGCGACCGCGACGCCGAGACCACCGTAGAGCGCACCGACGATCCCGATGACCACTGCAACCGTCCCGCCGCTGAGCTCGCCGGGGCGGCCCAGTTCGGATCCGAGCACCGGGATCTGCGACATCGCCGAATCGACGATCCGCTCCCGTAGTCCGGGATTGTCGCGGAGCACGAATTCCAGGACCGTCGTCAATAGCAGGAGCAGCGGGAACAGCGAGATGAACGCGTAGTAGGCGATGAGGGCGGCGAGGTACCCGCCTTGGTCGTCGAAGAACTTGTAGGCGACCGCGAGGGGATAACCACTGAGGGGGTGGCGGCGCTGGAATCGGTCGACGCGCGCACTGAGCGACATCACGGCCACCTTTCTCCGACACCTCGGGTCCGTTCGGGAACCTTCCACGACGATCATCACCGACCGGACGGTGATGTCGCCGAATCACGAGTCCGCCACGGCGTGTCCAGCGGCCTTGACAACATACAACCAATTGGTTGTATATTCAGGAGGTGGCCGGATCCGACGACGAGGACAGCGCAGATGCGATGTTCCATGCGTTGTCCGACCGGACCCGCCGCGACATCATGCGACGCGTCCTGTCGGGGGAGCACTCGGTCTCCGCACTCGCGGCGCACTACGACATGAGCTTCGCCGCGGTGCAAAAGCATGTCGCCGTACTCGAGCGGGCCGGCCTGCTGAACAAACGCCGTCACGGTCGTGAGCAACTGGCCACCGGCGACGTCACCGCGGTACGCGCGGTCACTGCGATGCTCGCCGAACTCGAACAGCTCTGGCGGGGCCGAATCGCCCGTATCGACGAGCTCCTCGCCACCGAACCCACACCAAGAGATCACCGAAATCAGGAGGATTGACCCATGCCCGTCATCGACGTCACACACGATATCGACGCCCGCACCCTCACCATCACCGCCGAGTTCGCCGCACCGCGGGCACGGGTGTGGCAGATTTACGCCGATCCGCGGCAGCTCGAACGCATTTGGGGCCCGCCCAGCCATCCGGCCACGTTTGTCGACCACGACTTCACTCCTGGTGGCCGGGTCACCTATTTCATGACCGGTCCCGACGGACAGAAGTTCTCCGGCTACTGGATCATCGATTCCATCGACGAGCCGCGTGGCTTCGCCTTTCGCGACGGCTTCGCCGATGACGACTTCAACCCGGTGGAATCCCTGCCGGTATCGGTCAACGAGTACACCTTCGCCGAAAAGGACGCCGGCACCGTCGCCACCTATCTGAGCAGATACGACTCCGCTGAGGCGTTGGAGAAGGTTCTCGAGATGGGCGTCGTCGAAGGAGCGTCGGGCGCAATCGATCAGATCGACGTCTTCCTCGCCGGGTAGTCACGGATTACCCGCGGGCGGATACCACCCGGCGAGTATCGACTGCACTTCTCGGTCGGTCAGTTGCGTGAAATCGTCATAGGCGCCGCCGACACCGCGGAACGGGTGTGGGGTGACGGGGCAGATCACCGAGTCCGCGTCGGGGAAGTCTGTCGCGACCTCTCCGGGGCCGACCGGCACCGCAACGATCAGTGTGGCCGCGCCCAACCGCCGCAGGGTGCTCAGCGCCGCACGCATCGTGGCCCCGGTGGCGACGCCATCGTCGACGACGACAACGGTCTTACCTGCCACCGCGAGCGCTGGCCGACCCTCTCGGTAGGCTCCTTCGCGGCGCGCGAGTTCGGTTGTCTCCCTGGCAATCACCGCCTCCAACTCATGCGGCGAGGTATGCGTGTGGGCGATGATATCGTCGTTCATCACGACCGTGCCGTCGGCGGCGATGGCTCCCGCGGCCAGTTCGGGTTGGCCGGGCACGCCGAGCTTTCGGACGAGGAAGATGTCGAACGGAAACCCGAGCGCTTCGGCCACGGCCACACCGACCGGAATCCCACCGCGGGGGAGGGCCAAGACGACCACATCGTTGCGCCCCGACAGATGAGACAAGTGCCCACTCAACCGGCGACCGGCGTCGGTGCGGTCGCGGTACGGGCGATCCGGTGGGCTCATCAGCCGCCATTCAGGTGTGAAGCATCGTCTCGCCGGGGTGTGCGCGCTGCCATGCAGCGATCGCCGAATCCCACTGGTCGCCGTCCAGGGTGGTCACCGACGCCGGAAAGAGTGCATCCTCCTCTTTGGCGATGTGGTGATGCAGATCGAACACCGCTTCCCGAAATGCTTCTTGCACCGGCGTCAGCGAGAGATCCATCGACTGCAGGAAGTCGTCGAGTTCGCGATGCTCGGCGATCAGCGGATCGATATGGTCGGCGAAGATCTCATCGGTGCTGAGCAACTCGGCGAACAGACCGTCCTCTTCGCCCTGCCAATGCGAGCGCAGCTCGCGGCGCAGCCGCGCTGCCAACTCCCGCGCTCGCGCGAGGTCGCCGGCGTCCAATGCCCGGACGGCGTCTCCGCCGAGGTTGACCGCGCGCTCATGTTCGGCGGTGTAGTCGCGGAGCAGCGGCATCTCCCGGCATCCGCAGTACTGGCACACGTCGGATCTCCTTGCCTGTGGGGTTTCGCAGCCGTCGACCACATCCGCACCACACCGTACTCCGCACGAGACGGCAAGACCGGCCCCTTGGCGCGGGCCCCGATGCCCCGGTCCGGGCCGGGACATCGGGCCCGCGGCGGGAGACTATGACGCCGGGACGACTGTCCCGTTGACCGTTACCTCGACCTTGTCGGTCGCGGAATCCCAGGTGATCTTGCCGTGCTCGAAGGTGGAGGTCTTCACGGTGCCCGCCTCGGTCTCATCGCTCGTCGCGGTACCGAGGGGTCCCTGTGAGCCGCCCTTGCCGTTTGGTGCCGGCTGGCCGGATGCGTCGCGCGGAAGGTTCCACGCGTCACGGATCTTGCCCCAGGTGATGTACGCCGGGGCGTCGGCGTTCTTGGCCGTGATGACTCCGCCGTCGAACTGCTGGAACACCACGCCGTTGGGACTGGTGCCCGACGCTTCGGCGCCCGTCTTGGGCTTGCCGAGGTCCGTCTTCTGCTTCTCGGTCGCCGAGTTGTACTTCGCCGCAATGGGTCCGGTCAGGGTGACCGGCGTGCCGTCGGCGGCCGTCAGACTCACCGATTGTCCCTGCGCGCCCGCACTGTTGGAAGCGGGACTCTCGGCCATCGTCGCCGACGACGACGATGATGCCGACGAATCGTTGTTGTCGTCGCTACAACCGGCTGCGGTGAACACCGCAACGGAGATTGCGGCAACGCCCACCGCCAGTCGCATGGTCTGCTTCATGATTTCCCTTCGGTTCTCACTGTTTCTCGGCCAAGCGGACAGGCCATCGATGGCCCGTCCGCGACGCTAACCAAGTTGTCATGATGAATCCAGGATTTGCGGGTCACGGTGCTATTTCGTGTCCTGCACGAAGAGTCGCCGTAGCCGGCCCGAAACGCCGCAGGGTACGGCGGCGGCGCCGATCAGTTGATGTGGGCGCCCGCAGACCGTGCAGCTCAGATGCGGAAGCGGCCGGCGAACCCGCGCAGGGGAAGGTCGGCGCTGGTGACGATGCCGGGAGCGGCGGCGACGACCGATGTGATGGCGTTGAGGGCGGGCAGGCCGGTGACGGTCATGCCGATGGAGGCGAAGTTCTCCGGATTCGACAAGTCGAAGCCCTTCCGCGGAAAGATCATGTGTTTGCTGTAGATGTCGGGGTCGGCGGTGACCTGGGTGATGTAGCAGCCCTTGATGTTCCACGCAGGATCGGTGTGCGGGGTCATCTGCCATTCGAGGCGGGACTCCACGCGCGCGACCCCGTCCACCATGCCCTGATATCTGATGTAACTCGCACCCAAGGAGCCCTTGGACATGAAGTACCAGCCGAGGTCGATGTCCTTGGTGCAGGCGCCGAGGTCGTAGCTGAATTTCACCTCGTCGAGTTCCAGGTCGAAGGCGTCGGCCATGAGGTAGACCGAGTCGGCGAAGACGGCGGTGTATTTGTAGAGCGAATCGGGGATGGTCGGATCGTCGATCGGCCGGCCATAGCCGACGGCATTCCAGGTCTCCACGGAGTGATGACAGGAGACGTCGACGGATTCGGTGACCGTGACGTTCTCGATGTCGGCGACGTCGGCGGTGTGCACGATGGCGAGGATCTGGCACAGTCCCGGATTCGTTCCGGTGCCGTAGAAGGTGGAATTGCCACGCTCGCATGCCGCTTCGATGACCTCGCTGACCTTGCGCGCGAGGGATGGGCGTGGTTGCGGTCGCGGTGGAAGCCGGTGATCCAGTCGGCGGTGGTCACCATGTCGATACCGGCTTCGAGCACTCTTTCGTAGAGCTCCTCGTCGGGGAACACGCCGTGGAAGGTGAGGACGTCGGGGTGGGCGGCGATGATCTCCTCGATGGTCCCGGTGGCGATCACGCCGACCCGCGCGGTGCCGACGATCTCGCCTGCGTCGCTTACGTCGATCCGAGTCGCTCGCCATCGAGACCCTGCGCGCGGCGCTGCCCCGCGACCATGCCGAACTCGAACGCGACTACCCGCTCACCGCCGCGGAGCTGTCCTCATGGAAATCGCACTGGGACAAAGCATGCCAGCGTTCGTTTGCGGACCTCGAACTCGACCCGGTCAAGGTCCGCCGGGTGGCGGCGCTGATCCCGGCCGCCATGCGCGGGATCACCTCCGAGCGCGTGCTCGGCACCTACGGTGACCTCGACGACGCCATCGAGGGACTCAACGGCAGCATGGTCGCCTACCTCGAGGGCTGAACCGGGCTCGGACCGCTCGCGCCGGCGCCGCACCGACCTCACTCCCGCAGCAACAGCGAGATCACGACCCGCGCGGTTTCCGGATTGGGGTTGAGCTCCGGGTCGCCATCATTGTGGAGATACCGTTCGCCGACGGTGACGATTCCATCGGCAAGCACACCGGCCGGCGCCGGTGGGCGGTAACCACCCTCGCGGACCTCGGCCGCGATCAGTTCTTCGATACGACCGACCAATCGTGGCCGGATCGGACCGGTCGGCGCAGTAAGTATGCGGACGGCCCGGGCGCCGTCGTCGCGCAGCAAGGCCCGGAGCGGGTCAGCGGCGGCCACCGCCTCGAGGAACCAGGTGACACCCGCGTGAATCCGCGCGACACCTGAGCCCCCCGCCTGGTCGGCGGCTGCGTCGAGGAGCCGATCGAGTTCCACCCACAGCACGTCGGCCAGCAGGTTGTCGCGATCACCGGTCCAGCGGTAGAGCGTCGCACGCGAGACACCGAGATCACGTGCCAGCGCACCCATGTCCAATCGCCGGCCCGAGAGAAAGGCGTGTCGCGCCGCCTCGAATGCATCTACCGGGGTGGACCGCGCCGGCAGCTGGTCGCGACTTGTCGATTGCCGATACGCGAGAGACTCACCCGTCTTGCCCATGGGCAAGATCCTAGCCGCTCCGATGAGACATTTCTGCAATTTGCAACGCGATACGACACTGTTGGTTATTGTCTCATCATGCTCGCGACGCCACACCGGATCAGACCCGCAATCGCGTCGATTCTCACCGCTGTGGCCTGCACGATCGCGGTGTTCGTGCTGCCGGTCCCCGCTCCGGCCGCCGCCGCCCCGGGAAGCACCACACCGACGCAGTGTCCGACCACCACCTCCGGCGCCGATCAGCAACGCGTCGAGCCGGCCAGGGTCGCACTGGATCCGGTCGCCGTTCGGGACGCAATTGCCTACGCCGAGAGCCACATGCGTGCGACCGTGCGGGTGTACCGCAACAACTGCCTCGTCGGTACAGGTCGATCGAACACCGCGACTTCTGGCGCGCAAATGCCGGTATTCAGCGCGACCAAGAGTGTTGTCTCCATACTCACCGGGATCGCGGCGGACCACGGTGCATTGCGACTCGACGACGCGATCGGTCGCTACCTTCCGACAGGACGTGATTGGGGCGATGCGGCACACCGCGCCATCACGGTACGACAATTGCTGACCCAGACGTCGGGTTTGCAGTCGGCCGAGATCGCCGAGGTGGCGTCGGTGGGAAACGATCCCGACATCGCGCAAGAAGCACTCGCCCAGCCGCTCGTTGCCCGACCCGGCACGTACTTCTCCTACAGTCAGCGCGGCCCCGATCTGCTGGCCTTCGTGGTGCAACGAGCCGTGGGTACCGATCTGCAGGCATTCGCCGATCGATATCTGTTCGCGCCGTTGGGGATTGCGCACGCCAACTACACCTGGCTGCGAGACCGCACCGGACACACCTACGGCTATGCGCACCTGTTCCTGCAGCCCGGGTCGTTCGCCAAACTGGGGCTGTTGATGCTGAATGAGGGCACATGGGCTGGGCGCCAGATCGTTTCGCCGTCTTACGCCGGACGAGTCAGCATTCCGTCGGCCGCAAACGGATGCTACGGCCTGTTGTTCTGGACCAATCGCGGCACCCGGTGCACCGCCGGGGAGATGCCGTATCGCCAGACGATCGACCACCGCATGATCCTCTCTGCACCACCGGACCTGTATGCGATCGACGGCGCCGCCCATCAGGACGACTTCATGATCCCCAGCCTGCGCATCGCCGTGATGTGGATGGGCGTCGCCGGCGACGCGAACTCATACGGCACCAACAATCCGGCCGCCAGCGATCTCTTCCACAACTTCTTCCGCATCCTGCTGCACGGAGTGCGCGATACACCCTGGCACGATCCCGGCCCGTACCAGGCTCCACCCACCGGCGTACCGGCATCGCCGGACGCCTACGCCGACCCGAACGTCCTGCTTCGCGACCTCGCGCCCAGCGCGCACTGAAGGAGATCTCACACAATGCCCCGCTCATACCGGCTGTTCGCCTTCGGAACCATCTGCACACTCCTGATGTTGGTCGGTCTGCAACTGATGCCCGCTCACGCACGCGCAGATCAGCCCGGTGCCGCCGGACCGGCTTCGGCCGGCCCCGTCGCGCCGGTCGCAGGTCTCTCCGCTGCACAGTTCCGTGACGGGCGCGTGGAACGCCACGGGTCGACACTATCGTTGCAGGGCAAGCCGTTTCGTTTTGCAGGCGCAAATATCGAATGGCTGGGGCTCAAGAACTACGGTCCGGAGCCGTCGGCTTCCATTCCCGCCGGTAGCGAGGCGTACCCATCGGAGTACGAGGTCGACGACGCCTTCGCGACCGCCCGCGACATGGGCGCCACCGTGGTGCGGTCGCAAACACTCGGTGACACCATCGGTTGCCCGGACTGCATCGAGCCGGCACTGGGGAAGTTCAACCCCAACGCCTTCGCGCAGATGGACAAGGTCGTGGCCGCCGCCCGGCGGCATGGCCTGAAACTCCTCGGCGAGTTCGACGGGGATGCGAATGCGCGCCCGGCCTTTCCCGGGGCCCGTAACGTCTCCAGTCACTCGTGGTATTGCCAGTGGCGCAATCGTTCCGACTGCGGGCAGGCATTCTTCACCGATCCCCGCATCATCTCTGACTACATCAACCACATGCGGACGGTACTCGAGCATGTCAACCCGCTGACCGGGCTGGCCTACAAGGACGACCCGACGTTCGTCGGCTGGGTGGACGGCAACAATCTCGCCCTGCTCGACGGAGTCGGTCTGCCTGCGGTCGAAGGGTGGCTGGGCCAGGTGTCGAAAGCGTTCCACACCACCAGTCCGCGCCAGTTGTTCGTCAACATCAGCCTCGGTGGCGGTGACGCCTTTGTGACTCCGGCGGCACTGAACATCCCCGGGATCGACATCTATGCCCTGGAGTACTACCCGCACTGGTTTCCGCTGGTTTCCGGCGGCAACCGGATCGATGGTGCCGCGCCGTTCCTGCATCAGGAGGCCGCACAGGTCGCGGCGGCCGGCAAGGCCTTCGCGGTCATCGAATTCGGCTGGGACCGTACCGATTTCGCAACACCGGCCGCACTGAGTGACTTCCTGGCGGGGTTGCGAGCCGACCCCCACATCGTCGGCGACAACTACTGGGCGCTGCTCTCGCATGCCGATGGCGGTGGCTGGCAACCCGTTCCGGCCAATTCTCGATGCAACCCTACCTGCGAATGGGGCGAGGACGGCAACTGGTGGGCGCTGTACTACACCGGACGCAACACCATCACCAACTCGGCCCCCGACATGGCTGCCCGAGCGCAATTACTCCGCACCCACGCATTCGCCGTCGCGGGGTATCGGCCGCCACCGCCCCATCAGCGGGTGCCGGCGCCCCGCATCATCTCCACCGCCGACGGGCACGTCCGATTCGAGGGCTCCGCCGGGTCACCGCGCTACACCATCGAGCGCCGCGACGCCGGCGGGACATGGCATACCGTCTGTGCACACTGCGTCACCGACGACGACAACGGCTGGATCGACCCCGCACCCGGCGTGCTCGCCTGCTATCGGGTCATCGGCGTCAACCTCGACGGCGTCCCCGGCCCCGCGTCTGCGCCCGCCGGACCGGGATGTCGCCGCCCCTGACACCCGCCCGACCACGGGTGATAGCGTTGCGCTCCGTCGAGGACGATGACGGGGGAACCTGATGACCTATCCGCCACCCGATGGCCGATCCGAGCACAATTCGCCGCCGGACTGTCCTCGGCAGGATCATGCCCAGGACGGCTATCCCCAGCAGGGATACCCACAACAGGGCCGGCAGCCGATGGCCGCTCAGCCGCAGCCCGCCTGGGACGCGGGCGTGCCGACGGATCCGATCGGCCTGTCCTCGGGCGGCAGCGGCGGCGGCAGCGGCAAAGCGCTCGCTGTCATCGGGATCGTCGCAATCCTGCTGATCGGTGCGGTCGTCGCGGTCGGTGTCGTCACCTATCGGCAGGTCAACTCGCATCAGCACGGTTCGCCGGTCGCCGACAGTTCGCCGGCGGGCCCGTCTTCGTTGGCCCCGCCTTCCTCGGCGACACCGCCGGCATCGCAATCGGGGTCGGGAACCACCGCACCGGAACGAACACAGTGCCCCACCGCCACACCCGCCTCGAACACGCCCGCCGGATGGCACACCGTGGCGGGCAAACGCGGCCTGTCCTACGATGTCCCGGCGAATTGGAAGGTAGCCAGCTGCGGAACGCTGGTCGGCTGGGAAAAGCGCTGCGACAGCGGACCTTTCGGTTACTGTCCAATCCGCACGATGAGCGGTGCCGCGAGCCTGGAGACCGCGCAGTGCCGCAACGACTCCGTGGGTGTTTCGGGCTTGCCCGGTGCATCCGACACCACCGATATCAATGAGGCCGTGCAATCCGAGGCGTCGCTGGTCGCCGACATCTACACCTCCGAATCCGGGCATGTTCCGCAGGTGCAACTCGGTGCGTCCCAGCGGCTGACGGTGGGCGGCGCGCCGGCGGTGCAAGTGATCGCCACGGTCACCGACATCGAGCCGTCGGCGTGCGTCGGGCCGACGGCGATCCACAGCATGGTTGCCACCACGGTCCCGGGGCAGCCAGGGTGCGTCCTGTTCGTGATCTCACTGCCACAAGGCGTTCCGGGCGCCGCCGATCCCGCTGACGTCAGTCAGATGGTGTCCACGCTGCGGCGGGCCGGCTGACCACCGCCGACCGGCCCCGGCGCCCTACTCACACACCGCGCCGCGCGATGCCGACGTGACGAGCTTGGCGTATTTCGCCAGCACGCCGCGGGTGTAGCGCGGAGGGAGCGGGGCGAACGACTCGGCGCGTGCAGACAGTTCGTCCTCATCGACAAGGACGTCCAACGTCGCGGAGCCGACGTCGAGCCGGATGCGATCGCCGTCTCGAACCAGCGCGATCGGGCCGCCGTCGACGGCCTCGGGAGCGACGTGCCCGACGCAGAGCCCGGTGGTACCGCCGGAGAAACGCCCGTCGGTCAGTAGCAGCACGTCCTTGCCGAGGCCGGCTCCCTTGATGGCGCCGGTGATGGCCAGCATCTCCCGCATTCCCGGACCGCCCTTGGGGCCTTCGTAACGGATCACGACGACGTCACCGGCGGTGATCGTGCCGTCCTCGAGCGCGTCCATCGCCGCTCGCTCACGATCGAAGACCCGGGCCACCCCTTCGAAGACGTCGGAGTCGAATCCTGCCGACTTCACCACCGCGCCGCCCGGGGCCAGCGATCCGGAGAGGATGGTGATGCCGCCGGTGGGATGAATGGGAGAATCGAGGGCCCGCAACACTTTTCCGTCAGGATCCGGCGGCGCAATGTGCGCAAGGTTTTCGGCCATCGTCGCACCGGTGACGGTCAGGCAGTCGCCGTGCATCAACCCGGCGTCGAGCAACGCCTTCATCACCACCGGCAGCCCCCCGATCCGATCGACATCGGTCATCACATGCTTCCCGAACGGCTTCACATCGGCCAGATGCGGTACACGCGAGCCGATCCGGGAGAAGTCATCGAGAGACAACTCGACCTGCGCCTCATATGCGATGGCAAGTAGATGCAGCACGGCGTTGGTCGACCCGCCCAGCGCCATCACGACTGCGATCGCGTTCTCGAAGGCGTCGCGGGTCATGATGTCGCGGGCGGTGATGCCCCGCCGCAGGAGTCCGACGACCGCCTCGCCGCTCTGCCGGGCATACAGATCACGGCGCCGGTCCGGGGCGGGCGGGGCGGCGCTGCCGGGCAGCGACATACCCAGCGCCTCCGCGACGGCGGCCATCGTGTTGGCGGTGTACATGCCACCGCAGGCACCCTCGCCGGGACAGATGGCGCGTTCGATGGTGTCGACGTCGGCACGGCTCATCAGTCCACGTGAGCATGCGCCGACCGCCTCGAATGCATCGATGATGGTCACCTGTTGCTCGGTCCCGTCGGAGAGCTTGGCATAGCCCGGCAGTGTCGACCCGGCGTAGAGGAACACGTTGGCGAGGTCGAGCCTGGCCGCCGCCATCAGCATGCCCGGCAGGGATTTGTCACACCCGGCCAGCAGTACCGAGCCGTCGAGCCGTTCGGCCGACATCACCGTTTCTACGCTGTCGGCGATCACCTCCCGTGACACCAAGGAGAAATGCATGCCCTCGTGTCCCATCGAGATGCCGTCGGAGACCGAGATCGTGCCGAACTCAAGGGGATACCCGCCCGCGGCGAAGACACCCTCCTTCACCGCTTTGGCCAGCCGATCGAGGGACAGATTGCAGGGCGTGATCTCGTTCCACGACGACCCGACGCCGATCTGGGGTTTGACCCAGTCCTCGTCGCCCATTCCCACGGCCCGAAGCATGCCGCGAGCCGCGGTGCGTTCGAGCCCGTCGGTGACGTCGCGACTACGGGGCTTGATATCCACATTCGGCGCAGAGTCGTTGTCAGAGGTCATATTCGCCACCCTAGAGGCGGATGTGGGGCACGCGCGCAGCAACCGCGAATTGCCGCAGACAAGCGGGGTATCGGGCCACCGCGGCGGGTAGCGTCAACGCAATGCAGTCTGCCTTGCGTGAGTACACGACCATCGGCCATCCCGAACCGCAAACCCGTGTCTGGCATGAGGTCTACGGTGACGGACCTCCGGTCGTCCTGCTGCATGGTGCCTTCGCGGGCGCATCCTCCTGGGGTGGTCAGATCCCCGCTCTGGTCGATGGCGGCCGCCGGGTGTACTGCCCGGAGCGCCATGGCCACGGGCACAGCTCCGACGTCACCGCCGAATTCCACTACGCAGACATGGCGACCGAGACGATCGCCTACCTCGACGAGATCGTCGGTGGGCCGAGTGCGGTCGTCGGCTGGAGCGACGGTGCCGTGGTCGGCGCCCTCGTCGCACTGCAACGGCCAGATCTGGTGCGCCATCTGGTTCTGATCGGCCAGTACTTCAACAGTTCGGGGCGCGCGGCGGGCGGCATCCTGGACGCACTCGGCGCCCGCGATGACGAGCTGATGTCGTTCCTTGCCGCCGAATATGCTGCCGAGTCGCCGGACGGCACCGACCATTTCCCGATCATCGTCGACAAGACCATGGCAATGATCGGCGCCGAACCCGAGATCGATCTCGGTGATCTGTCCGCGATCGCCTGTCCCACTCTGGTGATGCAGGGCGACCGGGACGAGGTGACACTTCGCCACAGCCGTGACGTGGTCGCCGCCATCGGCGACGCCCGGCTGTGCGTCATCCCCGGTACGCACCTCATCCCGATCGAGGCAGCGCAAGCGGTGAACAGTGTGATCCTGCAGTTCTTGCGAGCCGGCCTCTCGTGAACTCTGGTTCCTCGTGTTCACCGGATCCGTGATCACCAGGATCGGCGCGACTGCGGTACGAAGCGCTTGTCGCACACCCCATCCCGACCGTCAGGCGCCGACGATCACCGCGTGCGGTGCCAGGTAGCCGAAGTACTCCGGCGCCGCCGGAATGAGCCCGGTCCAGCCCGGGACCCGGCCCCACACCACCACGAGTGTGCTACCCGCACCGGTGGGCAGAGTTGCCGTTCGGTCGACTCTGGTACCGAGCACCGGGTCCGGCTCGGTCACCCGATTCGGTAGTCCCGTGACACCGCTGCGGCCGTTGGCGACGTTGACCCAGGCAATCTGCAGTCGTGACGGTTCGTCGAGCCACCGCTGAATGACGGTGACATCGTGCCGACCCGTGTCGACGACCGCGTCTACGGTGCCACCGGGGAATCCACGTCCCGGATTGGCGATGTTGACCGGGTGTGCGCCCGCAACACGCTGTGCCGAGTTTGCGGCCGCGGCGACCTCGGGGGGCGTCCCCGCCCTGATCAGGGTTGACACCGGATCGACAGGCGCGCCGGGCGCTGCCGACGCCGTCGCCGGCAGTAGCGCAATGGCGGTCGCGGCAATGGCTGCACCGAGCACGGTGCGAATCATGTTGAGTCTCATCATCACCCGTTCATCGAAGGGACCTGGTCGGTGGTCGGACGCGGAGTCACCCATGCACTGGCAGCGAACGAACGTCCTGTCCGCTACGTCGTTCGCCGGACCCAACTCGTTACCCCGACGAATGATCGGAGTGGTGTGCCGAACTCGGTCATCCCCGCCATCCCGGTCGGCGGCTCAGAGGGTGACCACGATCTTTCCGTGGACGTGGCCGTCGGCTTGCGATGCCACCGCCTCACGGATCCGTTCGACCGGAAAGGCTGCGGCGATGGGCACGCTGATCGCACCGGCGACAAGAGCGTCGGTGAGCTGTGCCATGCCGTCGCGTGGTGCGTCCGAACCTCCCGCCGTGCGCACGCCACCAGGAGGACTGACACCGGCCGCGATGGTGCAGATACGCGTGGGGGAGACGCCCAGCTCGAGTGCGGTCTCCGCGGTCTCGGTTCCGAAGAGGTCGGTGGCTGCACTCACGCCGTCTGCGGCGAGGCGGCGCACCCGCTCGGCCAGTCCGGGGCCATAGGCGACGGGATCGGCACCCAACTGCCGCAGGAAGTCGAATGTGGCCTCCGACGATGTCCCGATCACGCGAGCGCCGGCGAGCCGCGCCAGCTGAACCGCGAAGATGCCCACCCCGCCTGCCGCACCGCCGATGAGCACGGTGTCGTCGCGGTGCAGATCGATCGCGGCCAACGCGGCAATGGCGGTCATCCCCGCCACCGGAAGCGTGGCTGCGACTTCGTCACCAATCGTGTCGGGTGTGTGCCACAGCGATCGCGTTGTACCGTCCGACACGTCGACGACAACGAAATCGGCTACCGCCCTTGCCAATGCCCCACCGAAGACGCGATCGCCGACGACATATTCGGTGACGCCTGCGCCGACCTCGTCGACGACCCCGGCGAAGTCGTATCCGAAGCCCGACGGCACCGTGACGCCGAACATGACCGCCAGCTCGGGCGACTCGGAGATCTTCCAGTCCATCGGATTCAGGCCGGCAACCGTCACGCGCACGCACACCTCGCCGGGCCCCGCGTGCGGCCGAGGAACCTCCCTCAGCTCCAGAACTTCCGGTCCGCCGAAAGTCTCGTAGACGACAGCTCTGCTCATGGGTTCCTGCTCTCCGGGAAGTGATGGGACTTGGTCCTGTCAACGTACACCCGATTACGGGACCAAGTCCCGTAACATTCAGCGCATGGCCCGCTGGCAACCGGATGCACCGCAGCGTCTCGCCGTCGCTGCGCTCGAGTTGTTCGAGAAGCAGGGCTACGACGACACGACGGTCATCGAGATCGCCCAGCGAGCGGGACTCACCAAGAGCACATTCTTTCGGCACTGTCTCGACAAGCGCGAGGTCCTCTTCGGTGACGGCGCCCTGACCGCCCTGGTCGTCGACGGCATTGCCGAGGCACCGAGCGACGCGACACCGTTTGAGGCGGTCGCGCACGCGATGGATCTACTCGGCACGACGATCTTCACCGGCGATCGCCTGGACTTCGTCGTCCGGCGTTCGGCGGTGATCGATGCCAGCCCCCGACTCCGGGAACGCGAAGCCCTCAAAGGGCTCGCGGTCACCGCGGCGATGGCCGACACGCTCGAGCGTCGGGGCGTATCGCTCGTTGCCGCGCGGGTGGGAGCCGAATGCGGTTCGCTGGCCCTGGAACTCGCCTTCGAGCGGTGGAGCGAAGCCGGCGGCGTTGAGCCGTTCGGTGCGCTCGCGCGCCACGCACTTGCCGAGGTACAGTCGGCCGCCTCCCTCCTGTGCGACGACAGCCGCAACACTGAAAGTCCTTGAACGCCGGCAAAGCTGCTGCTCCGGATTCCGATGCCGGTCACGATCCGATATCCGGTGACCGACGTGTTCCGAGGCCAAGAAGCGACGAGGTTTACCCCTGCCCACAACGGGCTACCGCACAAGCACGCTGTGATCGGCGCCCGGGAGCCGTCACAGTCAGACCTTTGGCGGTTGATGCCACAGCCCCAGAGGTCGCCCCTCATCCTGGTTACCGTCACCACACCTTCGGTCGCCCAACCGATGATCCCGTTCTCGTGGATCTCACGGGCCAAACAGGCGATCTGCCGATGGAATCGGCAGGCGTCAGCGCTCGCGAATCTGCCGGGTTCGCGCCACCGGGTCACCGGTATCAGCGCGGAGCTTGTCTAGCATCGAACACGTGGCCATCAAACTGGAGAACGTCGGCATCGCCGTACGCGACCTCGAAGCAACCATCGCGTTCTTCACCGATCTCGGGCTCACCGTCATGGGCCGTGACACGGTCAGCGGCGAATGGACCGACGTCGCGGTCGGCCTCGACGGCAACCACGCGAAAATTGCGATGCTCCAGACACCAGACGGTCACGGTCGTCTGGAACTCTTCGAGTACATCCATCCGGAAGCGATCGACACGGCGCCCACTCGACCCAACGAGATCGGGACGCACCGCGTGGCATTCTCCGTCGACGACATCGACGCCGCGCTCGAGATCGCCGCGCGGCATGGGTGTCATCCGCTCCGCGGCGTCGCGACCTACGCGGACATCTACAAGCTCACCTACCTCCGTGGGCCCAGCGGCATCCTCGTGATGCTCGCCGAGGAGCTGAAGAAGGGCTGACGGCCTGCGTCGATGAAAGTTCATGCGCCACAACGTTGCCGGTCCAGACGCTGGCATACGCGCACAATGGCATCGAGTTCATTCTCATCGCTCCGACTGACTTCAGAGCGCGATCATGTCGCGCGCATCGGTGGCTTGAAGTCGTCGAGTTCGGGACGACAGTCTGAACGCACCGGCTGCCCACGGCGAGCAGAAGCGACGCAGGTCACCGGCAGTCGAGCACGACCTTGCCGAACGCCTGACCGCTACGCGCCCGCTCGAATGCGGCATGAATGTCGACCAGGCGGAATACCGAATCGATCGGCACCCGAACGTCGGGGCGGACGCACAAGGCTGCCAGCCTGACCAGTTCGGCAGGTGATCCCATCGCCGACCCCAGGATCGACAATGATCGGGTGAACACGCGCGGCATATCGATCACCGGGGCGGCTCCCGCGGCGGCACCGACGAGGATCAGCCGGCCGCCCGGACGCAGCCAGCGGATGGCATGCGCCACCGTCGCACCGCCGACGCAGTCGATGACTGCGTCGACCTCTCCGGGCAGAGACTCGTCGAGGGTGTAGGCGGCATCGGCGTCGAGCTCGTCGACCGCCCGGGCGCCGCGGGCGGGGCTGCGGGCGACAACCCACACGCGGGCGCCACCTGCGCGCGCGAGAACAGTTGCCGCAGTGGCGACTCCGCCGCCGGCGCCGTACACCACCACAGTTTCTCCCGGGCGCAATTGCGCACGCGTGAACACAGCTCGGTACGCGGTCAGCCATGCGGTACCGAGGCATGCGGCCGCCTCCCACGACAAGCCCGCCGGTTTGGGGACCAGGTTGGCCGCGGGGACGCGGACGGTCTCGGCGAAGGTGCCGTCGATTCCCTGCGACAACATCTGCAGGCCGGGATCGAGCATGGGGTCCTCGACGAGCCGCTTCGGGTCGGTCAGGATCGGATAGATGATGACGTCGTTTCCGTCGGCGTCGATTCCCGCGCCGTCGGAACCCAGGATCGTCGGCAGCCCGGCGGCGTCGAAACCATGCCCGGCCATGGTGGCGAGGTCGCTGGCGTTGAGGGTGGCCGCTCGCATTCGCACGGTGGCCCAGTCGGTGGGCGCGTCGGCCACCGGCGCGCTGCCGAGGGCCACCGCGCGGGCCGGATCGGGTCCGGGCGCGGTGAGGCGCGCCCCGAACACTCCGGTCACGGGGCGCTCGGTCACGGGGTGGGAAAGGCGTAGGGCAGGTCGTGTTCGATGACCAGGTGGGCGATCGTCCAGGTCGCTCCCGATAGAACCAATTCGGCGTGGGCGTAACCGGATTCGATCGGGACGATCGACCCCTGGGCGCCTACGGTGCCGGCCGGCCACCCGTCGTCAGGCTGCGGCAGTCCACGGACCGCGTAGACGAGGAACTGTGCATCGAATCGTCCGTGGCCGGCGTCGACGTCGATGATCGGATTGAGGAGCGTGTGATGGCTCCACCCCAACGGCGGATGCGGCGCCATACCGGACGTGACGGCGGCACCGATGGTGCCCGCGCCCGTCAGCTCGGCGAGCACCTCTGGGCGCTCACCACCGCGATAGTGGATGGCCACCGTCGCCGTGTCGGTGAACAGTGCCGCCATCGCCGCGGGATCGCGGCGGTCGGCCGCACGCACATAGCGGGCGAACACCTCCTCGATCAGCCGGTGATGATCGGGGATGGTATCCGGAACAAGAATGTCGGTTGCGGTCATGGCTACCAGTTCACTCGCCGAGCAACGAACAAGCCATGCACAATCGGGTCTGACGGCCATATCCTGGTGGTATGGATCGGATGGAACTGCGCGACCTCGAATACGTGCTCGCCGTCACCGAGGAGCGGTCGTTTACGCGCGCCGCGACACGCCTGGGAATCGCGCAGCCACCGCTGTCACGTGCCATCGCCCGGCTCGAACGGCGCCTCGCGGTGACGTTGTTCGACCGCACCAGCCGCGCGGTCACCCCGACCGCCGCCGGGCGTGCCCTGGCCACCGACGCCCGCGTCATCCTCGACGCCAGCCACGCTGCGGTGGATCGGGTGCGCGCCGCGAACGCCGACCGACCGCTGACCCTGGCCGTACGCCCGGCCACCGGTTCGGCGCTGCTCGACGAGCTCCTACACCGAGTGACGACACTTTCGCATCCGATTCCCGTACAAGTTCAACTGACCCGCACACCCACCGACGCGGTCCGCACGGGAACTGCCGACGTAGCCCTCGCCTGTCTGACGAATCTGCCCGGCGGGCTCGTCGCGGAGGAACTCAGGGAGCTATCGGCTGTCGCACTGGTGGCAAGTACGCATCCGCTCGGGGACCGCGAGACGCTGATGCTCCGCGAAGTCATCAGTACGCCAGGGTATTTGGCCGAGTGCCCGGATCTGGGTCTCGATGAGATCGTCGACCACATCCATTTACACCACGCCAGTGTGCTCGCCGCCCACGACATCGAGCCGCGTCTCGGCGGCCGAGTCCGCGCCGTTCCGGTGGTCGATGCGCCGGCGATCCACCTCGGCCTTGCACACCACCCCGGCCGGGTTCATCCGCGTATGCGTGAGCTACTCATCCAGGCCCGCCGCGCCGCCTATCCGACCTGACTGTGAGGATCGGCCCCGTTGCCGCGTCAGGGCCCGCGGGGTGCTGATCTCGGGTCTCAGGTCGATGCGACGCAATAGTTGCGTGTTGAGCGCGACGACCACGGCGGAGGCCGACATCAGGATCGCGCCGACGAAGACTGCGAACGGAGCAGACGGGCTCCGTCACCTCATCTCCGGATGTCGACGACCGGAGTGAGTGTCCCGTCGTGCATGGTCTTGTCACTCGTGGCGATGCTCAGCCCCCGACGGGTGGCTTGGGCAACGATCATGCGATCGAAGGGATCTCGGTGCGACCAATTGAGTAGTCCAGCCGTCACCGCATCAGCGGCCTCGATCGGGAGATCGGTGGCCGCCATCGTTGCCAGGGTGTCATTCCAGGCCGACAACAGCGGAGAAGCATCGAGACGCCCCAGATGGGTCTTGATGGCGACCTCCCAGCCAGACGCTGCCGAGACGAACAGGTCGTTGGCCGGATTCTCGAGAACGTCAAGGGCGGGGCGGGCATGCCGGCCGGGATCGTTGACCAGCCAGAGAAGCGCGTTCGTGTCGAGAAGTATGCCGGTCACGAATCCGACTCCCACGCGGCCAACTCGTCAGCGGGTAGGGGCGCATCGAAGTCATCCGGGATCGTCAGTCCTGGGAACTGACCGAACCGGCGCGTCGTGGGGACGACAGGCGACATCACAGCTACCGGCCGTCCGTGGTTGGTGATCGTGATCGTTTGGCCGGTCCGCTCGACCTCGGCGAGAAGAGCATTGAGCCGCATCTTGGCCTCGGTGCTGCTTACCGTTTTCATACGCCCAGAATACCGTGACGGTCTAGATCCACTAGTCCGATGAGTCCCGGCCACATCGGACCCGGCACCATGCTCAGTGAGGCACCCGCCGGCCACGCCGAGCAGAACGCGTTCTGGTCACGCTGTCGATGCTGTGTTGGGGTGTCAGATCGAGGCGGCGCAACAGTTGGGCGTTGAGCGCGACGACCACCGTGGACGCCGACATCAGGATCGCGCCGACGCTCATCGGCAGCACGAATCCGACGGGGGCGAGTACGCCGGCAGCGAGCGGTACCGAGACGAGGTTGTAACCCGCTGCCCACCAAAGGTTTTGCTTCATCTTTCGATAGGTGGCACGGGACAGTTCGATGACGGAGAGCACCGAGCGCGGATCCGACGAGGCGAGGATGACACCCGCGGACCCGATCGCGACATCGGTGCCGGCGCCTATGGCTATACCGACGTCGGCCTGCGCGAGGGCGGGGGCGTCGTTGACGCCGTCGCCGACCATGGCGACCGTGCGCCCCTCGTGCTGGAGTTCGGCGACTCGTGCCGCCTTGTCCGCGGGGCGGACTCCGGCGTAGACACGGTCGATGCCGAGGTCGGCGGCCACAGAATCCGCGACGGCTTGCGCGTCGCCGGTGATCATGGCCACCCGGGCGCCCAGATGGTGCAGGGCATCGACGGTTCGGCGGGATTCCGGCCGGACCTCGTCGGCAAGCGCGAGCGCACCGATGACCGCACCGTCGACGAGAACGTGCAGGATGATGGCTCCCTTGTCACGCCACCCGGCGGCGATCGGCAGTTCGGTGAGATCGTGTTCCTCGAGCAGGTGCGGGCCCCCGACGGCGACGATCCGGTCGGCGACGACGGCACTGACGCCGACGGCCGGGGAGGACGAAAAGTCTTGTGCCGGTGCGATGTCGAGTTCTTCGCTTCGGGCAGCTCGGACGATCGCCTTCGCGGGCGGATGTTCACTGTCGGATTCGGCGGCAGCTGCGGCGGCGAGCACGTGATCGCGGTCGTGGCCGGCGGCGGCGGCCACTGCGGTGACCGTCGGCTCACCCATGGTCAACGTTCCCGTCTTGTCGAAGAGCACGGCGTCCACGTTGCGCATCGATTCCAGGGCGAGTCGGTCCTTGACGAGGACACCGCCACGGGCGGCGCGTTCGGTGGCGATGGACACCACCAGCGGGATCGCGAGGCCCAGCGCGTGTGGGCACGCGATCACGAGGACCGTGATGGCACGGGTGACGGCGTCGTCGGGCATTCCGAGTGCGCTCCAGACGACGGCGGTGATGATCGCGGCGCCCAAGGCGAACCAGAACAGCCATCCCGCCGCGGTATCGGCGAGGCGTTGGGCCCGCGAGGTGGATGCCTGTGCATCGCCGACCAGACGCTGGATCCCGGCCAGCGCGGTGTCGTCACCGATCGCCGTCACGCGCACGCGCAGACCGGAATCGGTGGCGACGGTACCTGCCACGACCGCGTCACCCACTTCACGACGCACCGGCGCGGATTCGCCGGTGACCATCGATTCGTCGACGCTGGCCGCGCCGTCGACGACCGTGCCGTCGGCGGGAACCGATGCTCCGGGCCGGACGACGACGATGTCGCCGACGAGGAGTTCGCTCGGTGACACCGTGACGGTGTCGTCGCCGACGACCTTCTCGGCTTCGTCGGGGAGCAACGCGGCCAGTGACTCCAACGCCGACGAGGTCTGGGCCAGTGACCGCATCTCGATCCAGTGCCCGAGGAGCATGATCACCACGAGCAGAGCGAGTTCCCACCAGAAGTCCAGCTCATGGTCGAGCAGATGCAGCGTCGAACCCCATGACGCAACGAAGGCGACCGTGATCGCCAGCGCGATCAGCAGCATCATCCCCGGCTTGCGGGTGCGCAGTTCGTCGGCCGCGCCGCTCAGGAACGGCCGCCCACCCCACAGATACATCACCGTGCCGATCGCGGGGGAGATCCACCGCGCCCACCCGGTGTCGGGGACGGTGTAGCCGATGACATCGGCGAACATTCCGTCGAAGATCGTTGTCGGTATCGCCAATACCAGCATGATCCAGAACAGTCGGCGGAACTGGCCGACATGGTCGCCGTGGCCGGCATGCGAATCGTGATCGCCGTGGTGACCGTGCGGGCCGGCCGAGCCGTGGTCGTCGTGCGCGGAGTACCCGGTCGCGGCGGAGTGCTCGCGGTCCTTGTCCATGTCGCCGAATATACCCATCTGGGGTATTTCCGAGCGACGATCGACAACGTAGGGCAGTGCCCCCAACCGGATTGGGCTGTTAGCATCGCGGTCATCGGAGTAAAAATGCGTTCCTGCCTGCGGCCACCGAGTCGTTGGGGAGCGCACGCACACGCGGTATCGCCCGATCCGCCACTTCTTCTCGTGAAGGAGTTCGTCGTGCAACGTTCATATGCGTCCCATTCGGGACGTGCTCGTCGGGAGGTCATCCGATGAAGGCGGCGCGGTTCAGCCGATTCGGCGGACCCGACGTCCTCGAGATCGTCGACCTCCCTGCCCCGCATGCGGGACCCGGAGAGATCCGTATCAAGGTGCGCGCAGCAGGTGTCAATGCCAGTGACTGGAAGAAGCGGCAGGGACTGATGGATCAGGAGCTGCCGCAGACGTTGGGCTACGAGGCGGCCGGCGTCGTCGACGAGCTCGGGGCAGGGGTCTCCGGTGTGGCTCTGGGAGACCGGGTCTTCGGCGCCTCGGCCTACGGTGCCGCTCAAGCCGAGCTTTCCGTCTTGTCGTACTGGGCGAAAACGCCGGAGTCGCTTGCCGATACCGACGCCGCTGCCATCCCTGCGGCCGCCGAGACGGCCGCTCGGGCTCTCGACACCCTCGATGTGGCCTCGGGCACAACGTTGTTCATCAATGGCGCCTCGGGCAGCATCGGGAGTGCGGCCGTTCAGTTCGCCGTCGCCCGCGGTGTTCGCGTGATCGGTTCGGCCAGCCCTGTCACACATGAGCGCCTACGTTTCCTGGGAGCCGAGCCGGTGGCGTACGGCGATGGGATGAGTGCTCGCGTACACGCCCTGGCACCGACCGGAATCGCCCGAGCATTGGACGTCGCGGGAAATAGCGTCCTACCCGAACTGATCGAGTTCACCGGAAGCCCCGAGCGTGTGGTGACAATCGCAGACTTCGTCGGGGCTCGCGACAACGGCGTCCGTTTCAGCAGAGGCGACGACGGCCGCGCGACCTACGCATTCGCGCAGGCGGCGACCTTGGCATCCGAGGACCGCTTCTCGATTCCGGTGGGCGCCACCTTCGACCTGTCCGAGGTTGCCCAGGCCCACCGGGTCGGGGAATCCGGCGCGGTGCGCGGAAAGCTCGTGCTGACGGTGCAGTGACCGATGTCCACTTGGGAGAGCATCCGCGAGCACGTGAACCTCACGCGCCGAAACCTCGGCACACCAACGGTTTCGCCCTCCCACCACAAGGAAGTGTCACCGATGACAGATGCTGGCGTCGCACACCCGTCTCTGCTGACCTGTTGCCGGGCAGCCGCCGGTCTGCCGCTCGGCGTCATCCGTCCGCGACGACCCGACCGCCCGTTCTTGGCATCTTTGACCGACCACGGCATACCCGCCTCCGACACGACCGTCGAGGTGATCACGCTGCCCCAGCGAGAACGGCTGGTGCCGACTCCGGGGATCGCCGAGGGCGTGTGGCGACCCGCCCGCACCCCGAACCTGATCAACGCCTTCGTCGTCCGCCACCCAGAAGCAACTTTCCTCGTCGACCCGGGCGTCTGCATCGATGTCGTCGATCGTGCGGTCGCCGAGTTGCCGTGGGCTCTTCGGATCGCGGTGACGCCGCGACGCGACGTCATCGACATTCGACAGGCGCTCACCCTCGCCGGTATCGACGGCGCGGGTATCGACTTCACGTTGCCCACACACTTGCATTGGGATCACGTCGCCGGACTGCTCGACCTGCCCGGGCTGCCCGTGTGGCTTCATCGCCCCGAACACACCTGGATGATGAGCGGGCAACTCGCTCCGCAGGGCGGCGTACGCCGGGCACTGCGGGACAGGCCGGTGAGCCTATATGACCTCGACGGGCCGCCCGTTCTCACCTTTCCGCACAGTCTCGACCTGTTCGGCGATCAGTCGGTGATCCTGGTCGGCCTACCCGGTCACACCCCGGCGAGTATCGGAATTCTCGCGCAGACCGCCGCCGGCCCAACACTTCTCGCCGGCGATGCCGTGTGGAGCAGAGTCCAGATCGACCGATTCCGACAGAAGGCGTCGTACCCGGGGCTGCTCGCCGACGCCGAACGGGACACCGCCTGGCAGACGCTACATCGCCTCTACGCGATACGAGACCGCATCACCATCGCGCCCAGCCATGACAGAAGTCCCACGACGACAGTCTGATCGGCCGTACCAACTCAAAGCGCCGGCGCGGCAACAGGCATGCTCCGACGTCCTGGACGCGGTGCCGGTCAAGCGAGGTTGATCTGCACGGGTACCGCGTTGCCGATGGTGTGCCCGACCGGCGAGCTCTTGAGTACGTTCGCGTGCAGCGACTCCAGTTGCTCGCGCGGCGCATCCGAATCGACGGTGACCGTCGCGGTGATCGAGTCGAACCCGGCGTGGCCTTCGGCCAGTCCGAGGAAGACGTGCAGGTCGAGATCGCCTTTGAGGTCGACGCGCACGTCCCGAAGCTCGATCCCGGCGAGCGTGGCGTTCGCGGCATAGCCGACGGCCAGGCAGTTGCCCAGCGCTCCGAGGAGCTGTTCGACCGGATTCGGCGCGGTGTCGGCGCCGCCCAGGCCGGCCGGTTCGTCCGATGCCGACGGGGCGAACTTCCGTACCTTGGCCTCCGAGGCGAACGCACCCTTCCAGGTCACATGGGCCGCCCAGGTGGTCTTCGCGTTCCCCGGGTCGTCCTCGATCGACTGCACCAGACTTCCGACGGCGCCGATGTTGACATCGTTGAGCTGGCTGGTCGCGGTTTCGGTCATCGATTGGATCCTCTCGAGTCGTCGACCACACCGACGGTAGGTCGCGGCACCCGGGGATTCCTCGTTAAATCCGCACCGATTTCAAACAAGGGAAGACTACGCCCGCATCTCGGGACCAGACCCGCCGTGCTCGGCGATCACCCCTGTACGGCGTCGTCCCATCCATAGAGCTCGGCCGGATTCTGGCGCAGGATACGGTCGCGGACAGCAGGATCGGGTACCCAGGTGCTCAGCGCCGCCGCCAGGGCGGCGTCGTCCGGGGGGCGCCCCAGTTCGGTGAGGTGCGGCCAATCACTGCCCCAGACAAGTCGATTCGGCACGTCGGCGACCAGTGTCCGTGCCACGCGGGCCGCTTCGGGATAGTCGCCGGTGCGATTCGCCGTTTCGGGATCGGTTGCGTTGAGGTAGGCGCCGGAGAGTTTGACCCATGTACGACCGTTGTCGAGCAACCGCTGGAGCGCGTCGAAGGCCGGACCCGTCATGCTGCCGGTGAGCGGCAACCGGGCCATGTGGTCGATGACGAGCGGGCACGGCAGACCATCGAGCCGGTCGGCATATCCGGCGATCTGCTCACCCATCAGGTGCACCTGGATATGCCAACCGAGATCGGCGACACGCCGGGCGAGCGGTTCGAGCATGTCCACGTCCACCACCGAATCGGCGGCATTCCAGAGACTGAACCGAAGCCCTCGGACACCGGCGGCGTCGAGCGCGTGGAGCTCGGAATCGGAGATGTCGGGATCCACCACGGCGACCCCGCGACCGGCATCGCCGAGTCGGTCGAGAGCGTCAGCGAGACAACCGTTGTCGGTGCCGTACACCTTGGACTGGACGATCACCACGCGCCGGGTGCCGAATGGGCGTCGGGCGCGCAGATAGTCCTCGAGCCCGAAACCGGCCGGGACGGTTTGACCTTCAAAGTCGCCGCGCGGCGCGAATCCCGGCTCGAGCACATGGATGTGGGCGTCACACGCCGGTGGTACATGTGGGCCGGAACCAGGCACACTCACGCCAACCTCATCGTCGCCAGCGGTACGTGCTGCTGACCCGAGTGCAGGTCACGGTCATGGAGCCCGCCCTGCGGGGCGCGACGGGGCAGGGACACCTTGACCACCCGCAATTCCGGCAGTTCGAAGACCCGGACGTCGGCGGGGTCGACGCGGTAGCGTTCGCCGACGCGCTCGGCGGTGATGGCCGAACTGTTGACGAGCGTGGTGAATGCTGCATCGTCGGGGAGGAAGATGTCGATGGTCGTCCAGAACGGTCCAGCGTTTTTGGCCCGCACGTAGCTGGCGATGTCCGACACGGTCGGTGACTCAGGCATGGTGGCTCCCGTCGTGGTGGAGGTTTCCGTCGAACTCGGTGCGGAATGCGGCGTTTGCCGACTCCACCGACAAGACATGTTGCAGAACGAACTCGTAGGCGGGTCCGCGCTCGATCTCGGCGGGGGAGTAGGGGAAGGCGAAGCTGGGCAGCCGATCCATGTCCGGAAGCGGCAGGTGGAGCAGTAGGGGGCTGGCGATCTTCGCCACGGCCGTCGCCGTCTCCTGATCGCCGGCACGCACGAGCATCACCAGACCGACCTCGCGCGGCGGCGAGACATCGGGTTCGATATCGCCGAGTACCGCGTTGTAGCCGTAGGGGCGCAGATCGTAGGTGACCCCAGTGGCCTTGTCCGCCAGGAGATCGGAGATACGGATGTCGAGTTGCACTCGCAAGAAGGCGAGCCACTCGTCGAAGCGGTCGAGGATCACCGGATCCCGAAGACCGACAAGGCTCATCGTCTCGTAGCCACGTAGCGCGGCTCCTTCGAGTTTCACGGTGTGCGGTTCATGGTGGAAGACACTGCCCTCCACCCGGACCCGCCGGTCGTCAAGTGCGGTGTAGGTGGCCGCGGTCGTATCGAGGGTCCCGGCTGGTTCACGCAGCAAGAACGGATCCACGTTCTCGTAGAGCATGTGCGCGGCAACCGATCTCGGTGTGCACGCTGCGGTGGCGGCGAGTGGTTCGATGGTGAAACCGCCCGCGTCGAGCGTGATATGTACACCACCGGCCACCGGGTTGGTGGTCGACATCCCGCCGCACTCGGCGATCTTCGCGGCATGCCAGGTGGGGCCTTCGGGCGCGCCCTTGCGGAGCATGGCCGCCGCGATGACCGCCGTGTCGGTGGTGCGTCCGGCTAGGACGACATCCGCGCCGCGGTCCAGTGCATCGCTGAGGGGTTCGTGCCCCATCAACCCGACGATGTGCTCGCATTCGAGGAGGAGATCTTGATCGAGCGGGCCGCCGCCCGGCAGCGGAGCGATGTCGCCGTCAGCGAGTGCCGAGACCAGCGCCGACGGCTTCTGTTCGCTGTAGATTCGCGCCAGTCGTAAGGACAGCCCGTCCTGGGTCAGGATGTCGCGGGCGATCCCGGCTACCCAGTCCACCCCGGCGTCGGTGCCGGCGGTGCCGCACGAACCGACGATCAGGGGTACACCGGCGCGGGAGCTCGCGTTCAGCAGCAGCCGCAAGTCGCGTCGCACCGCCGCAGCGGTCGGCTTCGCCGTGGCCGTGCCGAGGTAGTACGCACCGGGATCGGTGGATCCCGCATCGATCGCTATCGCGTCGACGCCGAGATCGATGCCCCGGTCGAGAGTCTCGGCCGGAAATCCGGTCCCGAGCATTCCGGCCGGAACCATGATGCGGGCGATCGGTGGAAGACTCATGGACATGAAGGCAGGTCTCCTTGATTGTTGACGTCGAAGGTCGTTCAGACGGTGCGGTTGTTGGTTTTCGGCCCCAGGATCTGCACGGCCGCCGCCATGATCAGAACGAGTGCGGCGCACGCGACATAGACGGTTCCCGCACCGGCGGCGTCGAGGACCGGAACCGCGACGAGCGGCAAGACGGCCGAGACCACCCGCGAGAGTGCGTAAGGCCGTCCGATCGCGCCGGCCCGCATGTGGGTCGGGAACAGTTCGGCGAGGTAGATATGGCTGACGTTGGACTGGACGACACTGGCGAGCCCCGTCAGGAACCCTGCGGCAACGATCACCACCGCATCGATGCCGACGCCGAAGATGGTGCCGCACACGGCGACTGCGATACTCGACGCGATCAGCAGGGTTCGGCGCTGAATTCGCTCGACCAGGAACACACTACAGATGGAGCCGAGCGGGTAGCCGATCGCGGTCAACGCCACCATCAACAGCGAATCGGCCACGTCATACCCCTTGGCGACCAGCGCCAGCGGCGCCAACGAGGCAAAGCCGTAGAAACCGATGGGGTTCAACAGGTTCACCACCCAGATGAGGATGGTTCGCCGGCGCAGCTCACCCGGCGTGTGTGCCACCGCAGACGGCGCAGCGGTAACCGGCGCAGCGGTAACCGGCGCAGCGGTAACCGTGGGACGGTGCCCGATCGGCGCCGAACGAGCGATGTCGCGCAGGATCTTCTCGGCTTCGTCGTATCGGCCCTGACTGATCAGCCAGCGCGGCGACTCGGGCAATGAGCGGCGCATGAGCCACACGACAATCGCCCCAGCACCGGTGCACACCATGAGAATTCGCCAGCTCGCCACACCTGCGATTTCGTGCGGCAGAGCAAAGGTCAGCACACCGATGACGGGGACGGCCGTCAGGGCGATCGTGTAGCTGGCGGCGATGAGTCGGCCGCGGCGCGCGTTGGGCATCGTCTCGGCCAGATAGCTGTCGACGAGCGTCAATTCCGCACCCAGCCCGATGCCGAGCAGGACTCGCATGATGATCAGCACGGCGACTGTCGGCGAGAACGCGGCCAAGGCCGACAGGATGGCGTAGGCCGCGAGGTTGACCTGGAACATCCTGCGGCGACCGAAACGATCGGCGAGGGGCGCCAGGGTCAGGGAGCCGACTGCCTCGCCCACGAACGGAGCAGCCAGCAGCGTGGCCTTGGCCATCGTGCTGAGGTCCCAGTGCTCACCGATGAGTGGGATGAGTAGGGACCCGAGCGCAACCTCGGCGAAGTTGAACACTCCTCCCACGCCGAGAAGAAGGACGAGGCGGCGATGCCATCTCGTCACCGGTTCGGCGCCGAGACGAGCCATCATCTCGTCGCCGATCGCCGGGTCCATCCGGGTCATGGCAGGTCGGGCAGCAGCGGTGCTACGCGACGGAGGTACTTGATCCACGTCACAAAGCATTGCACATCGCCATAGCGCTATGCAATAGCATCGTGGAATTGCACACCACTCGCTGCGGCAAACTTGCTGGTCAGCGTCGCGACTGCGGGTGCGACAACCGGAGATCCACCGAAGAACGGAGATGGGTGCGGGTAACCTGTTCGGCACGCTCGGGGTCGTGGGCTGCGATGGCGTCGACGAGATCGGCATGCGCACGCAGCTGTTGCTCACCGAGCTCGCGTCGACTTTGCGTCATCACCTCGATGGCCTCGAGGCGCGCCGACCGCCCGACCACTTCACAACTCTGCGCAAGCCGCGTGACGACCGGATTGTCGGCGACCTTCGCGACCGTGTCGTCGAACCGGCGTGCCGCCACCAGGATGACCCGCGGAATCCCTTCGCGCGCCGCCGTTTCGAGGTCGCGCAGCCGAGAACGCAAGAGCGCGATCTGATCCGGCGTCGCCTTTTCGGCGGCGAATCCGGCCAAGACCCCCCGGATCGCCACCTCTGCCGATTGAAGCTCGGCGAGGGCCTCCGCCGAGTGCTCGACGACGACGAGGGTGCGCGGGCCGGTCTTCTCGACGAGCCCTTCCTGTTCGAGTCGACGTAATGCCTCACGGACCGGGGTCGGACTCATTCCCAGTGACAGCGCCAGCGAGCGCTCGGTGAGCCGTTGAGCGGGAACAATGCGGCCCGTGGCGATCTGCTCGCGAATCTCGAGGTAGGCGCGCTCGCCCAGCGGGATGACGGCGGCTGAGTCAGTCGGGTCGGAATCGGGCAAGTCGGAATCGGACGCGGGATCGAAGGTGGCTGACACGCGTCCAGACTAACGTGTGCCATCGCATATTGCTGCAGCAGCGCTCGGCCCCGCCGAGCCCCTCGCGTGTGATCACTACGCCCGGTGCGTAGCCGTCAGCTGACTCTGCAGCGTCTGCGTGTCCAGATATTGGCGGTCCTTGAGGACTCTGCCATCACCGTCGAGAACGAGCACCTTCATGTAGCGCACTTCGAAGGTTGCTCCCGGCGAATGGGGGATCAACTTTCGTCCGCCCAGGTGCAGATCGGCCGAAGACGTTCCGGCGCCGACGATCTCATACGCCACAGCGGTGTCGTCCGACCGGTACAGTGCGGTGATCTGTTCGCGATAGTCGGGGAACGCGGCAAACCATCCGCGGCTCCACGCCAGCGTTTGCTCCAGGTCGAGTTCGATGGTCGGGGTGAGGTGAAACCGATACCGGTCCGCACACGTCCGACGCCAGTCGTCCCATCGCTGTCTGGTCCATGCGTTTTGCACGCGTCTTTGTATTTCGATCACATCCATCCGGTGCCTCTTCGACTGCTCGGTGAATTCTGGTCAGATGTCGGCAGGCTGGAACGGCGAGGCCGCATCGGGGTCATGGCTGGGGACAATTGCCACGGACGAGTCGAGTGCCGACAAGATTCGGATCACGTCGAACGCCGTCCGACGATCGCTGTCGAAGAGACGGCTCAGCCCTTTGCCCCGCCTGTACCGGATCTGCACGTTGTGCCACACCGCATCTCCGACCAGCAACACCCAACGTGGTTGCGGTGCTGCACGCTCTCCCAAGTGCAACAAGAATCCGACGCTGCCCGGTGTGTGACCCGACATCTCCAGGACCGTGACCGAACCGTCGCCGAACATGTCGTGACTGCGGGGAAAGCCGAGGACCGGAGGTCCGTCGAGCTCGTAGAAGTCCACCATTCGATCCACCAGGGCCCGACGGGCGACACCCGACGGTGCCCGTCTTCCGTCCATGGCCCAATGCCATTCACGCTCGGTGACCCGCATCGGCAGGTCCGGCGCGTCGACGAGGCCCGAGACGTGATCCCAATGCAAATGGGTGGGCAGCGCGAAATCAATGTCGGCGAATGTGAGGCCGACGTCTTCCAGTGAGTCGCGCACACTGACAACCGACGCCGGCGGCGCCACCAACGCGCGCATCGGGGCAGGCAGTTGTGGCAACACGCGGCGATGCACGTCGGCGCAGGTCGCCGGATCGACCAAGATATTGGCGTCCGCGTGCCGAACCAGGAAACTGGTCATCGCATTGCCCACTCGCGCCGGAGACCGTACTCCGGCGGCAACGATCGGCGTTGCCAGCTCGCGTCGCACCTGACGAAACGTCGTCAGCGTGACAGTTCCGGAAGCCGACGGGAGGCTCGCGGTGCCTGCGGGGGACCGAGGGTCATGGTGCGAGCCGAATCCGCTGGTCAGCATATCGGCGACGGCGGCAGACACCGCGAGAAGATTCGGGACCAGACGTCCTCGCGCCGAGACATCCGGACGATCGGGGTCGCGTGAAATCGAGCGTGCTGAGGTCATGTCTGGCAGGCTATTTCTTCAGGTCGACCTGAAGTCAAGAGTCGACTCGAAATCGGCAGAAGGAGCCCCGGATGGGCTATCGGATCGGAGAAGCGGCCGCCGCGATCGGGGTGCAGACGCATGTACTGCGGCACTGGGAGGACGTCGGTGTGCTCGTCCCAGCGCGCACCGCCACGGGGCAGCGCATCTACGACGACGAATCGATCACTCGCGCTCGGATCATCAGGCGATGCCAGCACGCCGGCCTTTCGCTGGCTCAGATACGTGCGCTTGCGCCCTCGACCACCGGCGAGCGAGTCGCCATCATCAACGAGCAGCGCGCCGCAATCCAGAACACGATCGCACAACTGCGTCGCACCGATGAATTCCTCGGCCACGTCACCCAATGTCGCCACCCGCTCGTCGACCAATGCCCCGAATGTTCCGACTTTGCGCACCACGGATGAGCGGGCCGAGCGGCAGCGCGACCGGATGATCTTTCAGCGTGCTTTCAGCTCACGAGTGCAACGCTAGAAGGGCAATGTCGGACCCGTACCAGGATTCTTCACCTTGTCCGGTCCTTGCTGACACACGGGCGCCGGGCGAGTTCGCACAGGCCGAGGTTGTGACGGATAGGCCCAGCGACAAAGGGAGTCGACGATGTCCAGAAACGCCAGAACCACCAGAATCCGCGTCGCGGTGATCGCCGCGGGCGCCGCCACCGCCGCCATTCTCGGCGCGGCCGGCCACGCATCGGCCGACATCACCCCCGGCACCTACACCTCGACGACGTCGTCGTCGGGCATCGTGCTGCTGCAACGCCCAGGCCACGTCGAAGGGCATGACCTGGTTCTCATCGGGCGGTACCCGATCCACTCGACACCGAACGGCGGTTACGTGGACATCTTCCCCGGACACCGAATCGTCTACAACCGCGACGGACACGGCGGATACAGCGGTCCGGTCTATTTCGGTTCCGTGGTCGTCGGCACGGGCACCCTTACGGCGCATCGCTGAGTAACGGTTTCGTTCCCACTCAACCGTTTTGTTCCCGCGCGACGAGATCGTCGAGCGGGAAACAAATGAGCGCGCGTGACAGCCGTGCACTGGCACGACGTACTTCTCGAAGACGTTGCGTTACTTCGTCGTGAGGGCGAGGACGGGGATGGTGCGGATACCGGCCGTCTTCTTTTCGTAGTCGGCGAAGCCGGGGTAGCGGCGGGCTTGTTCGGCGTAGATACGGTCGCGGTCGGTGCCGGTGATCTCGGTGACTTCGACGTCGCGGGTGTCGCTGCCCACCTCGATGCGCGCAGTGCCCGCGGTGGTGAGGTTGTAGTACCAGTCGGGATTGGTGGGTGCGCCGGCCTTGGAGGCGAACACGTAGATGGTGCGCGGATTGTCGGCGTCGGGCAGGTACATCATCGGGGTGATGTTCTGCTTGCCGGTCTTGCGGCCTTGGTGGTGGACCAGGACCATGGGTGCGCCTTCGAAATTGCCACCGACTTTGCCGTCGTTGGCGCGGAACTCGGTGATGATCTGAGTGTTCCAGTCGTGTGGCGCGCTCATGGGCTCCTCATCGATGGTCGGTGCAGTGGTCAGTGATGAACAGCGGGGTGGCGCCGGCGGAAGGGTCGTGCGTCGTAGACCGACTCTACGACGACGGCCGGGTCGCGGGGTAGTGCTTCGCCGAGGTGCGGACGCGGGGAGTCACGCAGATCCATCAACTCTCCGGATGCGGATGCTGCTCGTAGAACTCGATATGCGACCGGGCCGCGGTCTCCCACGTGAGTTCGCGTGCCAGTGCACGGCCGGGCTCGGCTCGGGAATGATCGCCGCGCAATGCCGCGTCGAGTCGCGCGGCCAGTGACCCAACGTCCCCGGCGTAGGTGACCACATCTCCGAAAACCTCTCGGAGGATGGGGAGTTCGCGTGTGACCACTGGTCTTCCGGCCGCAAGCGCCTCCATCGCGGCGAGCCCGAAACCTTCTTTGATCGAGGGAAAGGCGAATGCGTCGCAGCCCGCGACCAGCGAGGGGAGGGCGGCGTCGTCGACGGCACCGAGCACGATCGGCGCTACCCCGAGTTCGGACTGCCTGCGGTCGAAGTCGGCTCGATAGTCGCGGTAGTCGAACAAGGTCTCGCCGCCCGCGAATACGAGCGAGAGATCGGGGTGATCACGGCGGAGCAGAGCATATGCCTCGAGGAGGTCGATGCTGCCTTTGCGGGGCTCGATGCCGCCGACAGCCAGGACGTAGTGCCCGAGACGCGTGCGCCACTCGTCCCGCCTCGCTTCGGCGGCCGGGGTGTCGGCTGCTGCCGACGCGAACCGCGCATAGTCGACTCCGTTCGGGATCACGGTCGGATGCAGACCCCACCCGTTGCGCACTTCGTCGGCGACGGCCTGTGACACACAGATCCGTGCGTACGGATCGACCACGGCCTTCTCGTGACACTCGACGAGCACCGGCGTGGTGAACCGGTCGAGGTGGTGAATCGTCCGAATGCATGTCCCGACTGCGTTGGCGCTGATGCAGTCCTGGGCGTGGACGATGTCATAATCGTTGTACGCGAACGAATGTCCGATCACGTTGATCGACCTCACGATTCGGTCGGTGACCGTCTCGTCGGGGACGTCCGGGAACGGGATGAGACGTTGTCGGACGGAACCGGCGATCGAGCGGAAGAAGCCCTCGTCGCCACCACGCGCCAGGCTCCACACCGTGACGTCGGCCCCGAGTCGGGAGAGGGATTCGGCGAGGTTGAGGGTGTGGACCACCCCACCACGCGGCTTCGTCGAGTAGGTGATCAGCGCAACACGCATCAGGTCGCTCCGAGATCGGCTGCCGAAGAATAGATTTCGGGACGCAGCTCGGCGAGGTGGTTCAGTGTGCGTCGGGCGCGGATGATCTCGGACTCGACGTCCGCGTCGATCTTGGCGAGGCCGCCTTTGGATCGGGTGGTGGCGAGGACGTCTCCGCCCGGCCCGACAACCTTTGCCTGGCCGAGAAATTGGAGTGAGCCGGTGACCCCGGTGAGGTTGGCGGAGACCATGAACACCTGGTTCTCGGCGGCGCGGGCGCAGTCGTAGAGGTCGAACAGGCGCGACTGGCGGTCGGCCGGAAGGCGGGCGGCCCGGTCGGTCACGCTCGCCGGCCACGCCGAGAGAGCCGCGATGATCTGGGCTCCGTCGACGGCGAGGGTGCGGGCCGATTCGGGGAAGGTCTTGTCGTAGTCGATGAGCATCCCGATGCGTCCGACCGGCGTGTCGAAGGTGGTGAACGAATCGCCCGCCGCGTAGGCCGCGGACTCGCCGGCCGGTTGATGGACCTTACGGTGTGAGCCGAGAATGCCGTCGCCCGTGAGACATACGGCCGCGTTGTAATGGGTCTCGCCGTCGGCTTCGGTGTATCCGATGCACACGGTCATGTCCCCGGCGGCCTCGGCGATCGTTGCCAGTTCCGGTCCGTGCGGGTCGAGGGCCGGGGGCAGGTCGTCGAGATCGGGGGAGCGCAGGTTGCCGATGTAGCCGCCGAGGGTCGCGTCGGGAAACACGAGGAGATCGACCCCGTCGCGACGAGCGGCCTCGATGATCCCCACGGCCTTGGCGACGCCACGTTCCACGTCGCGGCCGAAGTGACCCGCAAGTGCGCCGAGCGTGACTGTTCCCATGTCATCGAACTCTACCGAGAGCTCGCCCCGTCGACCTGCTGACGACCCGCGCGTGCTGCGGTCTCACGCGATGCCCAATCCGGTCACGGTGGATTCCACCGCGGTCGTGGTGCGCCCGTCGGGCCAGCGCAACCGCACCCCGGCTTGCGACGTCAACCGACCGCATGGAGCTGCGGTGGCCGGTCCCGGAGCGTCGGCGATCCTGCGCTTGTCGGCGACGAGCATCGCGAACCCGGGGAAGCACGTCATCCATGCACCCATCGCCGCCGAATCCGGGCGGGGGATGGCGGCGACGTCGAGTTCGGCACCGGTGCCCGATGCCTCCGCGAGCATCCCGAGCGTTCCGACCAACCCGGCCATGCTCACGTCCTTGGCCGCCGCCGGGCGCAGCCCACCCACGATCGACGACATGCCCACGAGTTCCCCACTCGACCGCGTGCTCGTCGAATCCCATTGGCGTCCTTGATACCCCGCCCGCCACGAGCCCCCCAGATCAGCGATGAGCGAGACCGTGTGGCCGGCCCGTCCACCGCCGCCCGGGACCGGCTGCGGGGTCCGCCCCAGCACTGTGACCGACAACGCAGCGGGGACACCGAGTTGCGTGTGTCCGCCGAGGACCGGGGTGCGCCACATCTGCGCGGCATCCGCGATCCCGCGAATGATCCGGTGCAGGTGAGCGGTGCTGGGCGCGCCGACGGAATCGAGCATGCCCACGGGATCGGCGCCCATCGCCGAGAGATCGTTGAGGTTCACCAGGACCGAGCACCAGCCGGCCCATTCCGGGTCGCGTTCCACCATCGACGGGATGATCGCATCGCAGGCCGCGACGAGGTCACTGTGGGGGACCGGTACGCCGTCGTCGCCGCAGAATCCCGCCGGCCCCAGACCGCCGGATTGCGCTGCGAAGGGTCGTATTGCGTGGGCCAGGCCGGATTTCGTGTCATCGGAGTGTGCCTGGAGGCGACCGATCGGCCACGACATGTGCCGGTGCAAACGGCCTCGGATGACGGGGCCGGTTCCGAGATCGTCCCACCCGAGCGAGGTGAACAGTCGCCGGTAGCGTTCCTGCACGGTGGCGTCGAAGCGCAGGACGTCGTGGCCTTCGGCGAAGGCGCACGCCGCACGGACCAACGCCGCGCCGATCCCGGCGGCATGAGCGTCGTCGGCGACGACGAGCCGGCTGCCCGACCACCATCCGATGTCGACGGGTGTGCACGGCCCCAGCCGGACGCCGCCGAGCACACGGCCGTCGTCGGCGGTGGCCACCAGGACCGCGGTGCGCGGGTCGTCATCGGTGTCGTCACGATCGGTGCGGCTGAACAAGTCCTGCCGCTGCACGAACTGCACGTGGCGCAGGTCGCGGTACGCCTGCAGTTCGGTGATGGTGTCGGCCAGGTGGATCAGGAAGGGACTGGCCACCTGCCGAGGTGATCCGGCGAGAATCGACAGGTCGGCCGTGTCGGTGGTGGACGTCGCGCATCCCACGGAGGTGCCGTCGAGCATGTCAGCCCCCGACGCTCTGCAGGATGCTGCACGCGCCGCACGCCGCGCATCCGGCGCGTTGATCGCCACCGGACATGGTGAGCAGCTGCAAGTGGACCGCGACCTCCCGGGTGACCTTCTCGACGACCGCGGGATCGGGCGCCGACGCCCTGTCGACCTCGACGGCGAGCGTGCCCTGATGGGGCCGGAACGGCACGATGAACGGGTAGACGCCCGCATCCGCGAGTTCTTTTGCACCGGCGATCATCTCGTCGGGGTCCTCACCGAGGCCGACGAGAAGGTAGGTCGAGACCTGATTACGGCCGAACACCCGGACTGCCTCCCGCCAGGCCGCCCAGTATTCCGTCATCGGCACCGTCGACTTCCCCGGCATCCACCGACGGCGTACCTCGTCGTCGAGCGATTCGACGTGGATACCGATCGCGTCGGCACCGGCATCGCGGAGTTCGGTGAGGGTCGCAAGGTCCGCCGGAGGTTCGCATTGCACCTGGATCGGCAGTTCGGGAACGGCAGCCTTCACCGCCCGCACACACCGGGCGAGGTGTCGCGCACCACGGTCCTTGCCCGCGGAGGTTCCGGTGGTCATGACCATATTGGTGACACCGTCGAGATCGACTGCGGCCCGGGCCACTTCGGCGAGATGTTCTGGCTTCTTGACCGCGACGGTCGATCCGGTGCGTAACGATTCCTCGATGGAACAGAATCGGCAGCGTTGGTCTTCGGTGTAGCGAATGCACGTCTGGAGCACGGTGGTCGCGAGGACGTTGCGGCCGTGCAGCTTTGCGATCTGCTCGTATCCGACGCCGTCGTCGGTGCTCCGGTCGTAGAACCGTGGGCGTCCGATGACTCCGATGTCTAGGCCCACGTCCATTCCGTCGTACAGGACGCGGTCGCCGTCGAAGACGAAGGGACTGTCCGGGTTTCGGGGAATCGCGGCATGGAGTCCGTCGACCAGGAGGTGTCCGTCGTCGGTGGGTCCGGCGCCGCCGGTGCGGTTTACCGGTGGGGTGCCGCGGATGCCGAGGAGTGCCAGGTCGACGCGGGTGGATGCGGTCATCGTGGAGTCCGTTCGTCAGTGGGTCGGGCCGGCCCGCGCAGGCTGTTCCCGGCCGGCGCGCGTCGTCGGATCTTGCCCGCGTCGTTGCGGAGTGGTGTATCGGTGAACATGATTCGGGCCGGCCGCCACTGCGCCCCGAAGTGTCGTTCGATGTACTGCGCGACGAGCTCTGCGGGGCAGGTGTGTGCAGCGGTTTCGATGGTCACGGACAGCTGTGACCGCCCGTCAGGGCCGGCTTCGGCAAAGGCGACAGCACTGTCGACGCCGGGCAGTTCCGCCAGACATTGTTCGACGTCGGCGGGATAGAGGTGGTCGCTGCCGCGGCGAATGATGTCGGACTCGCGGTCGAGGACATAGAGGTAGCCGTCGTCGTCGACGTATCCGACATCACCGAGGGTGTCCCAGCCGTCGGCGCGGCGTCTGCCGGGCGCACCGAGATATCGATACGACGGCGCCGAGCCGCGCCGCATCCAGATGGTCCCGGCCACACCCGCTGCGGCCACCGAGCCGTCGCGTAGGCGGATCTCCAGTTCCGTTCCCCCGATGGGTTTTCCGGCCGTCCCGGGGTGGTGGAGCCACTGCGATCCGGTGGCCATGGTGAGCCCGTTGGATTCGCTGCCCGCATACACCTCGACGACGCGCTCGGCGCCGAGCCACGCGATCAGTGCCTGCTTGTCGGGGGCCGGGCAGCGGGCTCCGAGATGCAGTACCGACTCCAACGAACTCAGGTCGTGCCGATGCCGCTCGGACTCGGGCAGTCGGAGCAGACGCCGGATCGACGGCGGGGACAGCACGGTCCAGGTGATCCGGTGTTCGGCCACGAGGCGCAAGAACCGGTGTTCGTCGAAATGCGGCTCGATGACGAGGGTGTGTCCGGCGGTCAGGCCGCGGAACGCGTAGGTGAATGCGGTCGAGTGCCAGAGCGGCGAGCACACCAGTTGTTTCGCCTGCCGGGGTACGAACGCCGCAACCGGCGCCTCGGGGTCGACGAGTGCCGGAGTCTGCGAGACAACGATCTTCGGGACTCCCGTGCTTCCGGAGGACGCGGGTGCCTTCCAGGAGGAGGACCAGATGTCGGGCAGTCGCCCGGCCGACACTTCGAGGGCGTCGGACTCGGTCACGACAGGAACCGACGCCGACGCCGACGCCCCGATGACCACCGTCGGTTGTGCGAGCTCCCGGAGCGTGGCACGTTCGTCGGCGCGCATTGCCGGTTCGAACGGCATGGGAGTCGCGCCGGCCCGCCAGATCGCCAGGCATGCCACCACGAAGTCGACGCCGTTGGGGAGGGCCACCTCGACGAGGTCGTCACGCTGGACATGATGGTTGTGGAGCAGCCGGGCGAGCCGGTTGGCACGCTCATCGATCTCGCCGGCCGTCGTGGCACCGGTGATGTCAGTGACCAGCACTTGATCCGGCGCGGTCCGCGCCCGATCGGCGAAGACCGACGAGATCGATTGAACGACCATGACTTTGGGCCCCTCTCGCGATTTCCGCTACTGGTTGGCGGCGAGTCGGATGCCCGGCCGGCCCAGCGCAGCTCCGACGGACTCGGCGATATGGCGGGCATCGCGATCGATGCCGAGGAACCTGCCCGATCCCCAGGTGTGCATCCAGGGGAGTCCGACGAAGTTCAGTCCGGACACCTGGGTGACGCCGCGCGTCTGCATCGGCCGCCCGGCACCGTCGAAGGCGCTGGCCTCGATCCAGCGGTAGTCGGGCCGGTAGCCGATGGCCCAGACGATGCTGGTGATGCCGGCATCGCCGAGATCGAGATCGGTGGGTTCGTGCGCCGGGGTCCAGACGGGCTCGTACCGAGACGGGGCCGGGGCGTCGATGCCGTTGGCCTCGATGTATCGGTCGATGTCCGAGCAGATCGAGTTGTACACCGAGTCGGCGTGATCGAGGGACTCGGCCAGGGTGGGAGCGAAGCGGAGTATGGCGTCTTTGCCGTCGGTGAGTTTGCCGTACAGCGTCATTCCTTCCGCCGCGAATTGCCGGAGATCCACGTCGCGGCCGCCGTCGCGACCGGTCACATAGTGATTTGTCTTCTCCTGCGCAGCCTTTCCTCCGGGATACTCCTGGGCCGGGGTGTCGTAGAGCCCCATGTCGGCCAGCCACGTCATGCAATCGCGACCCCGGTAGGTGCGCGCCACCCGGGGCGCGTTGCCGAGGGCGAGGTGCACCTGCCGCCCGGCGAGGTGCAGATCCTCGGCAATCTGTGCGCCGGACTGTCCGGAGCCTACGACGAGCACGGCACCGGCGGCCAGTTGATCGGGAGTGAAGTACTCCTCTGAATGGATCTGGGCGACAGCCGGATCCAACGACGCCGCGAAGTCGGGCACGACCGGGAGCGGATACCCGCCGGTGGCGACGACCACCTGGTCGCAGGTGAGTGTCTCGTGGCCGCCGGCATTCTGCAGGGTGAGCTCGAATCCGGTGTCGCCGGTCTGGCGAAGCCGCGTGACGGTGGTGTGTTCCCGCAGGGGAGGGGCGAACGTGCGGAGCCATCCACCCAGCCAATCGACCACCTCGTCACGGGTCATGAAGCCGTCGGGGTCCGGGCCCTCGTAGGCGTAGCCGGGGAGCCGGCAATGCCAGTTGGGTGTGACGAGGGTGAAGTTGTCCCACCGCTTGGAGGTCCAGGCGTGGACCGCGGTCTGCGACTCGATGACGACGTGCTCGATGTCGGCGTGCCCCAGGTACCAGCTGACCGAGAGGCCGGCCTGGCCGCCCCCGATGATGGCAACGGGTATGTGGGTGACGGGCGGAACCGGTGTGTTCATGATGTCTCCGGTGAGGACGATGTGGTGGGCAAGGGTGGGTGCATGGCGAGGATCTCGACGGTCGACGAGTCGTCGTATCGTCGCGCGGCCTCGGTGACGGCGTCCGCGGTCGTGGCCGCCGACGTGCAGGCGAACCCGAAGGTCGCCCGCACGCGTTCGGCGGCCTCGTCGAGTCCGGTCGTCGAGCGGTCCCGGAAGTCCGCGACCGTGTACCGCCCGCCCGGCTCGAGGTGATCGTGCATCACGAGACTCGGCGAATAGCATTGCTGGACGGCACCATCGGGCCATTTCACGGTGAACGTCATCTCAGGCATGGGTGAGATCCCGCCAGCCCGCAGCCGCCGTCGGATCGACCTCGGTGAGCACGCCGTACACGTCGGGCCGCCGATCGCGGAGGTGGAACATGCCCGCGCGCATCGCGGTGAACGTACCGGCGATGTCGACGTCGGCAACGGCCAGGCCACTGTCGACGAGTGTGGTGTCGAGAACATTTCCGCCGGGGTCGACGATCTTCGCGTTGCCGACGTAGCGCAGCGATCCGAAAGTGCCTGCCTGATTGGATGCCACCCAGAACACCTGGTTGTCCAGTGCGCGGGCGGCATCGAACAGATTGAACCGGTACGTCCACCGATCGTCTTGGATGTTCTCCGCGGTGGCCGTGCGGGCCGCGGGCCAGGCGGACAGGCTCGCGATGATCTCGGCGCCGTCCAGCGCCATCACCCTGGCCGCCTCGGGAAATGCCTTGTCGTAGCAGATCTGCAGACCGACGCGCCCGACCGGCGTGTCGAAGACCCGGTAGTCCGAGCCGGACGAGTACGACATGTTCTCACCGAGCGGCTGGTGGACCTTGCGGTAGCTGCCGTAGACGGTGGTGCCGTCGAGGATCGCTGCGGCGTTGTACCGGGTCTCGCCGTCCTCGGCGAGCTCGCAGAAGCCGATGGCGATGACCATGTCGCCGATGATCGACTGGACCCGCCTGATCTCGGGACCGTCGAGGGTGATGGCCGGTGGAAGCGATCTGGCAGTGGTCTTCACCGTGTCGCCGTGATTGCCGAGCGACGACAGGTAGCCGCCGATCGCGGCCTCCGGGAATACCAGGAACTCGACCCCGCGGTCGCGCGCCCGGGCCACGTAGTCGGCGATCGTCTGGTAGTTCTGTTCGAGGTCACGGGTGAAGTTGGCCGCGACCGTACCTATGGTTGTCATCTGACTCTCCTTGCTGCAGAGCGGTTTCGGATCGTCAGACCATGTAGGTCGAGTTGATGATCGCACCCTTGCGTGCGAAGTGGATGAGCGCATCCTGCACGTCGAGCGGATGTGCCGGGATGACGCCCTCGATCAGGTCCTCCTCGCGGCCACCGTGTAGCGCCAGGCCGAAGCGGCAGCAGAAGGCGGTGCCGCCTTCCTTGATGAAGGTCTCCAGCGAATTGTTGATGTTCTGCTCGCCGGGGAACCCGGAGTCGCCGGTCGTCGGGAATCCCCGTGTGGCCAGGCAATTGATGGCACCGGGTCCGTAGAAATAGATCGTCGAGTCGAAGCCCTTGCGCAGCGCGCGGGTCGCCTGCAGCACGGCGACGAACGACACCGACGACTCGTGGGCGATGCCGTGGACGAGGGTGAAGTAGGTTTCGCCTTCCTCCGCCTGGTAGTCGGGGAAGATCTTGGTTCCGCCGTAGATGTTGGAACCCTTGGGTAGTGCCGGATGTGGGATCTCCGCGAGCGAGGTGGCGATGCTCTCGGTGATGGCGTCGTCGAACATGGGCATGACGTCCTCCTGGACGGGATGAGCGGTCGAAGCCGCTGAGCAATAAGGTGAACCGGGGGCGACGTTGCCCGCCGAGGTGAGTTGCGTCGTCGAAAGATGTTCTGGGTGAGGTCTTTCCGACTGCATTCAGTTCACGCCAGGGCTATTACGTCCTGGTTACCGCCGGAACAATTGGGTGGTGAATTCCGTTAACATGGGCTGTGTCGGACCCGCTCGACGCATGGCATGATCAACCGATGGCTTTTCCGGAAAACCTCAGCGCTGCCGAGCTTCTGGCCAGGACCGGCGACGGCGCCCTGCTCTACGGCCTGACCCCGCCGCGCGCAACCGCCACCTCGGAGCTGGCGGACGCCGTCGCCGAGGCGACCTTGGCCCGGCTGCGATCGGTGGCTGTCGACGGCCTCGTCCTCTACGACGTCGACGCGGAGGCAGACCGGACCTCGGCTCCGCGGCCGTTCCCGTTCATGCCGATGATGGAACCGGCCGTGTTCCTCGACCGGCACCTGACCGGCTGGGACGGACCGGTGATCGTCTACCGCGCCGTGAGCAAGTACACCCCGGACGAGTTGGGCGAGTCGCTGTCGGAGACCTCACGTGATCGGGTACTGACCGTGCTTGTCGGGGCGGCGTCCCGGGATCAGATGATGAGAACGACGCTTGCCGAGGCCTACGACCGGCATGCCGAGCTCTCGAATCCGCCCCGCATGGGCGGCGTCGTCATCGCCGAGCGACACACAAATGGCGGGGGAGAGCACCAACGGATGCTGCGCAACAGGATGCCGGTTGTGAATTCTTCGTCTCGCAGGTCTGCTACGACCTGGACCGCACCCGTAACCTGCTGTCCGACTACACCTACGCATGCCGGGACCAGGGTCTGGATCCACGGCCGGTGGTGCTGACGCTTGCGCCATGCGGGTCGACAAAGACCCTGGAGTTCATGTCGTGGCTCGGGATCCACGTCCCGAGTTGGCTGCAGACCGAGATCGCCCGATCCGGCGACCCGCTGACGGCGTCGTACGAGCAATGCGTCGTCAACGCCGGACTGCTCATTTCGTTCTGCCGCCGGCTCGGCCTGCCGTTCGGGATCAATGTCGAAAGCCTCACCAACCGGAAAGTCGAGATTGACGCATCGATCGACCTGGCCCGCGAGGTCCGCAGGCAACTGGGCTGAAACCGCGTACGCACCTGCGCAAAGTGTGCGCATACCTCGCTGCAGGCCCGCGGTTCGTCGTTCCAGGTGAACTGTGTCGACTGGTAGCTGGACGTGTCGAAGTCGGTCGAGTTGTCGCCTCAGACCTGGGACCTGCGACTGTGACCGAGCCAGCTCACGGCGAGCCACCGACCACCGCATCGGTCGGTGGCCTGATTCTGGATACCGTCCGTCACTGCGATCCAGTGGAGGATTTTCTGTATGCCTACGATATGTGCCGTTTCCTACCATGGGGAGCATGCGTGTGCTGATCGTGGAGGACGAGCCCTATATGGCGGAGGCTATCCGCGACGGGCTGCGCCTGGAGGCAATCGCGGCCGATATCGCAGGCGATGGCGACACTGCGCTTGAGTTGTTGTGTGTCAATGGCTATGACATCGCGGTACTCGACCGCGATGTTCCCGGGCCTTCTGGTGACGAGATCGCGCGGCGAATCGTCTCTTCCGGCAGCGGTATGCCGATTCTGATGCTCACCGCTGCAGACCGGTTGGACGACAAGGCCTCCGGCTTCCAGCTAGGCGCCGATGACTACCTGACCAAGCCATTCGCGCTGCAGGAACTCATCCTTCGTCTGCGCGCACTCGACCGCAGGCGCGCCCACAATCGACCGCCTGTGCGGGAGATCGCGGGGCTCCGACTGGACCCCTTCCGCCGCGAGGTCTACCGCGACGACCGCTATGTCGCGCTGACCCGAAAGCAGTTCGCGGTACTCGAAGTCCTCATCGCTGCCGAAGGCGGTGTCGTCAGTGCTGAAGAACTGCTGGAACGTGCGTGGGACGAGAATGCCGACCCGTTCACCAACGCGGTGCGCATCACTGTCTCGGCGCTACGCAAGCGCCTGGGTGAACCGTGGTTGATCGCGACCGTGCCGGGCGTCGGCTATCGCATCGATGCTGGTACGGACGCGGGTAGTGGTGCCAGCCGTGAGTAGGCGCGCGGGGCTGAGTGCTCGTGTCAAGCTGACCCTCAGCTACGTCGGGTTCCTCATGATCGCGGGTGTCTTACTCCTTGCAGCGGTGTGGGCCTTTCTACTGAGGGGCAGGTACGCCACGTTCCGACTTCCCGATCTGGCCAACTTCGCTCGGGTTTTCGATCCGGCGAACAGTGGTCCGGTCGTGTTTGTCCCGGCAGCGATCTTGGTGCTCGGATTCTTGTTGGTGTTCGGCCTTGTGGGTGGTTGGATTCTCGCGGGTCGCATGCTTGCGCCCCTGTCACGAATCACCGAAGCCGCGCGCACGGCTGAGAAAGGATCGCTGTCGCACCGGATTGCGCTGAAGGGCCGTCAAGACGAGTTCCGTGAGCTCGCAGACGCCTTCGATGGCATGCTGGCGCGGCTCGAAGCGCACGTGGCCGAACAGCGGCGTTTCGCAGCCAACGCATCTCACGAACTACGTACTCCGCTCGCGATCACGCAGGCGATGCTCGATGTCGCCCGAAACGATCCGAATCGCGAGAGTAGCGAGCTCGATGACCGTCTGCGAACCGTCAACTTGCGGGCGATCGAACTCACCGAAGCACTACTGCTGCTCAGCCGCAGCGACCAGCTTGCCTTTACCGGAGAAGACGTCGACCTGTCGCTCATCGCCGAAGAAGCCACCGAGGCTCTCCTGCCTCTCGCTGACAAGCATGGTGTTGCCATCGAGACAACCGGGAACCTGACCCCCACCAAGGGCTCACCTGCGCTGTTGCTGCAGATGGCGACGAACCTGCTACACAACGCCATCGTCCACAACCTCCCCGAGGACGGCACTGTTGAGGTGCACACCGCGGTCGGCCCAGACGCTGCCACACTGACCGTCGAGAACTCCGGCGACCATCTCAGCCCGCAATTGGTCTCGACGCTCACCGAGCCCTTCCAGCGTGGCACCGAGCGTGTCCGCGCGGATCACGCAGGAGTCGGCCTGGGCCTGGCGATCGTCAAGAGCATCGCACAGGCGCACGACGGAACGGTCTCGCTCAGCCCGCGCGCCGGGGGAGGGCTCCGCGCCACGGTCCGACTTCCGGCGGCAGGCCGGAACTTCTCGTAGCTGCCGGGACGGCATGCGCTGGTCGTAGTCCGCACGGCTACGCCTGCTCTCCCGAGGTCATGCTCCTTTGCTGCATGGCTACGGCGAGTACGTGCCGGGCCAAGACGACGTCTGCGCTGCGTGCGCCGGCCGCTGACGTGTGGGCCGACATCTTCGCGAACCGTTCGGGATCGACGAGTATCGGGATGAGGACGGTTTCGATCCATGTCGGATCGAGCTCGGCGTCGTCGACGAGCAGTGCTCCGCCGGCGGCGACGACGGGCTCGGCATTGAACCGCTGCTCAGCGCCTCGCAGAGGCAACGGGACGTAGGCGGCAGGTAGTCCGACGGCGGCCAGTTCTGCGCACGTCATCGCCCCGGAACGGCAGATCGCGAAGTCGGCTGCAGCGTAGGCATACTGCATGTCATCGATGTAGGGCACGGTGACGTAAGGGGGGTCGTTGGGCCGGCCGGACGGCCGATCGACCGTGTGCCGCGGCCCGGTGATATGCAGTACCTGCACGCCGGCGTCCCGTAACGCCGCAGCGGCGCCGGACACCGCAGTGTTGATCGCTCCTGCGCCCTGCGAACCGCCGGTGACCAGCAGTACCGGCCCCTCGCGTCGCAGGCCGAATCGCTGCCGTGATGTGTCACGCAACGCGCGCCGGTCGAGCCCGGCAATCGCGGGTCGCAGCGGGATGCCGATCGAGGCAGCGTGCGCCAGCCGAACGCTGGGTGTAGCGGTGAACACGTGGGTCGTCATCCGCGCCCCCACTCGGTTGGCCAGTCCCGGCCGGACGTTTGCCTCGTGGACGACGATCGGTAGACCGCGCCGTCGGGCGGCCAGGTATGCGGGCATGGCGACGTAGCCGCCAAAGCCCATCACGGCTTCGGCCCGAACCCGGTCGAGTACCGCACCTGCCACCCGGACCGAGTCGCATAGTTTGGTCGGCATCTGTAACAGATCGCGACTCAGCCGGCGGGGAAGTGGTGTCGCCGGGATCAGTTGGAGTGGATAGCCGCGGGCGGGGATCAGGGTGGTGTCCAGTCCGCGAACCGTGCCCAGCGCGGTGATCTCAGCTGCCGGTTCGAGGCCGCGTAGTGCGTCGGCGAAGTTCATCGCGGGTTCGATGTGCCCGGCCGAGTGCCCGCCGGCGACGACGATGCGAGGTGCCGGTTCGACTGGCGTCATATCCTCATATCCTCGCCCTGATCATGATTTCGCGATTCGCGGGGGACCGCTCGAATACGTCCATGGGCAGCGAAGCGGAGTCCGCCCTGTGGGGGTAGCCCGACAGCTTGTCGAACCGCACTTTGCCGTCCTCGACCGCATAAATCGGCACGGTGACCTCCGAGCCCATGGACCTTGCCGGAGGGCTCGATCACGTAGCAGGGGCTGACTCGCTTCATGCGACGGGAAAGTCGAAGTACGCATTTGGATGGGGCTCGTTTCTGAGCGTGTAGTGCCACCATTCGCACTCGTATCGATCGAACCCGGAGTCCTCCATGATGGACTGCAGATGCTGCCGGCTCTGGGTCTCGATTGGTGTGATTCCTGAGGCACCATGATGTGAGATCGGGTCCATGAGGTCGTGGTCACCGCCCATCGGAACAAGCTCACCGGTGGTGAGGTGATAGAGGCTCAGGTCCACGGAGCTGCCCCTGCTATGGCCCGATTTCGCGGCCACGTATCCCTGCGTGACTATCTCGGGCCGGTCGATATTGGGGTAGTGACGCCGTTTGGTCCGGCCGTCATCGGATCTTTGCGACCAACGCAGAAAGCAGTCGACGGCACGTTGGGGGCGATATCCATCCCAGAGCAGCAGCCCGAAACCGAGGGAGGCGGCCTTCCCGCGCGCCTGCTCGAGGGCCGCGCACAGGGACCGGGTGGCGACAATACGATTCGCGAGGTAGCCGTCAACGGGTTTGCCGGTGAAGTTGTCCCACGTGGCGTACTTGGCATCCCAGCGGATCCCCGGCACCCACTCGTCGACGTAGACGAAGTCGGCGTTCATCGCTTCCTTCCGTGCAGTGTCATTGAGATGAGGCGATCGAGCACCTCGGACAGCGGCAGCCCTGCGGCGGCCATCATCCGCGGGTAGCGACTGTAGGACGTCATACCGGGCATGGTGTTGACCTCGTTGAGCACCACTCGCCCGTCCTCGGTGAGAAACGTGTCGACGCGGGCAAGACCCTTGCAGCCCAGGGCGCGATAGATGGTCTTGGCGGCTTCTTGGATGAGTTGCCGCGATTCGTCGGAGATATCGGCGGGCACGATGAAGGTCGAGTTTTCCGATCCGGTCTCGGGGGAGTCTTCCTGATGGATTCGGAAGAATCCGTGCGAGAGGTCGACCCGGTCCACCTCGCCCACGATCAGGCCGAACAGCTCGCCGAGAACCGCGCAGCCAACTTCGCTGCCGGCCACGGCTTCCTCGATCAGGATCTTCGAGTCGTACTGCCGCGCAGCGTTCAGTGCGCTCGCCAGTTCATCTGCTCGAGTGACTTTGCTGACGCCGAACGAGGAGCCCGAGCGCGCCGGTTTCACGAACACCGGATATCGAAGTAGACCGGGGTCGACTTTCTCGTTCTCCGTGACGACCCGGAAATTCGGGGTGGCGATTCCCGCGCTCCTGGCGACGATGTAGGCCAGTGCCTTATCCATACACACCGCAGACCCCTGGATGTCACAACCGACGTAGGGGATACCGGATAGCTCCAACAACCCTTGAATAGCGCCGTCTTCGCCCAACTTGCCGTGAAGCACGGGCAAGACGAGGTCGAGGCGCAGCGTTTCATACCCGTCCTGTCCCTTGACCAGCAACCCGTGCACGCTGCGGTCAGGCGACAGCGTGACCGGACGAGACCTGTACTCCCACCCCGCGACGGGGCTGTCGCAAAGCCTCCACTCGCCACCAGACGTGATGCCGATCCACAACGGCTCGTACTTGTCGGGATCGAGATTCTTCGCGACCTCGCACGCCGACTTGACCGAGACCGGGTGTTCCTCGCATGCACCTCCGAAGATGACTCCGACCTTCAATCTGCTCATGCTGTTTGCTCACTTTCGAAGCCCAGGCAATTGATGAGGCTGTTCTCGACGATGTCTCTCAATGCGTGCTCGGTGTCATAGGCCGAGTGCGGGCTGATCACCACATTCGGTAGCCGCTGTAGCCGTACGAGGGTCTCGTTGTCGATGCGCCGATTTCGGCAGTCGACGTAGAAGATGCCTTCCTCGCCTTCGACGACATCGAGGGCCGCCCCGCCCAGCCTTCCGCTCTCCAGTGCGGACAAGAGCGCTCCGGTATCGAGTAGCGGCCCACGCCCTGTGTTGATGACGTACGCGCCAGGTTTCAGCGCCTCGATGCGACGACGGTCGAGGAGATGGTGCGTGTCGGTCGTCAGTGGGGTATGGAGGGTGACAATGTCGCTCTCCGCGATCAATTCGCACAGCGGTACGCTTCCGTCGCTGTCGTGAGACTGTCTGTCGTGCCAGAGCACGCGGCACCCAAAGCCGCGCAGCCGATCAATCACCGCCGTGCCGATGCGCCCCGTCCCGACCACGCCGACAGTCAGGTCGCGCAGTTCCTGACCACGGGTCTCACCGAGTCGATAGTCGTGACAGTCAGTGCGGCGGATAGTGGATTTCGCGTGGCGCACGGACATCAGAATCAACATCAACGTGTAGTCGGCCACGCTGTCGGGAGAGTAGGCAACGTTGCCCACCGAGATGCCCAAGCGGTCGGCATATGTCAGCTCGACGTGGTCGTAGCCGATACTTCTGGTGGAGATATATTCCACACCGGCTTTGCTCAGCGCCAGGAGTGTGCGGTTGGTGACCTGAGTCTTGTGACTGATGCTTATGCACTTGTTGCCATGTGCCAGTTTGGCATTGGATTGCCCGACATCTGATTCGACTATCGTTGGCCGTATACCGAGGCGAGCAGCAGCCTCGCAGAACACCGAGCCTTCGTCCTCGGTGCACCCGAAGATCGTTATCCCCGTCGTTAGACATGCCGAGGAGGGCCGCGCTGTACCCGCGCGGGCGGGGCGGTCCGCGATCACCGCACCGTTGATCCGACTCAATTCGTTGCAAGCCATGCCCCCAGTCAATAGAGTTCGACGTTGCCGGCACGTATCGAATTCTCGATATGCGGACGATACTCATCAGTCGGCTGGTCACCCGAGCTTGGCTATAATCCTCTCGATGTCGAGACTGCGGCGATCACGATTCGGAGCGGAAGCGATGCGTGGGGCGACGCGTCCGCAGCCCTGCGTCTTCGTCACTGGGGAATTTAGATGAGCGCCGTCATCAAACACGTCCCGTCACGAGTCGACCGGAGCGACGGCCGTCCGGCGTGTCGAAACAGACGAGCCAAGCTACGAGCGCGCCGTGCCCGAACAATGTGCGTGCGCCTTGCCACATGTCGTAAACCATGATGTCTAGCCGAATGATTCGCGGTGTAAGGAATACTCGTCGGCTAATCGACGGTCGTGGCGACCACGAGAACGTTGTATCGGATGTCGTGCTCCGCGGGTATGTTCCCGGCGGGTGCGTAGAGCGCCGGTCCGTCGTAGTGAACGCTGAACCAGCCAGGGTGTCGCGCAGGAGTGAGTTTGCGGTGCTGAATGATGTGACCGTCGCGCGCGATGACACGAACGCGCCCGGGAGGTTGGGTGCGATGGTCGATCCAGAGGTAGCGGTCCCATACGAGACATCCGTGCAGAATGACTTCCCCGGGAGTGTGTTCACCGCGCAGAAGCGTGGTGAACCCGTCGCCGAGGTCGGCAACCCACTCGATGTGGTCACCGACGGTGTCGCCAGGGCGCACAACGGCCCGAACATGTGAACACACGTCGGCGGGGACCGGTTGACCGTCGAGGACGCCCGCAGACGCATCGGCCCAGAAGGTGGTGGGCGCGAACGCATCACCCGGTTCGGGTCGGTCCGGGAACGGTTCGAGGTCTTCGAGGAGCCAGAGCTGCGTCATGACGGCTCGTCGAGGATGAGGGCCACGAATAGGTCGTGCGAGATTCCGAGGGTGGGGATGCCGGCTTGGACGGTTCGGTACGTGACGATGCCCGCAGGACCGATGTCGTACGGAATTGCCTCGCTCACCTGCGAGGTGACGCCGGCGGCGATCCCGTCGACCCCGGACGGTGAGGCGCTGATCTCGGCGGTCGGGTTGTCGAGATCGATGCTGATCCGATCACCGACGCGGGGGACCGTGCGCCCGAAGTACGTCGCAGGAAAGGTGACAAAGATGGTTCGTCGCGCAAGCTCTCGCCGACTGCGGAAGTCGGCGACTTGTCGGGACGTCGGTTCGATGAGCACGGGGTCGGCGAGAGTGACGACAACACCGCCGGGTTCGAGAGCCCCTGCAGGGATGCACAACGGTGCGGGGAATCTCTCCACCTGCTCGACCGGGCGAAGAGTTTCGCCTGTCGTCGGATCTTCGGTCGTTCCGAGGTATATCTGTCGGACGTTCGAGACGGTCGCTGTGACGTCGACACCCGGCACGTCGCCGTGATGCCACGACAACCCGATCCCGACGGGTTGCGTTCGGGGGTCGCCGTAGGTCGGGCCCCACCGAGCGACACCGCCGTCAAAGGCCACGAGGTCGCGGTCACGATCGCGACCCGTCACTCGCACTGCCGACTCCTCGAAGGATGTGGGGTGCGCAAAGAGGGCACCGGAGATACTCGCGCCAATTGCGGGAGGTGTGCGGCAACATCCGTACTCGAAGGGCGCGAGTCGGACGACAAGCGATGGACGGGATGGGAGCGTGGTCAACACATTCACCGAGAGTTCGACGATCCGCAGCACGCCGGCCGCGGGTCCCAGTGCACCTGAAACGAATGTACGTCATCCGTCCGCGGGGATCACGCCCACCTGTTCGAGCTGTTCTGGTCGACCGTCAGCCGGCGAGTCGCTAGATCAGCCGTGCGACTGATCGTCGAGACCGAACTGTGCGACAGTCCACCAATTCATTACTTGCAAACGATATCGCTTGCAAGTAATATTGATGAGGTGCTGATCGATTGGTCGCGGGAGTTCGACACCTACCTGACCCGATTGGAGTGCTCATCAGCCGCCGGCAACTCAGCCGATCAGCTTCGGCTCGACCTACTACTTGCCGAACTGCACGTCCTTTTTGAATTAAAGTCGGCGCCCACCACGGAGTCGGCAACCCTCAAACGCGTACGTCAGTCACGGCGACACTCGGTGTGGCGTGTCGCGCATCCATTTCGCGAAGGCATAGCGGTCCGGCTCATCGTCTGGTTTCCCGACGACGACCATGCCGTTGTGGCGCTCTTCGCAGGAGACAAGGCGCGGATGGGTGACGTGTTCTACGACAGCGTCGGTCCACGCGCAGACGCCGCGATCGAGGCATGGAAGAAGCAGACAGAGAGTGAACGAGGTGACAATGAGTGAGAAGAAGCCGTCGGCATTCGTGCGTGGCAACAAGCGGCTGGAGAAGATGCTCGCCGAGCCTGACACAGCACAGCGGGTCGGGGTCATCCGCGCAGACATGGCCCAGGCCGATCGCGCTCACGCAATGGGACTTTCCGCGATCCGACGCGCCGCGCAGCTAACACAGACCGAACTCGCACAACGGATGGGTATCAAGCAAGCCGCCGTCTCCGGGCTCGAGGCTCGCGACGATCTGCTCCTGTCGACACTGGCCAACTACCTGGCGGCCGCTGGGGCCACCGATATCGCGATCACCGCCCGCCTTGGCGAGCGCATCGTCGAAGTCAGCCTTCCGACAGAATCCGAAGAAGAAGAGTGATTTACCGCCGCCGTCAAAAGTAGGTCGATGATCAATCGTTCAGTATGCCGACCGAGAATAGGGCTGAATAGACACCATTACGTCACAGTGACGTTTATATTGTGCGATTGCCAACCGGACAAAGTCAGGTTCCGCAACTACGGGAAAAGCCACATCCTCGGAGGCCAATGGGCGTTATGTCAGGCGTGCGAGGACGCGTATCAGTCGAGGGATGAGGATCGGGCGGTGGGACGCATGATGGTCGTCGCCCAAGAGTCCGGCGCTTCCTTCTACCTGATCAGCGGGCCCTCCATCGTGAGCAAGTGGGTCGGCGACAGCGAGCAAGCGATCCGACGGATCTTTCGCGCCGCGGCCAAGAAGGACAGCGCGATCATCTTCTTTGACGAGATCGACAGCATTGCCGAGCGCCGCACCGAGGAATCTCACGAAGCGTCCAGCTTCTCTGGTTGACTGCACTCGTCATAGGTGCGAGCCGATAACATACATTATGTAAAGTAAACCACTGCAGGCAGCTGCACAACGAATGTCATGGAACCCTCACCTGACACCGCAGACCTGGCGCCCTATCAATACGTCGGTCAAGCGTGACGAGTGGAGCATCCGCCAGTTCAGCGACCGCGACATAGCTCGCATCGTGTCCGGACAAATTGCTGCGCAATTCCCACACCCGCGAACCGAGCAGTTCGTACGGCCACTGCTCTATTGACAGGTCGAGCAGATCGCCGTGGGCCTGCACCGCCTGGTCGACACTGACGACTCCGGCGAGCGCTTGTCTGCGAATGATGTTTCCCGCTTCGAACATCACCAGTTGCGGTGCGAGCAAGCGAGTTCCGGACAATTGCCCGACCGCCCAGCGGCCGTCCGGACCGTCGTCGAGCAACAGCGCCACGAGCGCTGAGGAGTCGCACACAGTAGCGTTGGTCACCGTCGCTCGGCATCTCGCGCGTCGAGTATCGCGGTGGCATCGACGCGTACTCCAGTTGCGCCAACCCGCGCCCGTGCCCGCGCGATGACGTCGTCCACCTGTGGGCGTGACGCAGACTCCATCAGCATGCCGCGCAAGTACTCCTGCAACGACTTGCCGGCCCGCGCAGCCCGCCCGGCCAGCTCATCGCGCACCGCGTCCGGAACATCGCGCACTGTGATCACAACGCTCATGCAGCTATAATAGCTGCATTGCTAGCACCATGCATGCATGCTGGTTGCGATCGATTATGCAGGGGTTACCCGTAAACGACAGCGACTTGCTACCTCCTCGCCGACTCGCTGCCGAGTGCCGGTTCAACGGGCAAGTCCCAAGGACGCCATCAACGAACGTTCGACTTCAACGAGCTATTCGGACGTCAGCCGGCCAACACGCCTCAAGACGTTCGAGCGACGCACAGCGGTCAGTTTGTCGACCATCACGTCAGTGCCGCGCTCGAGGCCAGAAAGCCCGTCGCCGTCACCCGGGATACGAATCCTCAACAGCGGCGCATCGATGAGCTAGCTCGTCATCGGCGCGACGACCACCGACAGAGGCGACCACCGACAGAGTTGAATCGAAAAGGTCGTCCTCGACGATGGCCGCCGGCCGGGGCTTCGACGCGTACACACCACCCACAACGGTCCAGATCGCCCCGAATTACTCCTCATCGTCCCACGGTGCCGCGACAGCCTCGACGAAATCCTGCTCGTCACCATCGGCGTCCGTCTGAGCGACGAGAACCGACTGCTTGTGGGCTTGGGCGGCGAATTCGGGAGTACGTACGTCAGGAACCCAGACCTGTAGAGGCCGTAGTCCGCGCTCGCGCATTCGGCGTCGGTACTCGCCGACCCTGTCCCTTACCGCCATGCCTGGACGTTACATGTAACACCGATGCCCGGCTCGGATGTGCGCTCCGACGATGGATTCACTCCCGCCGCCGCCATCGCCGTCGGCTCTGCCACGCAGCGAAGTCGACACCTACCTGAGCTCGAGCACCACACGCAGCGCAGCGCCGACGCGGTGCATCTCTTCATGGGTCAGCTGGCCTGCACGTTCACCGAGCCGCTGTGGATCAACCGCGGCCACCTGTTCGGCGAGGACCCGCGTGACCCGGCCCCCGATCTCGATTTCTGGCCGGAACGTTGCCGGCCGGGCCAACGTTGATGTCGGCGCCACCAGCCAGGTCGAGAGCGGCAGCTGATCGGATTGCACGACCACCGCGTAGCGCGCGCCGGACTGTTCATGGCCACGGGCATCTTTCGGGGCGCGAAGTCGGTACACCTCACCTCGCACGTAGCGCCTCCATGTCCCGAAGGACCTGTGCGGCTTCCGCGCGATCAACCGGATCACCAACGAGCGCCTCCGCTTCTTCGCGGAGCGACTTCGCAGTCTTGTGCCGTGCGGCGTCGATGAGTGCAGCGCGCACCGCGGCTGACACCGGGGTACCGTCTTCGGTCAGAATCGACAGCGCCCGCGAGGTGTCCTCATCGGGTCGAAAAGTAATCGCGTCAGCCATAGCATGACTGTAATACAAATCGTAAGACAGGCACGCTGACATCTGGTCCCCAGAGTCTGGCGTGGTCGCCTACATCCGGCTGGTCTACCGCAGCCCGGCCGGGACGACCTTGCCGTTGACCGTCACGGTGACCGCGCCGGTTTGGGTGTTCTCGTTCACGGTGCCGTGCTCAAAGGTCACTTTTTGCACGACGCCGTCAACGGTCACGTCGCTGGTGGGAACTCCCAGCGGTCCGGCCGAGCCGTTCTTGCCGGTGAGTGACGGGGTGCCGTCGGGCGCGCGCTCGGTGTTCCACGCGTCCCGGATCTTGCCCGAGGTGATGATGTAGGCCGGAGTCCCCGGAGCGTCGTTCTTCGCGACGATCACACCACCCTGGAACTGCTGGAACACGACGCCACTCTCCCGGGTCCCGGCGTTGCGATCGCCGCTCAGCGGCTTGGCGAGAGCATCCTTCTGGGCTCGGGTCGCCGATGCGTACTTGACCGCGATCGGACCACTCAGGGTCACCACGACGTCGCGCTCCCCCGTGACCTGGACCGTCGTCGGTACAGCTGCCGCGGACGAGGCCGCAGAGGAGGTGCCCGAGCTCGCGCCTTCGCTGAGCGCTGCCGACGACTCCGACGTCGTGGTCACGCCCGACGACGCTTGCGACGGCGTCGCGTCGTGGCTCGTGGAGTCGTCACCGCAGGCAGCGGCGACGAGCATCACCGCAAACAGACCGGCCACGAATGCTGTACGACGAGAAGCGCTCCGCCTCATGTGTTCCTTACGTCCGTAGGTCCAGTCGAGTCGTGATGACCCTACGCGAATCGGAACCGACCAGCCTGTTCGGCCCTTCCACCCGGTCGTCCCCGACCCGTCACGACCCAGCAGCGTCGGGATGGGTCACCGAACGGATATCCAGATCAGGTATCCCCACGAAATCACATGGGTTGCACGTAAACAACGGAATGCCGTTTGCGATTGCACTGGCAGCGATCAATGCATCATATGCTCGCACTTTTGGTTTTCGGCCCGCCGACCGCAACGCGGCTACGACACCACCGAAAGCTCGCGCACTCTCAGCAGTGAATGCCAACGCCTCGAAATCCGCCTCTGCCTGCTGCAGGTGCTGTTGCCGGACGCTTCGCTCGTGATCGGTCCGCGCGACATGTGGGCCGACCGAAAGCTCCGCAAGGGTGATTGCACTGATCACCGACTCATCGGGTAGCTCGCCCGGATTGCCCAGTCTCCCAAGCAGAATCACGGTTGAGGTGTCCAACATCCCCCGCGTTGTGTGGACCGGTTCGTTCATGAGGTCGAATCCAACACGCTGTCGATGTCCGACCGCAGGGCGTCCGGATCGACCTGGGGTAGGTGAGCCCTCCGGCGAATCAGCTCAGCTGCGCTCACACCCTTCCGCGGCAGCGGACCGAGTTCGGCCACCGGCTCGCCATCACGCGTAACCACCACCCGCTCGCCGCGCTCGACTCTTCGCAACACCTCGCCGCCGTTGTTGCGCAACTCCCTGACACTCACGACTTCGGTCATATCAGAGTGTATCACCGGTGATACACATGGGCGTTGAACCGCATATCCCCCTTCCGGCCGCCTTCGGCGAAACTTTTCCGGACCTGTCGATCAGCAGCCTCGCATCGTCAGCGCCTGGTCTCATATCTGGTCAGGAGCACGCCATCGGGAAACGTTCTGGCCTCCAACAGGTTCAGGTTCACCCAGTTGTCCAAGGCCGTGAAGAACGGCGTCCCACCGCCCACCAGGACCGGGTGGGTGGCGATCACGTATTCGTCGATCAGCCCGGCCCGCATGGCCGCAGCGGCGAGGGTGGCGCCGCCGATGTCCATGGGACTGCCATCCCCGGCCTTGAGCCTGCTGATCTCGTCCACGGCATCGCCGGTGACCAGTCGGGCGTTCCAGTCGACCTCGCGGATGGTCGAGGAGAACACGACCTTTGGCATGTCGCGCCAGCGACGGGCGAATTCAATCTCCGCCGGCGTGACGTCCGGCTGTTGATCGGCGGTAGGCCAGTGTGAACTCATCGCCTCCCACAGCCTGCGCCCGTAGAGCGTGATGTCCGTCGCGGCCACCCGGTCGGACCACCACTGGAACAGTTCATCGCTCGGCGCGCTCCAGCCGAGATCATCACCCGGTGCGGCGGTGTAGCCATCCAGACTCACGTTCATTCCATAGATCAGTTTCCGCATTGTGTCAGCCTTCCCGAGTCGGTCGTCGAGATACAGACCCATACCGCAACGAGAATTCGTCGGTCGGAGCACTGGCTCTCCCACAATAGTTCGGCGGCCGGACGCTCGACTACGGTCTGCGCGGACTCGTGTTCGTCATCCGGACGGCAATCGCATCAACGTCGGACGGCCGCTACCACACTCCGAGGGATGATCATCGTGACCGCCGGCAACCGGCTACGGGCTCTCGTGTCACCGAACCGGTTCGATGCAACTGGACGGCACGTCGATCAGCGAACAGGTTGTCGGCGGACGCGTCGGCCGGTAATTCGCGGCATTCCCATGCCCGGCGATCAGGTCGTGGTAGGCCGCCACGGCATCGGTCAGTCGGCGGGTCAGTGCCGGATCGGTCTTGACATCCACCGTGTACAGCCCGAATCGTGGTGTGTAGCTGCCCCATTCGTAGTTGTCGGTGAGGCTCCAGTAGTTGTAGCCGATCACCGGGATACCATCCTGGTGGGCTCGCTGCAACCAATAGACCAGGTCGCGCAGGTGATCGCCGCGCCGGTAACCATCCGGACGCGGCTTGCCGTTCTCGGTGGGCATACCCGATTCGACGACGTAGAGCGGCTTGCCCGGATAGTGCCGGGCGTAGAAGCGCAACGAGTAGTAGAGACCGTCGGCGTTGATGGGCGCCTTCCACATGTCGCCGGTCAATGCGTTCCACGCCGACGTCTCGGTGGGCGCGACCGTGTAGTAGTAGTCCAACCCCATGAAGTCGACCTTGTCGGCCACCCGATCATGGAATGTGGTGTCGATGACCGGTTCGGCCGCCGGGATGTAGGCCGAGTTGGAGGTGACCATCGCCCGCGGTTGACGCGCGTGGATGTAGTCATAGATCGTGCGGTGGGCGGTCACCAGCTTGTCGTAGAACATCGGGAGGTCGGCCGGCGACAGCCCGCCTGTACTGACCTCGTTGTAGCCGTACATGAGTGGCTCGTTGAACGTGATCCACATCGGGTCGGCGGGCGCATACCGGTCGACGATGTGGCGTGCGTACGTCAACCACAGATTCGTCGTATCTGCGTTGCGCCACCCGCCACGGTCGACCAGCCAGCCGGGGTAGACCCAATGGTCGAGCGTCAGCATCGGCCGCATCCCCGCCGCGCGGATGGCCGCGATGACGTTGTCGTAGAAGGCAAGTGCCTGCGGATCGAAGAACCCCGGCCGCGGCTCGACGCGCGCCCATTCGATGCCGATGCGGTAGACGTTGGTGCCGAGATCGCGGGCACGATCGATGTCCTCGCGGTAGCGGTGGAAGAAGTCGACGCTGTTGCCGACGCGGTCCTTGGTGTTCGCGGGATCGGCGGAGTAGCGGCGCCAATTGCTGTCCGGTGAGTAGCCCTCACTCTGGAAGCCCGACGACGACACACCGAACATGAAGTCGCCCGGCAGCGGAGCCACCACACTCGCCGACGCAGACGGGATGGCCGAACCGACCCCGGCACCGAGGGTCGGTAGTAGCAAGAACACGGCCAGGGCGGCGATGCCCCAGCACCACCGGATCGGCCTGGTTCGTCTCCCGTTCGTAGCAGCCATGTCTGTCAGAATCGCAGAGTCGGTTCGTGGGAGTTGCCGGTTTTGCCGGACCGGGATCGCTGCGCTCTCTGGCGCCCTCCCCCGTCGGCACGGGCATTGGCCGACTCGATTCTCGAGACACCGATTAGGGATCCCGTATTTGGGCACTCTGCACGCGATGCCCGCGGAAACGCACCGCGGTGCGCCGGTCCAGCAGAAGCGCATAGAGGAGGCCTCGTGTCCCATAAGAAGAATCCCACGATCCCGGGAACGCCCGGCTCCGGAACCCCGACCGTCGCCGAACCGACCGAACCAACCGGACCATTGCCGCCCAACGACGATCAGGCGGCACCCGAACTTCGCAGCGCCACCGGACAAGAAGTGGATGGACCGGAAGGAGTGCGCGCGCAACACGGCGCGTACCTCACCACCGCGCAAGGAGCGCGGCTGTACGACACCGACCACTCACTCAAGGCAGGCGAGCGGGGTCCAACGCTGCTCCAAGATCACCATCTGCGGGAGAAGATCACCCACTTCGATCACGAACGGATCCCAGAGCGCGTGGTGCATGCGCGCGGCGCCGGAGCCCATGGCATCTTCCGCGGCTACGGCACCGCCGACAAGATCTGCAAGTCGGCGTTCCTGGGCACGGACGTCGAGACAGCGGTGTTTGTCCGGTTCTCACAGGTTGTCGGCTCCCGTGGTTCAGCGGAGACGGTCCGCGACACCCGCGGGTTCGCGACCAAGTTCTACACCTCCGAAGGCACCTTCGATCTCGTCGGGAACAACATTCCGGTCTTCTTCATCCAGGACGGCATCAAATTCCCCGACCTCATCCACGCCGTCAAACCGCGTCCCGACCGGGAGATCCCGCAGGCGCAAAGTGCCCACGACACCTTCTGGGACTTCGTCTCGCTGCACGCCGAGGCGACCGCGCACACCATCTGGCACATCTCCGATCGCGGAATTCCGCGGTCGTACCGAATGATGGAAGGTTTCGGAATCCACACTTTCCGGCTGGTCGGCGCCGACGGCGACACCAGCCTGGTGAAGTTCCACTGGAAGCCGCGCCTGGGTGTGCATTCGCTGTTGTGGGAAGAAGCCCAGTTGGCCAACGGATTCGACCCGGACTTTCTCCGGCGCGATCTGGCCGACGCGATCGAGGCCGGCGCATACCCAGAGTGGGAGCTCGGCGTCCAGGTGTTGCCCGATAGCCCTGAGCAGATGTTCGAGGGCATCGACCTCCTCGACCCCACCAAGATCGTGCCAGAAGAGCTTGCGCCAGTTCAGCCGATCGGGCTGATGACCCTCAACGCGAACCCGACCAACTACTTCGCCGAGACCGAACAAGTCGCCTTCCATCCCGGGCATCTGGTGCCCGGCATCGACGTCACCGACGATCCGCTGCTGCAGGCTCGACTCTTCTCCTACCTCGACACCCAGATCAGTCGACTGGGCGGCCCGAACTTCGCGCAGGTGCCGATCAACCGGCCCCATGCCGCGCTCAACGACATGTTCCGTGACGGCATGCACCAGAGCGGCGTACACACGGGAGTTGCTCCGTACCAACCGAATTCACTCGACGGCGGTTGTCCGTTCATGGCGGCGGCCGAGACGGGAGCCTATATCGAGGTGCCCACCGAACTGCCGGCATCAGCCAAGACCCGCAATGCCGCGGCCACCTTTGACGACCATTTCTCGCAGGCCCGGTTGTTCTACCTCAGCCTCTCCCCTGTCGAGCGCAGCCATGTCGCCGACGCGTACACCTTCGAGTTGGGCAAGTGCTACGAGCAGGCCATCAAGGAACGCACCTTGCAAGTGCTCGCCAACATCGACTCGGATCTGTGTGCGAAGGTGGCCGAAGGTCTCGGCCTGGCCGCCCCGGAGCGGACCGTCGAAATCGACGAAGACCAGACACCGAGTCCGGCGCTCGCGCAGGTCGGTGCGCAATGGCCGGTAGACGGTCGCCAGATCGGCATCCTGGCCGACGACGCCGACGACCTGGCCGAGGTGAGTGAACTGGTGACAAAGATCGATGGCGCCGGCATGGTGCCACTGGTCATCGCGCCACACGGCGGGCAGTTGGGCTCGGGCAAGGCGGTGGTGCCGATATCCCGAACGTTCGCCACCATGCGGTCGATCGAATACGACGCCATCATCCTTGCCTCCGCACCGACCGATCAGACCGTACAGACGCTGCTGGCCGAGACATACCGGCACTGCAAGGCAATCGGTGTCCTGCCCCGGGGCGCCGCCCTGCTGCCGAATGCGGGCATCGCTGCCGACGCGCCAGGCGTCGTGACCTCACAGCAGGCGACCGACCTGCTCGAGGCGATGACGCCGCTGCTCGAGTCACATCGCGTATGGGCTCGGCAGGTCTGAGACACCGTCCGGCGGGCCACGCCGTCAGCGCCAGGCTATGACCCGGCTCACGTAGGATAGGAGGTGTTCCGGACCGACCGAGCGGCCTCCGCAGCCCGCAGCCTTGCAGCCCCTTGGAGACCGCGTACCCCACGCGGAAGGTGGATTGACCATGTCGTCCAACAGTTTCAACAGCCGGGATCAGCTCGGCGTCAACGACAAGACATACGAGATCTTCCGGCTCGACCGGATCGCGGGTTCGGCGCGACTTCCCTACAGCCTCAAGGTTCTTCTGGAGGACCTTCTCCGCAACGAGGACGGGCACCTGGTCACCGCCGCACAGATCGAGGCCTTACGGGACTGGGATCCGGCCGCCACGGCGAACCCGGAGATCCAGTACACCCCCGCCAGGGTCCTCATGCAGGACTTCACCGGGGTGCCCTGCGTCGTCGACCTGGTCGCCATGCGTGACGCGATGACCGCGCTCGGCGGCGATGCGGCCAAGATCAACCCGCAGATCCCCGCCGAACTGGTCATCGACCATTCGGTCATCGCCGACGTCTTCGGTCGGCCGGACGCCATCCAGATCAATTCGCAACTCGAATTCGACCGCAACAAGGAGCGCTACCAGTTGTTGCGCTGGGGACAGCAATCCTTCGACGACTTCCTCGTGGTACCACCCGATACCGGCATCTGCCATCAGGTGAATCTGGAATACCTTGCGCGCGTGGTCTTCACGCGCGAGCGAAACGGTACGACGCAGGCCTACCCGGACACCCTCGTCGGCACTGACTCGCACACTCCGATGGTCAACGGCCTCGGTGTGCTCGGATGGGGCGTCGGCGGAATCGAAGCGGAGGCCGCCATGTTGGGTCAGCCGATGAGTATGCTCATCCCTCAGGTCATCGGTGTCCGGCTCAGCGGCAGCCTCGGCGAAGGCACCACCGCAACCGATCTCGTCCTCACCGTGGCGGCCCTGTTGCGCGGCATCGGCGTGGTCGGAAAATTCGTCGAGTTCTTCGGGCCCGGAGTCGCCAACGTTCCACTCGCCACCCGGGCGACCATCGGCAACATGAGTCCCGAATATGGTTCTACCGCAACAATGTTCCCCATCGATGAGGTAACCCTCGACTACTTACGGCTGACCGGCCGCAACCCCGAGCACATTGAGCTGGTGGAGGCCTACGCACGCGAACAGGGGTTGTGGCACGACCCCGATCAGACCCCCGACTTCAGCCGGGTGGTCGACCTCGATCTTTCGACGGTGCAACCGTCGATCGCCGGTCCACGCCGGCCCCAGGACCGGATCGCGCTCGGTGATGCGCCCAGCACCGTTCTCGGCATTCTCGCCGGTGATCATGAGAAGCCCACCTCGAAGGCCGGTGGCGTCGACAGCGCGTCCGCGGAGTCGTTCCCGGCCAGCGATCCGATCGCGCCCGGATCCAACTCCGGCGACGACTCGCCACCGCGCCAGGTATCCGCCGAACAACTCACCGCCAACGCCAAGCTCGGCTGGCCCAGTGACCCGGCGAACGTCGTCATCGGCGGCCGCGAGGCCATCGTCGACCACGGCGATGTCGTCATCGCCGCGATCACCTCATGCACCAACACCTCGAATCCGTCGGTCATGCTCGGCGCGGGTCTGCTGGCGAAGAAAGCGGTCGAACTCGGTTTGCACACCCGTCCCTGGGTCAAGACCACCCTGGCTCCCGGCTCCCGTGTGGTCACCGACTACTTCGATCGATCCGGGCTGACGCCCTACCTCGACAAGCTCGGCTTCAACCTCGTCGGATACGGATGCACCACCTGCATCGGCAACTCCGGTCCACTCATCCCGGAGGTGAGCGCCGCGGTCAACGACAACGACCTCAACGTGTCGGCGGTCCTGTCGGGAAATCGCAACTTCGAGGGCCGCATTCATCCCGAGGTGCAGATGAACTTTCTCGCCTCTCCCCCACTGGTGATCGCCTATGCACTGGCCGGCAGTCTCCACACCGACCTGCTGACCGAACCACTCGGCAAAAGCGATGACGGCAAGGACATCTACCTGCGTGACATCTGGCCCTCCGACGAGGAGATCAAGCAGGCCGTCGACGCGAACGTCGAGGCGCAGATGTTCACCGAGAACTATTCGAATGTGTATGCCGGCGACGACAATTGGCGCGGCATGGATGTGCCCGACGGAGTGGTGTACGACTGGGATTCCACCTCCACCTACATCCGGCAGCCACCGTACTTCGAGGGCATGGACCGTGAGCCCGCACCGATTCGGGACATCAGCGGCGCCCGCGTGTTGGTCAAGCTGGGCGATTCGGTCACCACCGACCACATTTCGCCGGCCGGCGCCATCAAACGCGACAGCCCGGCCGGTCGCTATCTCGCCGACAAGGGTGTCGACGCAGCGGATTTCAACTCTTATGGTTCGCGGCGCGGCAATCACGAGGTGATGATCCGCGGCACCTTCGCCAATATTCGGCTCCGTAACGAGTTGGTGCCGGGGGTCGAGGGCGGTGTCACCAAACACTGGCCCGACGGCGGCCAGACCAGCATCTACGATGCCGCCGTGGCCTACCACGACGAGGACGTCCCGCTGATCGTCATCGCCGGCAAGGACTATGGTTCCGGCTCTTCACGGGACTGGGCGGCCAAGGGCACCAGACTCCTCGGGGCGCGGGCCGTCATCGCCGAATCGTTCGAGCGCATCCACCGGTCCAACCTCATCGGCATGGGTGTGCTGCCCCTGCAGTTCACCGAAGGTGACACCGCCGAGTCACTCGGCCTTGCCGGCGACGAGAGCTACGCCATCTCCGGTCTCGAAGCCGGTGATGCGAGCCTGCCCGACGAGGTCACCGTGACCGTCGAAAAGGACGGGAACTCACGAACATTCGGGGCAACCGTACGAATCGACACACCGGCCGAGGAACATTACTACCGCAACGACGGCATCCTGCCGTACGTGCTCCGGAATCTGTTGGCCGACAAGTGATCCGTGGCGCCGGCGGGTCGGTGCGACCTGTCACCGGACGACGAGCGCGTCGTCGAGCCAGTCGAACATGCGGTGAGCGGTCGATGCCCGCGCCATCAGCTGACAGTGCCAACTCGCACCTTCGGCCTCGGTGAATTCGACGAGTGTGGTCGGCGACAGCGGCGGCATAGCGATACTCAAAGGCGGCGGCACGCGGCACCCAATACCCCGCCTGACTGATGCCGTAGACGGCAAGTCGGTCGACGTCGACACCCTCAGTCCGACGATCAGGTCGGTGACCGGCGTCAGGACCGCCTCCCAGTCCGGCCGAAACAGCATGCCGTGCTCGAACAGCATCGATTGCTGTCCCGGAAAGACGCGTGCGACCTGTGAACAGTGCAGGTCAGACAATCTTCTGCAGTCAACGAGCATTTGCGTATTTCGCTTTCGGCTGTTCTTGGTGTGACCGACGAATGTGTCGGCAGTACCGCACGGGTCCGTGTCGTCACATGTGCCGGTCGGTGCGTCGCCTGTTCGCGGCGGCGTGCTTGTTTCTCACGTTGCCTTGGATGATTGCCGTGTGGGCGTCCGGGCCGATAATCTGGGTGCATGTCCAACCTTCATCGAGTGACGTCTGATCCGTCCATCTGCCATGGCAAGCCGGTGGTGCGTGGGTTGCGTTACCCGGTTGCCGACCTGTTGGACTTGCTCGCGTCGGGTATGACGATGCAGGACGTTCTCGATGACTACCCTGATCTGGAGCGCGAGGATCTGCTGGCTGCTGTGGATTTCGGTACGTTGACAGCCGCCAATCGTGTGGTCGTCCTGTTTGATGCTGCCTGAGCCGCGTGTACGGTGAGGTTTCTGATTGATGCGCAGTCGCCGGCGAGACTTGCTGTGTTGCTCGACGGTGGTAACCACCGGCAACATCACCAACACCCGGCTTCTCGCTCTCGTCGAAGATCACATCGCCGAGGTCACCGAGTTGCTGAGCAATTCGGTGTTCGTCGAGATTTCGTATGACCGGCTGGTCGCGCATTCGAGTCCAGAGCGTGAGCATGAGTGAACCGTGAGGTTGGAAATCATTGCTCTGCAACAGAAGCCGATTGTTTTTGCCTCGCAATCCGAAGTCGGGTCGGGAGCGTGTCAGTGGTGCTGTTAACGATGTGTCAGCAAGATTCATGAGCTGCCTCTGGCGGTCCGATGGTCTGGTGGTCTGGGACTCCTCTACTCTCCTGCGTTCAGCCCTGCGGGACATCCGTCGGATGACGATGATTTCCGCGCCAGTTGGCATGGGTCGAACCACGTAGGGTTTCGCCGTAAACCGACCGGGTACCCGGTCGACCATGACCTCGCTGTGGCTCGAGAACACGTCCGCCGGCCCGGAACCGGTCGCGCCGACGACGATCGGCGGCCGATACGACCACGTGGTGGTGGGCGGTGGTATCACCGGGCTGACCACCGCGCTGTTGCTCGCACGGGCCGGCCGGTCGGTCGCGGTCATCGAGGCTCGCTACATCGGTGCCGGCGCCACCGGCAACACCACGGGCAAGGTGTCGCTGTTGCAGGGCACCCGTCTGTCGACCATCGGACGCCACCACGACGTATCAGCGATGGAAAGCTACGTGGCGGCCAACCGGGCGGCACTGGACTGGCTCGGCGAATACTGCCGCGGCCGCGACCTCGACTACCAGGAGCACGCCGCGGTCACCTTCGCGACCACACCTGCCGGCGCTCAAGCCGTGGATTCCGAATACGAAGCGTGCACCCGCGTGGGCCTGCCCGTCGAGCGGACCGACTGTCCCGAACTCCCGTTCACCACACACGCAGGCGTGCGACTTGATCACCAGGCGCAGATCGATCCCATGGTGACGCTGCGGGCCATGGTCGCCGACCTCGCCACCCTGGGCGCAGACGTCTACGAGAATGTACGGGTGACCGGCGTACGGCCCCGATCGCACGGACACACGGTCGCCACATCTGTCGGCGACCTGACTGCCAAGTCCGTCGTGATCGCCACCGGCACACCATTTCTCGATCGCGGTGGCTTCTTCGCGCGGCTGCGCCCACGGCGGTCTTATGCCGCAAGCTTTCAGGTCGGCGGCCCGATCCCACAGGACATGTACCTGGGTGCCGACGATCCGACGGTCTCGCTGCGTACCGCACCGCGCGCCGATGGTGAACAGTTGCTGGTGGGCGGGTTCGGCCACGAGGTGGGCCGGGCATCCTCCGAACGCCGATACGTCGACGATCTCCTGGCATGGACGGCGAAATGGTTTCCCGACGCCCGCCTCACGGCACGGTGGGCCGCGCAGGACTACCTGTCCATCGATGAACTGCCCTACGTCGGCCCGCTGCTTCCGGGCATCGACGTGCATGTCGCAACGGGCTTCGCGAAGTGGGGTATGACCAACGGGGTGGCCGCTGCGCTGGCCCTCGCCGCACGCCTCTCGGGTGCGCCCGCGCCATCGTGGGCCGAGACGTTCCAGCCCTGGCGCCGGGCGCAGGTGGCGGCGACACCAACGGCACTGTCGACGAATCTGGCCGTGGGCAAGGAGCTCGCCGAAGGCTACCTCCGGCTGCTACGACCGGCCGATCCGGAGCCGCCCGAAGGGCAAGGAACCGTCGGACGAGTCGGCATGGGGCCGCGCGGAGTGTGCACCGTGGACGGCGAGCGGTCCTCGGTCGTGCCGATCTGCACGCACCTCTACGGTGTTCTCGAGTGGAATGACGCCGACTGCAGCTGGGATTGCCCGCTTCACGGCTCGCGCTTCGATCCGCACGGCAACATCCTCGAGGGACCGGCCACACGCAAGCTGCCCAAGGGGTGATCCGGCGCGTTCACTGCCTTCCGGCCGGGGTGGTCAGATCACGCCGAGCGCCAGCATCGCATCGGCGACATGGGTGAATCCGGCGATGTTGGCGCCGAGCACGTAGTCGCCGGGCACGCCGTATTCCTCGGCAGTGTGCAGGCACGTCTGATGGATACCGCTCATGATCTCGGCCAGTCGTACTTCGGTGTGTTCGAACGTCCACGAGTCGCGTGATGCGTTCTGCTGCATCTCCAACGCGCTGGTGGCCACACCACCCGCATTGGCCGCCTTTCCCGGGGCGAACTGCACGCCGGACTTGCCGAAGACCTTGATCGCCTCCGGAGTGGTGGGCATGTTGGCGCCCTCGGCGACGACGCGGCACCCGTTGGCGACGAGCGTCTCGGCGTCGGCGGCGTCGAGTTCGTTCTGCGTCGCACATGGAATGGCGATGTCGGTGGGCACGTCCCAGATCGACCCGCCGGTCACCATGCGCGCCGTGCCGCCGCGACGCTCGGCATAGTCGGCGATCCGGCCGCGGCGGACGTTTTTGACCTCTTTGAGGAGATCGAGGTCGATCCCGTCCTCGTCGACGACGTAGCCGTCCGAGTCCGAGCAGGCCACGACGCGGCCGCCGAGCTGTTGCACCTTTTCGATGGCATACAACGCCACATTCCCCGAGCCCGACACCACCACACGTCGACCCTCGACATCCTCACCACAAGCGGCGAGCATCTCGCGGACGAAGAAGACGACGCCGTAGCCGGTCGCCTCGGTGCGAACCTGCGACCCGCCCCACGTCAGCCCTTTTCCGGTGAGTACACCGGACTCGTATCGGTTGGTGATGCGCTTGTATTGTCCGAAGAGATACCCGATTTCACGCCCGCCGACCCCGATGTCGCCGGCCGGAACGTCGGTGTATTCACCGATGTGGCGGTAGAGCTCGGTCATGAACGACTGGCAGAATCGCATCACCTCACCGTCCGAGCGTCCCTTCGGATCGAAATCCGAGCCGCCCTTGCCGCCGCCGATCGGCAGCCCGGTCAGCGCATTCTTGAAGATCTGCTCGAACCCGAGGAACTTCACCACTCCGAGGTAGACGCTCGGATGGAATCGCAGCCCACCCTTGAACGGTCCGAGGGCGGAATTGAACTCGACGCGAAATCCGCGATTGATCCGGACCCGGCCCGCATCGTCGACCCACGGGACCCGGAAGATGATCTGACGTTCCGGTTCACACAGGCGCTCGATGATCCCGGCGTCGGCGTAGTGCGGATGCTTGGCGAGGACGGGTCCGAGGCTGTCGAACACCTCACGTACCGCCTGGTGGAACTCGGCTTCGCCGGGATTGCGTGCCACCACCTCGTCGAAGAGGTCCTGCACCATTCCATCGAGAATTGCCACCACAGCACACCTTCCAACCCAACGTCACCTGTCTCGAAGCGATCCGGCCGCACACCTGCCGGTCACCCCTCGCCGAGCCTAGCGGTCGCCGGAGATAGCGCACATACCGGACAGCAGGACGACGGTTCGCCGCAGCGCCTCAGGCCGGGGTCAGTCGAAGAGTGGTGGCGGCGGCGTCATCGGAGGCCATCTGCCCGGCGCTGCCCGAGCCGTATCGCCCGTATTTCGCCCCATACGCCGCGTCCACCTCTGCGCGCACCGCGGGGTCGTCCGCGACATCGTCCACGAGCGTGTCGAACCCGTTGCCGTCCACGATGATTCGCGCCTGCTTCGAACTCACCGCCCGGCCGAACCACCCACTCGTGCGTCGATACCACGTACGTACGTACACCGCATCGCCCGAGCACACGGCCCAGATCGGCACGGCATCGGGCAATGTGCCGTCCCCCCGCGGTGCCGTGATCCGGATCTCCTCCGACGATTCGATCGTGTCCAGCGTCGCCTTCGACCATCCTGTGCCCATCCCACGACGCTACGCGGCCTGACGACCGCGTCGACCGTCCACCACTGGCGCGAGGTCAACCTCCGATCGCACTCCATGGGGCGTAGGCCCAGCCGACCAGATGCCATGACCCCAAGTTGGCGCTCGGCAGGATCTGGATGTCGGTGCCATCACCCCAGCCGGCCGCGAACCCCTGCACGCCGCCACTCAGGTAGTGCCCCTCGCCCATGGAGATGTCGACGTGGCCACCATCCTCGCCCTCGGAGAAGACCAGGGCCCCCGGCGGCGCGGGCAACGCCCTGTGACCCTGCCCGTGAGCCGCGAGCTGATCGTAGAAGGCGATCGCGCCGTCGTGCGGGATGCCGTTGGCAGTGGTCCGCCCGTAGGCGGCGTCGACGAAGTCCTCGCACCCGTATTCACCGAAGTCATCGGTGTGCAACATCGTCGATCCGCGGGCGATCGCGATTCCGCCGTTGCCGACGTCGACCGCCTCCGACACCGTCCCTGCGGGCGTGACCGCAGCGGCGGTACCCGCCATCACACACGTGAGCACGGCGACGGATCCGACGGTGACCAGTAGTCGTTTCATGACTTCCTCGATGTGGACGATCAATCCACATCGACACTGCCACAACAATTGTCGACTCAAGGATGCTGACAAGACACCCACAGGACACCCGTAGAACACCCAAAGCCGGTCAACCGGACAAGACGCCCCGCCCTCACCGTGATCGATGAGGGCGGCCACGTACTCTCGTCAAGCCACCGTCCGGCCGGAGCCGGTCGGTGTCAGGAGGTGACCATCCGAGCCCCGTCACCCGACCACACGGGATTGCTCTCGATGGCCGCGATGATGCGCGGCCGCAGTTCGGCGGCATCGATCACCGCGTCGACCGAGCCGACCTCGACGGCCCGGCGGATACTGTGCACCGCATCGAATTCGGCAGCGATCTCGCTGATCTTCTCGGCACGGACCGACTGGCGGACCTCGGCAAGCTCGGCGTTGAGCGCGGGACGATCGGCTCCCGTTGCCGGAGTCAGTCGCGCCTCGACCTCGCGGACCCGTGGGTCGGCGGCCGTCCGCTTGCCCACCTCACCGGCGAAGACCACCGCGGCAGCGGGCGCGCCGCCGAGAACCGACGCGAACGATCCGTCGATGGCGAGCACGGTCATATTGGGATTCAATGCCTTCGAGAACACCACGAATGCGCCGCCGTGGTAGCGCGAGATGACGCAGAAGACGATCGGGCCGCGGAAATTGACGATCGCGCGGCCGATCTCGGCACCGTACTCCAACTGGAGCTTACGCATCGACTCGGGCGAGCCGTCGAAGCCGGAGAGATTGGCCAACACCACCAGCGGCCGGTTACCGCTGGCCACATTGATCGCCCGGGCTGCCTTCTTCGACGACTGCGGGAACAGCGTGCCCGCGGTGTAGGTATCGGGACCGTCGGTCGGCTTGTAACCACGGCGCGTCACCTCCCGGGACTCGATTCCCAACAGACATACCGGGATTCCACCGAGGTGGACATCGCAGACGACGGTGGTCTCGGCGTCGGCCATCCCGGCCCAGCGTTCGAGAACCGCATGGTCCTGGTCGGCTACGGCCCGCATGACGGTCCGAATATCGAAGGGCTTCTTACGATCCGGATTGCTCTCGACAGAGAAGATCTGACCGACGGTGGTGAAATCGCTGCCCGCCAACACATGTGGGTAATCCGAGACGTCGCGGGAGACCGGGTCACTCGAGTCGGCCCGACGCGGGGTCTGCTCCCCCGGCACGATGTAGGTGTGATCGTAGTGCGACATCAGCACATCACGGGCGGAGACGAGGTTCGGCGCCCAGTACTGCGCCTGCCCGTTGGGGCCCATCACCCGGTCATACCCGCCGATACCGAAGTTGTCCTCGGCCGACACACCACCGGAGAAGTCCAAGGACTGTTTGCCGGTGAGGACCATCGCCGAATCGGGAGTCATCACGAGAATGCCCTTGGTGTGCATGAGCATTGTCGACTCGGCGTTCCAGTATGGTTGCGCGCCGACGTTGATTCCGGCGACCACGATGTTGATCTCACCACCGGCCTGGGTGAACTCGACGACCCGCTTGAGGGCGCGGGCCACCCAATCCATGTTCTCGGTACCCGAGTCCATGGAGATCCGGGCGCCCGAGGACAGCGCGTACCACTCCACCGGCACCTGCATCGACTCCGCCAGGTCCAGGGCCGCGATGACGCGGGCGCATTCTGGCTCCGACAGTGCCCCAAGTGATTTCGTCGGGTCACCTAGCAGGACGACACGGGTGACACCCTGCGGGTGTTTTTCGGTCGGCGTGGTGATCACGCCGGCGACGATCGCTGCCGAATTGTGGCCCTTCGGGCGGTCGACCGGGATGAGTCGTTGTTCGTCGTCGAGGTCGTATTCGGCGAACGAACCGAGCAGTCCGACCAATTCGTACGGATAGACGGTGTTGCGGCGGGCCGCGCGCAGCACCTTCTGGCGGAACTCGTCGACCGGTTCGACCGGATCATCGGACGGTTCACCCACGATGACGTCGTATCCGCCTGCCGCATTGACCACGAAACGTACCGCGACCTTGGTCAGGTCGCCGGTGTCGCGGTCGCGCTGCCGTGCGATGAGCAGCACCTCTTCCAGACCGACGCCGGCGGCGGTGCCGCGGATGCGTTCGGCGATGGCTTGCAGGTTGTCTTGAGAACCGTCGATGGGCGGCCACACGTACATGACGATGCGGTTGGTGGTCGAGGTCAGACCCGACCGACGCTGTGCGCGGCGAATCGAGTCGACACACGAGGACAGAATGCTTTCCGCTCGGGGCAGGGTCAGCAACCGTCCGTCGTTCTCGCGCAATGCGGTGAGATCACGCACCTGCGCGAAGGCGATCAGCCGTTCGTCGGCGGCATTCTCCTTGGCCACACAGTGGAACAGGTACACCTCTTCGTCGTCGGCCGACGGCAGACGGGTGAGGTCGAATTTGCGTAGCCGCTGCATCTGCATCCGCTGGGCGATGTAGGGATGCAGGCCTCGGATCAGACGTTCCTCGGCCATCCCGGTCGACGAGGGACGGAAGGTGAAGTGGTGGTGCATGAGTGCTTCGTTGCTGCCGGCCACCGCGATGGTCAGCCGGTGCACCTGCTGAGGCAACGATGCCGTGGCGATGTGCTCGTCGAGCGCGTCGGCCATCGCATCGAAGTCGTGCGGCTGTTCCTCCCAGCTGAGGTAGATGTCGGCGTCGACCGAGGCCACTCCCCGCGACAATTCGGCGAGCCCACCGAGTACCGAATCGAGTTCGTCGAATCGCACGGCCGCCGAAACCAGGCTGACGCCGCCACGTTCGGCGATGACGAAGCTTGCGCCACCGAACTCCTGCACCCGGACCTCACGTAAACCCTTGTTGCCGTAATACCGGCGGGTGAGCACCTCGAGCATGACGGTGTTGTCGGCGATCCCGCGCACCATCCGCTGACCGAGCAGCCGAACCAGTGGCTCGGTGGAACGCACCATGTCGGCGATGTGCTCGTCACGGTCGGCGGCCTGGGGGTTGGCGTCGAGGTATCGCAGATGCTCGCGCAGCTCGTTGTAGATGCGGGCGCGGTTGCGCCGCAGCAACGGCAGCCCGTACCAGGAGTAGACGACACCACGGGCCAGATCGGCGATCGCGGGGAAACGGAGTTGCGCCGCGGAGATGAGCTTGTCGAGTGCGATCCCGACGCGCTCGGCCAATTCCTCGCGTGGGGTCGGCTCGCCGAGCCATTCCCGGAGCAGGGTGGAGAGGGAGGCGACGGAGTCGGACGGATTCTGCAACGCCAGGAAGATCCGGAAGACCGCAGCCTCGAGTTCGGGTGTCCGTTCGAGATCGGTGACCCCGTAGTGGGCGAGTGCGCGGCTCAGCTGGTCGTGAAAGGACTGCGGCAGGCCGTCGCGTTCGACGTCGAGACTCTGCAGGTAGGTGTGGAAGTTCTCGCGTGCGCTGTGGGTGTGCTCGACTCCCATCTGGTCCTCGGACGGACGGTTCTGGCTGAGCTCGGCGAGATCGGCGAACACGGAGATCAATTCGAGTTCATCCGAGAGCGGACGGCGCCCGGACTCGATCACCGCGCGGCGCACGGCGAGATAGTCGTCGAGCAGTCGCGAACTGTCCTGCGGATCGACGTCATAGCCGAGCAACTGGCTGCGCAAGTCCTCCAGAGTCCGGGTGGATCGCTCGTGCGGTGCGACATCGGTCGGCGCCGAGGGCAACTCGAGCTCGACACCGGCGATTCCCGCCTCGTCGACCGTGTCGTCGTCATCGGCAAGCGGTTCGAGCCGCATCAGCGCCGCACCCGTCTCCACCTGGGTGCCGACCGACACCACACACTCCTTGAGGCGAGAGCGAACCGGCGCGCGAAGCACCGTCTCCATCTTCATGCTCTCCAGCACGAGCACCGGGCCACCGGCCTCGACCTCGTCGCCGACCTCCAGCGGGGTGGCCACCACCAGCGCCGGGGCCGGCGAGCGGACCACGCCGCCCTCGTCGCGACTGACGCGGTGGGTCACGCCATCGACGTCCACGAGGTGTACCGGCCCGTGGGTGTCGGTGATCAGGCGATAGCGAACGTGATTGATGACGAGCTGCGCGGCGTGCTCGTCGAAACGTTCGAGGTCGACATCGGCACGGTAGGTCTGTTCCCCGGAGTCGATGGCGACGCGGAACCGATGGGCTCCGATTCGCGCGACCCGCACCCGGTAGGTCGCTCCGCGGAGTTTCAGTTCGAGGGGCCGCCCACTGTCATGGTGGACTTGTGGACGCCCGCCCGACGCCATCGACAGCAGACGCTGCCGCTCGACGAGTTCTTCTTCCTCGTAGGCGTCGATGGCGGCCGCGGCGAGCGCGATCGCCGAGTGCTGATGAGCGACCAGCTTGCCCTCGGCCCGCACCCGGTCGATCCAGCCGGTGTCGGCGCTGCCGTCGATCACCTCTGGCTGGTTGAGCAGTTCGAGGACGAAGCTCTTGTTGGTCGCACCGCCCTCGATGATGACCCGGGTCTGCGCCATGGCGCGCCGCAGACGTCCCAGGGCCTCGTCGCGGTCGCGGCCGTAGGCGATGATCTTGGCGATCATCGAGTCGAAGTCGGCGGGGATCGTGTCACCCTCGCTGACGCCGGTGTCGACGCGGATACCCGGTCCGGCAGGCAGTTCCAAACGGGCGATCCGTCCAGGGGCCGGCGCGAAGTCACGGTCGGGATCCTCGGCGTTGAGACGCGCCTCGATGGCATGCCCGCGTTCGGCCGGCGCCTGCCCCTCGAGGCGGTTGCCCGAGGCCACGTGCAACTGTGCCCGCACCAGGTCGACGCCGGTGGTGATCTCGGTGATCGGGTGCTCGACCTGCAGGCGGGTGTTGACCTCGAGGAAGGCGAACAGTTGCTCGCCGGGGTGGTAGAGGAATTCGACGGTCGCCGCGCCGCAGTAGTCCACAGCGATCGCGAGCCGCTCGGCCGACGACTTGAGGTCGGCGACCTGTGCCGCCGACAGCACCGGCGACGCCGATTCCTCGATGATCTTCTGGTTGCGCCGCTGCACCGAGCAGTCGCGCACCCCCAGCGCCCAGGCCGTGCCCTGTCCGTCGGCGATGACCTGGACCTCGACGTGCCGGGCTCCGGTGACGAGGCGTTCGAGGAATACCACACCGCTACCGAAGGCCCTCGCCGCCTCGTCGCAGGTCCGCTCGTAAGCGTCGCGCAGATCGTCGTCGTTGGTGACGACGCGAATCCCACGTCCCCCGCCGCCTGCGGTGGCCTTGAGCATGAGCGGATAGCCGATGCCGGCCGCCGCGGTCACGGCGTCTTCCACGCTGTCGACGGGTCCGCGGCTCCATGGCGCCACCGGTACACCGACTTCCTCGGCGATGAGCTTGGCGCCGATCTTGTCACCGAGCTTGCGCATGGCTTCTGCGGACGGACCGATGAAGGTCACACCGATGCGCTCGCACAGCTCGGCGAACAGCGGGTCTTCGGCGACGAATCCCCACCCGACCCAGGCCGCGTCGGCACCGGACTCCAGCAAGGCCCGTTCGAGCACCTTCAGGTTCAGGTAGGGCCGCTCGGCCGCGGGCCCGAGGTCGTAGGCGATGTCGGCCTCACGGACGAACGTCGCGTTGCGGTCCACATCGGTGTGCAGCGCGACGACCTCGATCGACTGGCCGGTCTCGGCGCACAGCCCCCGTACGGCGTGGATGAGACGGACCGCCGCCTCACCTCGGTTCACGATGGCAATGCGAGCGAACACTACCGACTCCTCATCTGTTGACACGACATCTGTTGACACGACAACGATTGTCCACGCTGCGAGCGCGCAATGGCCACGATCGTCGCCACCCGACAGGTCGAGGTGGTTCCGGCGGGCGCCCAGCGAAGGCGCCGACAACCGATCGGGATGATTCTGACGAATGATTCGCCTACGCGCGAGTACGGCTTCGACACGCCGAGCCGCCGACCCCCCTCGGTCGCTGCTCGACGACTGCCGACTGGCGTCATCCGTCTCGGGTCGGCGAGATCTCGATGCCCAACCGCACCTCGTCGGCGACCTTGAGTGCACCCATCATCAACGAATACGGTTTGATGCCGAAATCGCTCTGGCTCAGTGTGGTCTCGGTGCAGATCCGCCATCGGCCCGGCGAGCCGTCCACCGCCAGGTCCAACGCACATTCGCGGCGCCGGCCGTGGATGGTCACCGTGCCGTCGACGCGATATCCGCCGTCAGATCTCGTGATCGAACCCGACTCGTAGGTGATCTCACGAAACTTGTCGGCCTTGAGCGATTTCAGCGCATTGGCTCGGGCAACGGATCGTTCCGGTCCGGACATCGGGGTCACGCCGCCCGCACCGGCGCGGACCTGCAGCGAATCCACGGCGATCGAGGCCGACACCGTCGCCGGTTCCTCGCCGGCCCAGGTCACCTGCGCCGACCATTGCGTCATCTCGATGGTCAGTCGGTGGCCGGTGCGCGCGGCCGGACCGGTCACGTCGGTGTACACCGTCACCGAGCCGTCGGTTGCGCCGAGTTGCCACGTCGTCTCACTCATGACCGCGACTGTAGAACGTCCGACGCCCCACCGGCGCATTCGCGGCCACGTGCCCCGTCATCTGCGTGCCGGTGCGAGCAGCGGTATCAGGCGCACGTAGGTCACCATCCCGATCACCTCGACGAGCGTCTGGGCGACCACGGCGACGGCGGCGACCTCGAAGCCGGGCGGCAGGGCCAGCGCCAACGGCAGCACGACCAGCGAGTTACGGGTGGCACCGCTGAACGCCGTCGCGCGCACCGATGACACCGACAGCCCGAACAACCGGCCGATCACCACTCCGGCCGGCGCCATCACCACGAGAAACACCACGTAGAACCCGATCGCACGGAGCACTTGCGACACTGCATCACCGATCGCCGAAATCTCGCTCGCGACGACGACGGCGAGCACGATCATCATCAGCGGCACCATCGCATTCGACACCCCGGCCGAGAATTGCTGTCCGGATCGGTGTCTGCCCGACCACCATTGCGTGCCCCAGGCCGCGGCGAGCGGGATCGCGATCAGCGCGACGACGGCTTCGAGGAAGGGGCCGGCGTCGATGACGGCCGCGAGGTCGGCGCCGAGGAAGGCCGTCAGCAGCAGCGGCAACACCGCCATCTGCACGATGAGAAGTACCGGCGTCGAGGCGAGCAGACGCACGTTGTCCCCGCCGGCGAGCCCGGTGAACACGATGACGTAGTCGACGCACGGACACAACAACACGAGCAGCATCCCGAAGCGCAGCGCCTGATCGTCGGGCATGAACGCATACATCGCCGCGACGACGAGCGGCACGACGGCAAAGTTGACGACCAGAACCGCACCGAGGAACCGGACGTCACGCAGCGCCGAGACCAACGACCTTGCCGGCACCTGCAAGAAGGTGACATAGAGCAGAGCAGCCAACGCCGGGGTGATCACATTCGACAGGACCGTGCCCGCGGACGGTACGCCGAACCCGAGCAGTGCACCCACGAGAATCGCGCTCAGGTAGCAGACGACCTGGTGCCGTTCCATGGTGGCGACAGCACCGGCCACCCGCTCTCTCCTCTTGTTCGGTCCGTCGACCCCCGCGCCCGGGCACCCCCCACCGTCACGATTACGCGAGGTCGCGCCCGCGATCACCGAGCCGCAGATGCTCGATGTGATAGACGGCCTCGTCGAGCAGCGCCGCGACGTGCGAATCATAAAGGCTGTAGACGACGCTGCGCCCTTGCCGTTCCCCCACGACCAGGCCGAGGGCACGCAGCAGACGCAATTGATGGGATACGGCGGGTTGTTCCATATTGACGGCGTCGGCGAGTTCGGTCACCGCACATGGCCCCTTGCGCAGCCGGGTCAGAATCATCAATCGGTTGGGAGATGCCAACGCCTGCAGGGTTTCTGCAACCGTTGCCGCTGCCGCCGCGTCGAGCTCGGCGGCCGGGGTCGTTCGACCCTGCACTCCGTGACCCATGCGGTTATTCAACCACACGATGTTATATGTACACATTTACATGTGTATGGTTTTACATATGGCTGTAACACGGTCCTCCCGCGCTCAGACTCGGATCCCCACACTTCGTTGGATGTCTCTCGCATGGTCGGTGGCATCGGCGCGATGGGCGCTGATCGCCACAGGGCTGTTTGTGGTCGGGCTGTGCGTGCAACTGTTGGATGGTCCGACTTGGCTGATGTGGGCGGTGTATCTCGCCTGCTATCTGACCGGCGGCTGGGAGCCGACACTCGCCGGCCTGCGGGCGTTACGCGCGCGGCAACTCGACGTCGACCTGCTGATGATCGTCGCCGCACTCGGCGCGGCGGCCATCGGACAGATTCTCGACGGCGCGTTGCTCATCGTCATCTTCGCGACCTCGGGAGCACTGGAAGATCTCGCGACCCGTCGGACCGAGGAGTCGATACTCGGACTGCTCGAGCTGGCCCCCGAGCACGCGTCACTCATCGCCGACGACGGAACCCAGACGGTCGTCGGATCCGCCGAACTCGTGCCGGGTGATCTGGTTGCGATTCGACCGGGCGAGCACATCCCGGCCGACGGAATCGTCGTCGATGGACGTAGTGACGTCGATCAGTCATCGATCACCGGCGAGCCGTTGCCTGCGGCGAAACGTCACGGCGACAAGGTCTTCGCGGGTACGGTCAACCGAACGGGCACGATGTGCGTGCGAGTCGACACCGCACCCGGAAACACCGTCGTGGCGCGCATCGTGGCCATGGTCGACGAGGCATCCACCACCAAGGCCACCGCGCAGTTGTTCATCGAGAAGGTCGAACACGTCTACTCGATGGTGGTCGTCGCCACCACCATCGTCTTGTTCGTCCTTCCCGTGGTGTTCGGTGCTGATCTGCAGTCCGCATTGCTACGGGCGATGACGTTCATGATCGTGGCCTCACCATGCGCGGTCGTCCTGGCCACCATGCCGCCACTCCTCTCGGCGATCGCCACCGCAGGCCGGCACGGGGTGCTCGTGAAATCGGCTGTGGCCATGGAGAAGATGGCCGATATCAGTCAGGTGGCGATCGACAAGACCGGCACCCTCACCACCGGCGCACCGTCGGTCACCGCCATCACACCTCTGGACACAACGAACCCGGTGACCGGTCCTGAGCTCCTTGCGACCGCCGCATCGGTCGAGCAATACAGTGAACATCCGCTGGGAAAGGCCATCGTGGCCGCGGCCCGCCATTCGGGGCGCCCACTGCAGCGTGCGACGCGGTTCGACGCGATTCCCGGTCACGGTGTGCGGGCGTGCGTCGCCGGCCGGTCGGTGGAGGTGGTCAACGCCTCGGCGATGTCAGGCGAGGCCGGCGCACAGACAGTCGTCGAGACCATCGCGGCCACCGCAACCGCCGTCGTAGTGGTCGTCGACAGCGTCGCGATGGGAGTCATCGAACTCCACGATCAGCAACGCCCGGATGCGGCCACCGCGGTCGACGGGATACGTCATGTCACCGGGGTCGGACCGGTCCTGCTCACCGGAGACAACGCCGCCGCGGCCGCAGACATCGCGCGCCGCGTCGGGATCGACGATGTTCGGGCCGGCCTGCTGCCCGCCGACAAGGTCGCCGAAGTCGCCGCACTGCGCAGACGTGGACACCGGGTGGCGGTGGTGGGTGATGGCATCAACGACGCACCGGCACTGGCCGCTGCCGATGTCGGCATCGCGATGGGCGGCATCGGCTCCGACCTGACCCTCGACACCGCCGACCTCGTCATCGTCGGCGACGACCTCGACACCGTGCCCGCGGTCCTGCGGCTCGCCGCGCGCGCCCGCCGCATCGTCATGGCCAATCTCGTCATCGCCGCGACATTCATCGCGGTACTCGTCGCGTGGGACCTCATCGGCCATCTACCCCTGCCGTTGGGGGTGGCCGGGCATGAGGGCTCGACGATCCTGGTGGCGCTCAACGGGTTACGGCTACTGTCGGATCGGGCGTGGGCGACCGGGTTCCGGGCGGTCAGCGCAGTTTCTCGCCGTACACCCGCGTGATTCGCAAGGCCATCAGGACGCGTCGGTCGGCGACCATCACCTGGCGGTACTCCGCCCAGTCGGGGTGCTCACCGGCGCCGCGCCGGTAGTACTCGACGAGCGCGTCCACCTCGGGACCATCCGGATCGGTCCCGGGCCCGGTCAGCGTGACGGTGCCCTCGGCAGTGGCCCACGTGTACTTGTCGGCGCTGGTGAACTCGATGGCGGCCCGCGGATCCCGGCGCAGGTTGGCCGTCTTGGCGCGGCCCTCGGTCATCGACACATAGATGACGTCTTCTGGGCGGTCGTAGACCACCGTCACCGGCGACAGTTGCGGCAGACCGTTGGATTTGATGGTCGCGAGAACCCCGATCGAGGTCTCGGCTATCAACGAGCGCGGATCGAATGGGTCAGGGGCAGGCACGGTTCCGGTCATGCCCGAGCCAACCATCACGCGCGCCGCCTCTATTCCCAGTCCGGAGCCGATATGGTCCGGGCGGGTCGGAGGGCCCACGTAGTGTCGGCGTCGACTCGAACGACGCGCAAGCGCAGTGCCTGAGCAGTCGGAAGCTGAACCTGCAGAGAGAAGAGGCGGACGGTGCACCGGATCGTGGAACGGATGATCCCGGATGACCGAGGGCGCCCACCAACCGGCGACAGCCCTGTCGACTCGGAGGCGGTTCGGAGGCGATTCGGAGGCGATTCGGAGGCCACCGGTCACCGCTGGTCGCGGGGCTGAGCATGCCCGGCCCGCAGCTTTTCGGCCCGCAGCTTTTCCACCGCCGCCGACGACGACTCCAACGATCTTGCGGTGGTAGCACTTTCCGAGTCGGCAGCCGTCGCTCGGCGGCGGGCGAAGCCCAGTTCGTGTTCGACGCGCCCGAGTTCGTCGCGTAGCCTCTGCGCCTGGGCGGCGAGCGTGTCGACAGCGCGTGCGGCGTCGGCGGCCCGGGTCCGTGCGTCATCGGCGGCTCGTCGCGCGTCTGCCTCGTGCTGCTCGGCCCGCCGTAGCTCTTGCTCCGCACGTTCGCGTCGCGCCTCGTGGTCGGTCGCCTCCGCGTCGGCGTCCCCGGTATCGGTCGCAGCGACCGGCTCGGGGACCGCAAACATGCCGGCCGGTCCGAATCCGGTGTATTCGGCGGCGGTCACCATCCGCCCACGGCGGAGGGTGTCGGCGGTCTCGTCGTCGGCCGCAGCCGCCCGTAGGGTGGACACGATGTCGCGTTCGGTGGCATCGGACAACGTCACGTCGAGGTGTGCGGCAAGGCGACCGATCTGGCCGGCCGCGTCGGCGATCACCCGCTGTCGCTGCCTCGACAATTCGCGTAACCGGTCGGCGGCCGCCCGACGTTGCGCCTCGCGAAGCGCCGCACCGAGTTCGGTGATGTCGTCTGCCCCATCGGGATGGCGACGGATCCACTGATTGAGTATCCATGCCGACTGGGTGGGACGTCGCAGCGTCGAGATCCGTTGTGCGAGCTCGCGGTCGCCCTCGCGCCGGGCGGTTCGTGCCACAGCATTACGTCGTGCGGTGAAGTCACCAGGCGGCAGACCGTACAGTTCGTCGGCGATCTCATCGAAATCCATGGTCGGCTCAGCAGACATGGTCACCGCCGGTGGTGTCGCACGAGCCTGCCGACCGATCGGGTCTCCGACGGGCCCCGCCGATCTCGATGACTCTCTGCCCAACGCAGCTCACGGTTCCACTCTCCCACGTCTGGCACACCGACCGGCGCAACGGTTCGTCGGCGTCGACGTGAACAACATTGCGCCCGTCGCACTTTGCCAAAGTTCTGAATGATTCCAGAAACCGGTGCATACTGTGCGCGTGACCCCGTCGTCGGACTACGCAGGCATCTTGCGTGGCGCCGAACTGCGCGTCACCCGACCCCGGCTGGCGGTACTGGAAGCTGTCCATAAATACCCGCACGCCGACACGGAATCGATCTTTCAGGCCGCTCGCGCGAGCCTGCCGGACGTCTCACTGCAAGCGGTCTACGACATCCTCACCGCGTTCACCGGCGTGGGGCTCGTCCGCCGTATCCAGCCGTCGGGTCACCTCGCTCGATACGAGGCACGTGTCGGCGACAACCACCATCACACGGTGTGCCGCCGATGCGGCACGATCGCCGACGTCGACTGCGCCACCGGGCAACGCCCATGCCTCACGGCATCTGACGACAACGGCTTCGTCCTCGACGAGGCCGAAGTCATCTACTGGGGCTTGTGCCCGGACTGCGCAACGCTGTCACACCCCGGGTCACAACCATGATCGCGGCCCCGATCACCTCCCATCGAAAGGAATGCCGTGTCCGACGAGAACACCGCAACCGAACATCCGCCCATCGGCGAGGCGCAGACCGAGCCGGGAGAGTCGGCAGGTTGTCCCCTGCACATCCGGCCGCCGGCCGCCGGTGGCGGCAACAACCAGTGGTGGCCGGACAAGCTGAATCTTCGGGTCCTGGCGCACAACCCAGATGTGATCCGGCCACGCGGCGGTGAGTTCGAATACGACGCTGCCCTCGCCGAACTCGATGTCGAGGCCCTCGTCGGCGACCTCAAGACGGTCATGACCGACTCGAAGTCGTGGTGGCCTGCGGACTTCGGACATTACGGACCGTTCTTCGTCCGGATGTCCTGGCACGCCGCGGGTACCTACCGCGTCGAGGACGGGCGCGGCGGCGCGGGAACCGGCATGCAGCGCTTCGCCCCGCTCGACAGCTGGCCCGACAACGTCAGCCTGGACAAGGCCCGGCGCCTGCTCTGGCCGGTGAAGAAGAAGTACGGCAAGGCGCTCTCGTGGGCCGACCTGCTGGTGCTCGCCGGCAACGTCGCACTGGAGGACATGGGCTTACCGACCAAGGGCTTCGCGTTCGGCCGTCCCGACGAATGGGAGGCCGAAGAGGTCTACTGGGGAGCCGAGTCCACCTGGCTCGGCACCAATCTCCGCTACTCGGGCAGCCGCGACCTCGAACGCCCGCTCGGGGCCACCACCATGGGGCTCATTTATGTCAACCCCGAAGGCCCCGAAGGCAACCCGGACTTCCTGGCCGCCGCCGAGGATATTCGCGAGACCTTCGGCCGGATGGCCATGAACGACGTCGAGACCGCCGCACTCATCGTCGGCGGACACACCTTCGGCAAGACTCACGGCAACGGTGATGCCGAGCTGCTGGGACCCGAGCCCGAGGCCGCGCCGATCGAGCAGATGGGTCTGGGTTGGAAGAATCCCCAAGGCACCGGCGTCGGAAACGACACGATCACCAGCGGCCTGGAGGTCACCTGGACCCACACGCCGACCAAGTGGGACAACTCCTTCCTGGAAATCCTTTACGGCAACGAGTGGGAACTCACCACGAGCCCGGCCGGCGCCAACCAGTGGAAGCCCAAGGACGGCGGGTGGGCAAATTCGGTTCCGATGGCCCAGGGCAGCGGCAAGACGCACCCATCGATGCTGACCACCGACCTGAGTTTGCGGTTCGACCCGATCTACGGCGAGATCACCCGCCGCTGGCTCGATCATCCGCAGGAGCTGGCCGACGAGTTCGCCAAGGCGTGGTTCAAACTGCTCCATCGCGATATGGGACCGGCGATCCGCTACCGCGGTCCGCTGGTGCCCTCGGAGACCTATCTGTGGCAGGACAACGTACCCGCACCGCATGGGCCGACCATCTCCGACGCCGACGTCGACTCCTTGAAGTCATCGATTCTGGAATCGGGTCTGACGGTGGCGCAACTGGTTTCAATCGCCTGGAAGGCGGCGTCGTCATTCCGTGGCAGTGACTACCGCGGCGGCGCCAACGGCGGACGTCTCCGACTGCAGCCGCAGCTGGGGTGGGAGGCCAACGAACCCGACGAACTGGCGCCGGTCATCGCCACGCTCGAGGGAATCGCCGATTCGTTCAACAGCGAGTCCGGACCCGAAGTGACCTTTGCCGACCTGGTCGTACTCGCGGGCGTGGTCGGCGTCGAAAAGGCCGCGCGTGACGCCGGATTCGACGTCGCGGTGCCGTTCACCCCGGGCCGCACCGATGCCACTCAGGACGACACCGACCAGGAGTCGTTCACGTATCTGGAACCGAAGTATGACGGATTCCGTAACTATGAGGGCAAGGGCAACGAGCTGGCACCGGAGTACAACCTGATCGACAAGGCCAACCTGCTGACCTTGTCCGCTCCGGAGATGACGGTTCTTGTCGGCGGTCTGCGCGTCGTGGGCGCCACTCACCACGGCTCTGCGCTCGGCGTCCTGACCGATACGCCGGGACAACTCACGAACGACTTCTTCGTGAACATCTGCGACATGGATGTCGAGTGGTCTCCGTCGCCGGCCGACGACGGTACCTACGTCGCCGTCGACCGCGGAACCGGGAAGCAGAAGTGGACCGGCACCCGAGTGGATCTCGCTTTCGGAGCGAATTCGGATCTGCGGGCCCTGGCCGAGGTCTACGCCGAGGACACGTCGAAGCAGAAGTTCGTCGACGACTTCGTCGCCGCGTGGACCAAGGTGATGGAACTCGATCGCTTCGATCTGCACTGACAACTTCTCCACGGGCAGCAGGGCGCCGACGCGATTGCGCGTCGGCGCCCTGTCGCCGACGTCAGGCCTGCGCGCCGACCCGCGCGACGAATCGGGCGACCCGCTCACGAAGTTCCTGGATCCGGATACGACGTACGCGTTCCGGGTCGTCACCGGCCATCGCCGACGACGGCCGCCGACGGACATTGCGCGAGCATTCGAAGTCTGCGCAGATGAGACTGCCGATCGTGTCGCCCCGTCGGCCCGCGCTCCCGGCGCGGCGCGCGCCGAACAGGACTACCTCATTTGGTAGCGAGATGTCTTGGCACAGGGCACATTGGGGCCGGGTACGGGCGGGAACGGCGCCGGCCCGCAACATGATTCCGATCGGTGCGCTCTGGGCGGCGAAGGGCACGGTGACGAGCAGTCCCGTGCCCGGCGACTTGGGGTCGCGCCAACCGAGATAGTCCAGCTGGTCCCACTCGATCGCGTCGAGCTCCGACGGGACGGTGAGGGTTTTGCGTTCGCGTACGGAGGTGTTGATGAATGAGGCCCGGATCTCGGGTTCGGACAGCGCTTGCATGGTGAGTTCTCCTGATCTGATGCCCGCGTAGACCGCCGAGGAGTGTCCCCTCTCGCGCAGGCGCCCATCAACTCTCAGGGATGTCTGCCAGGGGAAACGTGTCCACGATCCGGTGTCTACACGGAACGCTGGGTGATGGGCGAGCCGCGCCGATGGCGACGACTCGACGCGCGAACGTCACATAAGGACGTTCGCGTCAGATCAGCAGGTTCATCTGCGGCCGGCGCGTACGCCGGCGGCCTCCCATCGGCTCACGGGACCAGTGTCGCCGGTGGCGGGCGGCACGTCAACGTGATTGGGAGCTGCGGGTGTGCGGGCGAGCACCAGCATCCGCTCCTCGACCGTGTCGACAGTGGCCGGGACCATGGTCACCGTCGCGGGGACGTGTGCGGCCGCGAGGGTGGCCTGGACTGCTGATTCCGGCCAGACTCAACGGAATCGGAGGTTGTTTGGAGGTCTGCTGCCCGGCGCCCGATTTCTCACTTATGCGGCACGTCGGCCGACAGTCCACCGTCCATCACGAATTCGGCACCGGTCGCGTAAGAGGATTCGTCGCTCGCGAGGAATACCACGAAGGTCGATACTTCCGCGGACTCGGCTGCGCGGCCGAGCGGCACCTTCACCATGTCTTCCGGCAACCCCTCGGTCATCGGGGTCCGAATCAGACCGGGATGGATGGAGTTGACGCGAATATTGTGGGGTGCGAGTTCAAGTGCCGCCGACTTCGCGAGCCCGCGCACCCCCCATTTCGATGCCACATATCCATGTGCCCATGGGCTACCGCGCAATCCTTCGACAGACGACACATTGATGATCGAGCCGCCGCCGGCCGCAATCATCGGGTCGGCGACCGCCTGAATGCCGATGAAGGTACCGGTGAGGTTGACATCGATGATCTGTCGCCACTTGTCGAGGCGGAACTTCTGGATCGTCGACCCGTTGACGATCCCGGCGTTGTTGACCAGAACGTTCACCTTGCCGAATTCGTCGACGGCAGTGGTGACGGCGGCCTGCCAGTCGTCGGTAGAGGTCACATCGAGGTGCACGTAACGCGCGTGCTCCCCCAGTTGGTCGGCCAGCTTCTTACCCTCGTCGTCGAGAATGTCGCCGATGACGACCTCCGCTCCTTCGGCGATCAGCGCTCGGGCGTGCTCCGCACCCATGCCGCGGGCCCCGCCGGTGATCAGTGCAACCTTGTCATCCACTCGTCCCATGGCGAGCAACCATACCGGCGAATCGACAAAATGAGAACACGTTCTACCAACCTCGCGCCGGTCGTGGTCTACTGGTCCGGACACTCGTCCGGACATATGTTCAGGTTCCCCAGGAGAGAGCGATGAAAGTCAGTCACGCCAGCACGTTCAGGGTCGGACTCGTAGGGACCGGCAACGCCGGCAAACTCGCCCTGAACCAGCTCATCCTCGATCCCCGGTTCGACCTCGTCGCCGTCTGCGTACATACACCCGAAAAGGTCGGCACCGATGCCGGATCGCTTGCCGGACTCGCGGCGACCACGGGTGTCCTCGCGACCGACGATCTCGCCGAACTCATCGCCGCCCAACCGCAGTGCGTCGTGTACTGCGCCATGGGAGACACCCGGCCCGTGGAAGCGACTGCGGATGTCGTCCGGCTACTCGCGGCGGGAATCAATGTGGTCGGCTCGGCCCCCGGCCATCTGCAGTATCCCTGGGGCGCCATGCCACAGAACGCGATCGACAAGGTGCAGTCCGCGGCGCTCGACAACCAGGTGAGCATATTCATCACCGGCGTCGATCCAGGATTCGCCAGTGATCTCATCCCGCTTGCCTTTGCCGGGACGTGTCAGCGCGTCGAACAGATCCGCTGCATGGAAATCGCCGACTACGCCACCTACGACGGTGCCGAGGTCATGTTCGACGTGATGGGTTTCGGAAAACCCATGAACGAGACCCCGATGTTGTTCCTGCCCGGAATTCTGGGACTCGCCTGGGGCACCACCATTCACCATGTGGCCGCCGCGATGGGCGTAACGGTGGACGAAATCGTCGAGAATCATGAAAGCGCGCCTGCACCAGACGGTTTCGAGGTCGCCGCTGGAACGATCGCCAGAGATACCCGTGCGGCGGTACGCTTCGAGATCATCGGCATGGTCGACGGTGAGCCGGCGATCGTGGTCGAACACGTCACGCGTTTGCGCGGCGACCTGCGCCCGGATTGGGCACAGCCAGCACAACCCGGCGGATGCTATCGCGTCGAGATCGTCGGCGAGCCGTCCTATCGCGTCGACATCTGCCCCACCAGCCGCAAGGGCGACCACAATCACGCGGCGATCGTCGCCGCAGCCGGTCGAATAGTGAACGCAATTCCCGCCGTGGTTGCGGGCCCGCCGGGAATCCGTACCGCCCTTGACCTTCCACTCATCGCCGGACCCACGCTGACGCCGGTGCCGGGTCGGTGTGGCTAGGAGCGAGCGCAGCCTGCATACCGACCTCGGCGTTCTCGTCCGGAGCGAATCGCCGGCCGACGTGACTACTGTTCACCGCAGGGAAAGTCGTTCACCGCTGTGGCAGCAGTTCACCGGTGTGACGAAACTGGTTGCAGCCCTTGTGGATTAACCCTCGAACACTTGCGCGTCGAACGAATATTCTGCTACACTGGAGTCATCGCAAGATCATCCCGGGGGGAATCCATGATCGACGACACCACTCATTTCGCAGAGCTTTCGGCTGAACTGTTCGCGGACCTCATCGCCCAACTCGACGACCGGACCTTCCGTGCGGATATCACCTCCCGAGAGGCGTTCGCGGCAATGCAGCAGCTGATCGTGTTGCGCAACATGCTCGATCACTACGCGGCCACCCTGACCGGTGAGTTCGACCGCCTCAAGATGACCGCACCCCAAGGCCGCTCGGTACGACAACTGTTGATCACCATGGGAATCGCGCCGGCTGTTGCCGGCCGACTCGTCCGCGTCGGCACTGCCACCGATATCGACGGCCTCCGCACACATACCGTCGACGGTGCGATAGCCCTCGACCACGCAGACGCCATCGTCCACGGACTCGGCCACATCAAATCCCGCGCCGGCGAACCCGTCACCCCCGAACAACGCCGCGATCACACCCGCGCGCTCGTCTCCCAAGCGTTGTCGGGTATGAGTCCAGCCGAAATCGGTAAGCACGCACGCCAACTCGGCAACCTCCTCGCCGACGACACCGGCGGCGCACCCGCCGCCGAAGACCGCACCCTCAACAGCGTCACCCTCGCCACAACCAGCGACGGCCGCCTCGACGTGCGTGCAGATCTCGACATGAGTGTCGGCGAAAAGCTGTGCACCACCCTCGAAACGCTGTCCGCACCCACACCCCAACCCGACGGCTCCCACGACCCGCGCACCGTCCGACAACGCCAATCCGACGCACTCGAAACACTGTTGGAAGCCGCCGCCCGCGGACTCGCCGACGACACGGTGTCGACGACATCGCGGTATGACGTGCTTTTGACACTCAACGCCGACCAGCCCGACCGATCCGCGCTGCAACACATGGGGCCGGTCACCGACCAACTCGCCACCACATTGACGTGTGACGCCCAACTGACCGTCGCCATCCTCGACGACGAACAAACACCCCTACAACTCGGACGCCGTAAACGATTGTTCACCAACGCCCAACGCAAAGCGTGGTGATGGGGTTCGACCGGCATCCGTGGCTCATCCCGCCCGCCACGGTCGACCCGAAACGACGACCACTACCTGCCTACAACCGACGCACCCTACGCCTCGACAGCGCTGCCTGACCACACTGGCCGCCTGAAACAGGCCTGCCCACAAGACTTCCCGACCCCCGCACCCGGCCCGCCGGGACCGCAACTGTTGTTTGAGAACTTCATAGGGCGCGGCCCCGGACTCAGTACGACCCCGAGCCGAAGTCACCGAACCGGATCGCGGGGACCGACGACTTCGTAACGGGCGCAGAGGAATGCTTCATTCCGGGCGTAGTCGACCAGCGTCAGGTCGAAGGCCTCGGTGAACAGGGGGCGTCCGCTGCCGAGGGTGACCGGAGCGATCGACACGATGATCTCGTCGAGCATGCCTGCTCTGGCGAATTGGGCGGCGAGACCACCTCCCCCGACGATCCACACGTCTTTACCGGCCGCAGTGTCGTCGATGTCCGCCCGCAGGGACGACGGGTCGCCGGATACCACGCGAATCGTCGCGGACACCGGGTCGAGAGCGCGATGGGTGAACAGAAAGGTCGGTACCGTATACGGCCACGGGCGCCCCTGTGCCAACTCGTTGTCCAATAGCCCCAGTTCGTTCTCCAATAGCCCCAGTTCGTTCTCCAATAGCCACTGGTACGTGGTGGCTCCCATCACGATGGCACCGATGTCGCCGATGAAGTCGGAATGATTCATCGGGCCGTTCTCGTCGATCGGCTGGCTCAGCAACCAGCTCAGGTCGTCATGGTCGTCAGCGAGATACCCGTCGAGTGTCATCGCGGTGTAGTACCGCCAGCGCGTCGAGTCGGTCATCACAATCCTCCAGAATGTCTGCGGTGCCAGATGATCAGGTCAGGGTCATGTTCGGGCGCCGACATGTCGAGGCCGGCGTCGACGAGCATCATCCGCAACAGCATCCGGCGGTGCGCTGCGAAAGTCATTACATGTGAGACGATTTCGGACAGCAAAAAGGATTGGGGCGGATCACAGATCGCATCGATCACGCGGTCCGACCACGTTCCGCGCCGGTCGATGTCGCGAATCAGCGACAACCATCGTCCCGCAACCTGATGATGAAGCGCCACCAGCGAATCCAGGTCGCCCGTTTCGGTCTCGGGCATGTCGCTGCCCTCGATGGCCGTCAGCCACGGGACCTTGTCGGTGACGAGATGGATCAGCACATGCTCGACGGAATCGTCGGATTCCGGCCAGCGGACGATCCGGTTGCCGGGCAATCGGATCCGCGAATAATCCGCCCGATCGAGCTGCTTGGCGGCATCCAGGAGAACAGCGGTGTCGTCGAGGTCATGGCGCACCATCAACGCCACCACATTGCCGGCAGTATCTGCACTCGACGCCGAACCCTCCACGTATAACCCGGTGGGCGAATGGAAGTGGATTCCGTTGGGTGCAGGTAGCCAGTGTCCGCGTCCCGGGTCGTCTCCGGCCGCACTCGGCGGATGTCCGTATGCGCGGGCGAAGGCCCGGCTGAATCCCTCGACACTCTCGTAGCCGGAATCAAAGGCGACGTCGGTGACGCGGTGACCGCGCCGCAGGTACCAGGCCGCCCGCTCGAGCATCACCCGCCGGCGCATCGCCACCGGAGACTCCCCCGCAAAGCGGCTCACCTGCCTGTTGAAGTGGAACTCCGAGGCATGCACGCTCGCGGCCATCCCGGCCAATGACGTGTTGCCGTCGTCGAGTACCGCGTCGAGGAGTTCACGAACCCGGTCGCGATCGCCCGGAACCGTCATCGGATCGCCCATGTCGTCATGGCATCCAGTATCGGCCGCGCATGCCCTCTTGTGCTTGACCGTTCTTGCCCACCCCGGCTCCCGCATGGGCGGTCACCACCGGCCTCCGCGCGTCACCGGTCCCCGAGGGTCAACCATCACCGAGAGACTTCCGGAGCTTCTCGGCGGCGTCGGTCTCGCGCGCCCACCGCGGCAGGATGAAGATGCCCTCGGCCTCCGCGGTGATCCCCTCCTCGGTCATGATCCGCCCGGCCGCAATGGATTTGACTCCTTCGACCCGATCCAGCCACGCCTCGGCGCGAACCTTGCCCAGCTTGGTGCCTTGCCGATAACGGATGGTCAGCGTGCCCGTCATACCGGGATGCCCGGAGTGGTCGGCGGCCGAGCCGAGGATCTGATCGAGGATCGCCGCCAGAATTCCGCCGTGTACCAGTCCGGCGGGCCCCTCATAGGCCGGCCCCAATTCGAATTCCGACCACGTGAGCTCGCCGTCATGGTTCAGCACCACCGGCGGGGCCACCGGGTTGCGCGTCCCGATGACGGCATTCCCCCACGTCCGCTTGGCGCCGTCGCGGGTGAACCGGGCACCGAAGGAGTCCTCGTCGAGGCGAACCGCCCGCAAGATCTCGGTGGCGGCCTCGATGTGCCGGACGGCTTCGGCGGCCGCATCGGCCTCCACCTCGGTGAGCACCGTCGCCGAGATCAGGGCTCGCACCTCGGCCGCGAGGGTCTGGGCCACCTGGGTCCGTTCGCGCAACTCGTCGGGACCGAGGTCCTCCAGAAAGTAGCCGCTCATGACGTTTTGAACTCCGTTCTCCGCGCCGATCGGGCGACGCATGGCCACCCCCCGTTGTAACAGCCGCAGTCGATGCGTATGCGAGATGGCCACTCGGTAGCCTCATATCCATGAGTGACGAACAGTGGAAGGCCTTCGAGGTCTCGGTCACCGACCATGTCGCCGAGGTGACGCTGATCGGTCCAGGCAAGGGCAACGCGATGGGCCCGGATTTCTGGGCCGAGCTTCCGGTGCTCTTCGCCGGGCTCGACGCCGACGACGACGTCCGGGCGATCGTCCTTCGTGGATCGGGAGATCACTTCTCCTACGGTCTCGATCTCGCGGCGATGGGCGGTGACCTCGCGCCGGTTCTTGCCGACGGTGCCAAAGCCAAGGCGCGCACCGACTTCCACGGCGTGGTCCGACGAATGCAGGCGTCGATCACCGCCGTCGCCGACTGTGGCACGCCGGTGATCGCGGCCGTGACCGGTTGGTGCATCGGTGGCGGCGTGGACCTGATCACCGCCGCCGACATCCGGTATGCCAGCGCCGACGCCAAGTTCAGCGTGCGCGAGGTACGGGTCGCGATGGTCGCCGACGTGGGCAGTCTTGCCCGCCTGCCCGGGATCATCGGCGACGGCCATCTGCGTGAACTGGCTTTGACCGGCAAAGACATCGATGCGGCCCGCGCCGAACGGATCGGACTGGTCAACGACGTCGCGCCGACACCTGCGGGGGCGTTGGAGATCGCTCGCGCAACCGCACGCGAGATCGCCGACAATCCCCCGCTGGTGGTCGCGGGGATCAAATCGGTCCTCGACCATTCGCGCAACGCCGCGCAGGCCGACAGCCTGCGATACGTTGCCGCATGGAACGCCGCGTTCCTGCCGAGTGACGACCTCACCGAGGCCGTCACTGCCATTTTCGAGAAGCGCAAGCCCCGCTTCAGCGGGTCGTGACCGCCACGCGTCTACTCCTCGGGCGTGAGCTCGAAGACGGGGATCACCCGATCGGTTCGCATTTCGTAGAGATCGAAGTTCGGCCACACCGCCCGCAGTTCCTGCCAGGCGCCGGCGCGCGCGGTGTCGTGGAGTTCTGTCACTCGTACAGGACGGATCTCTCCGTGGTCGATGATCTCGGCGGTGTCGGTGGCGCGCAGGTTGTAGACCCATTGGGGGGTGGCGGTCCCGCCGAAATATGATCCGGCGATCAGCCAGGCACCGTCGGCGCGAGGCACGGCCAGCAGCCGGGTACGACGTACCACCCCGCTGCGCCGTCCCGCGACGATCACGGTGGTGCTCGGTAGACCGGCGATGTCGAGCAGACCGTACCGTTCACCAGTGATCTTACGTAACGCGTTGTCACACTGAACGATTCGCGGCAAGTACCGGGGCATCCACGAAATCGATCCAACCCGGATGGCCACGGGGGTGAGCAGTCCCATAGCTCTCAGTCTGGCACGGTCCATGACAGCTCCGACGACACCACCCACCTCACCCGGGCAAACGACCGCGACATGGTGGATTGCCCACCCCGAAAGGTCAAGCACGCCATCCACACCTGTGGACGGGCCCGGCCGCTGCATCGCATCCGGCGCGCAGGATCTGTCCATGACCCACGAAAACCACAGCACCCCCGCCACATCGACCTCGAACCCGCCCGGCGTGCCCGACGACGGACGACCCGACCGCGATCCGATCCCGCCGACCGCGGTCGCGAAGCTGCCGTTCCACGATGCCGCCGAACTCCGTGAACGTTGGCGCGCCCTGTTGGGGGAGCTGGGATTCAGTGAGCCGACACTCTGGTTCGTGTTCGTCGAGCGCGGTACGCAACTGATCCCGGCACTGAGCACTCTGCCACTCCCCGACACCCCGAACCGGCACCTGATGGACATGCTGTTGCGTCGCCTGGGCGAAACGATATCCGCGACAGACGATCTGTCGGTGGCGTGCCTGCTGACCCGTCCGGGTTCGGATGGTCTCACCGCACGCGACCGCGGCTGGGCGTCGATGATCACCGACGCGGCCGTCCGTCGGCGGGTGCCGCTGCTGCCGCTGTTTCGGGCCAACGACATCAACGTCGTGGCTGTACCCGGCGCGCCGGGTGGCGAGGCACTGCCGGAGCCTCTGGAAGCGGCCGCGTAGTTCCACCGCCCCGAAGACACTCACCCATCGGGTGAGTAGACCGGGACCGGTCGCGCCGCGAGGTCGACGGAACCCACCATCGGTTGGGACACGTCGTCGTCGGCGGAACCGCCGTAGGTCGCGGTGTAGCGGGCCCGCCAGGTGACGCTGCCGAATATCGACACCTGTGTCGGGGTGGCCTGATCGATGTCGGTCACCAGGTCGTCGAGCCCGACCGGCGCGCTCCACCGGACCGACGAGACGACCGCCGAACGGTACAGCCGCTGCACGCAGCCGGGCCGGTCGGTCGAGGCATCGGCCTCCACGGAGCCGGCGCACCGGTCCAGATAGCCGCGGACGGCGGCATCCGACGCGGCCGTCCCGGCGTCGGTCAGCGCGACGGCGGGGGTGACGCGGGTGACCGGCGCGTTCCCACCGGTCACGTCCGATCGACCTGTCACCCGCAGGTAGCGATTGCCCGAGCCCCAAACGAGCCGACCCGGAAAAACGTACACGGTGCGCGCTCCGGTCGTCGGGCGGCCGAGCAAGGTCAAGCCGGGAATCCTCGTCGCGGATATCTCGACCCGGGCGAACCCGTCGGCCACCAGCCACCGCTCGCCGGCCCGCACAACCCGGTACGTCGTGTGCACCGCGCGGTCACCGATGCGGAAACCGGCGTCGACGAGCAGCGCTGCGTCCTCGGCCCTCCCGGTATCCGCGGTGGCCGTCGAGTTCGACACTGCCGAGGAAGTGTGAGCCGCCCGCTCGTGTACCGAGATATCGGTGATCGCGGCGCCGGCGTGTTGTCGGGCAGACGCGTCACGGCCCAACAGTTCGACCGACGGCGGTGGCGACATCAGGCGCAGCGCGCCAGGGCTGTCCGCGTCGGCGACCGCACCCAGAAACGCACGCACGGTGGCAACCGGGGTCCCCGGCGCGCCCGACGAGCCGGAGTCACGTGTGAACACCAGTGTCACAACGAGACTCACCACGCCCACCACCAGCAGGGCGGCGCCGGCGATCCACCAACTCGTGGACCGGCGCCGCCCTACAGTGGCGGCCTTGCTCACGCCTGTGATGCTCCTCCGAGGGAGTCGGTGAGTTCGGCTGCGAGCAGGCGGGAGAACGCTGCCGGGTCGTCGAGTTCGCCGCCCTCGGCGATCAGCGCCATCCCATAGACCAGCTTGGCCTTCTCGGTCAGCCCATCGTGATCCCCGGCGGCGTCGAACGCCTTGTTGAGGCCGACGACCAGCGGGTGATCAGCGTTGAGTTCGAGTGCCCGCTTGGTCTTGGGGACCTCTTGTCCGGAGGCTCGATACAGCTTCTCCAACTGCGGCGACATCGAGAAGTCATCGCCGACGAGACATGCGGCCGACTCGGTGAGTCGCTTGGACAGCCGGGCCTCGGTGATGTCGTCGGAGAGCGTCTCGCCCAGCCACGACAACAGGCCCTCGAACTCCTTGGTCTTCGCGTCGTCGGTGGAGTCCTCCGACTCCTTCTCGCCGTCGAGTTCGTCGAGATCGACCGCACCCTTGGCGACCGAACGGAACTGCTTGCCCTCGAACTCCAGACCGGCGCCGACCCACATCTCGTCGACCGGGTCGGCGAGGATCAGGACCTCGATTCCCTTGGCGCGGAATGCCTCCAGATGCGGGGAGCTCTCGATCTGCTGACGTGACTCACCGGTCATGTAGTAGATCGAATCCTGCTTCTCCGGCATCCGGCCGACGTAGTCGGCCAGCGAGGTCAGCTCCTCCTCGCTCTCGGTGGACGCGAACACCGAAGCCTTGAGGATCGCGTCGCGGTTGTCGAAATCGTTGACCAGACCTTCTTTGAAGACGCGACCGAAGGTCGACCAGAACGTCTGGAAGTCCTCCGCGCGAGCCGACCGCAGCTCGCTGATGGTCGAGATGATCTTCTTGGTCAGGCGGCGGCGGATGGCACGGATCTGCCGGTCCTGCTGCAGGATCTCGCGGGACACGTTCAGCGACAGGTCGGCCGCGTCGACGACCCCCTTCACGAACCGGAGGTACTCGGGGATCAGCTCCTCGCAGTCATCCATGATGAACACGCGTTTGACGTAGAGCTGGATGCCGACGTTGCGTTCCCGCATGAACAGGTCGAACGGTGCCTGCGTCGGAATGAACAGCAGCGCCTGGTATTCGAAGGTGCCCTCGGCTTTGAGGGTGATGATCTCCAGCGGCTTGTCCCAGGCGTGGGAGACGTGCCGGTAGAACTCCTCGTATTCCTCGTCGGAGACCTCGTCACGCGAACGCGCCCACAGCGCCTTCATCGAGTTGATGGTCTCGGGCTCGACGGTGGTGACCGTGGTGGGCTCGCCGCCCTCTTCCTCGGCCGGGGTGGTCGTGGTCTTCTCCACGTCCATCCGGATCGGCCAGCCGATGAAGTCGGAGTACTTCTTGACCAGCGAGCGCAGCGTCGCCGGATCGGTGTAGTCGTGCAGATCGTTCTCCGTGTCGACCGGCTTGAGCGCCAACGTGACCGACGTGCCCTGTGGCGCGTCGGCGACCTCGTCGATGGTGTAGGTGCCGTCACCGGTCGACGACCAGCGGGTTCCGGAGGTCTCACCGGCCTTGCGGGTCACCAGGGTGACGGTGTCGGCGACCATGAACGTCGAATAGAAGCCGATACCGAATTGCCCGATGAGTTCCTCGGTGGCCGAACTGTCCTTCGCCTCGGCGAGCTTCTTGCGCAATTCGGCGGTACCCGACTTGGCGAGCGTGCCGATGAGCTCGACGACGTCGTCACGGGTCATGCCGATCCCGTTGTCGGCGATGGTCAGGGTTCGCGGGCCGGTGCCGTCATCGCCGGGCTGCTGTGCGTCGAGGGTGATGTGCAGGTCCGACGTGTCGACGTCGAGATCCTTGTTCACCAACGACTCCAGCCGCAGCTTGTCCAGCGCGTCGGACGCGTTGGAGATCAACTCGCGCAGGAAGCTGTCCTTGTTCGAGTAAATCGAGTGGACCATCAGGTCCAGAAGCTGCCGGGTCTCGGCCTGGAATTCTCTGGTTTCGGATGCGGTACTCATCGACGACCTCCACGGATGACTGATCACATATCCCTACCTCGCAGCCGACGGACTCGGGTCAGGGAACAACGTCGCAGTTTAGCGAGACGGCGACACAGTACGGTGAACAGGGTGCAATCATCCGTGCACGTCTGGCTTCACAGCGTCGCTGGACCGGGGCTGTTGCCAATGACGAGGGAGGGTGTCACCGCTGATGACGGTACCTCGACTGATGTGCGTGCACGCCCATCCTGATGACGAATCACTGTGGACCGGCGGAACGATCGCACGTCACGTCGAACGCGGCGGAGACGTATCGGTGGTCACCGCGACGTGGGCCACGGGCACCTCCCGGCACCGCGAACTGTGCAATGCACTCAAAGAGCTCGGGGTCTCCAGAGACCCGATCATGCTCGGGTACGCCGACGACGGTGTGCCGGTGTCGGCGCCGGGAATCGGTAAGTTCTGCGACGTCAGCTTCGATAGCGAGGTACGGATGCTCGTGGGCCACATCCGCCGGCTACGCCCGGAGGTCTTGATCACCTACGATCCGGTCGGGATCTATGGCCACCGTGATCATGTGCACGCACATCGGCTGGCGCTCGCTGCTGCCGACGCCGCCGGGGCCGCGATGCTGCACCGCAGCACCGGCCCGGCGTGGCGGGTGCGCTCGGTGTATATGTCGACCATCGCCGACTGGATGGTCGAGGACGTCGCCGATGACTTCTTTCCGACCATCTCCCGCTACGCACTGCCCGGAACACCGCCGTCGGACATCGATCTGGAGCTCGACGTGTCGGCGTGGGTGAAGCGCAAGGCCGCCGCCGTGGCCGCACATCGCTCGGAAGTCGAGCGCAGCCAGATGATCGCCAAGCTGATGGCACTGCCCACTCAACGCCTCGACCGACTGTTCGGCACCGAATGCTACATCCGACGTGACCTCGTCCATGGTGGCTGCGAGCTTTGACACTCGTTGTGTAACAATCACTTCCACGCGTATGGTCCTACCATGTCGGCGGGTTGGCGAGTGCCGAGCGCAACCCACTCGCCCGGTGCACGCGGCGTCCGACCGCGGCACGCAACGTCTCCGGGCTGCCGACAATCCGTACCCGCGTCTTCGCGCGGGTGATGGCGGTGTAGAGCAACTCTCGCGTCAGCAGCGGCGAATCGGCCGGTGGCAGGACAACGGTCACCGCGTCGAACTGACTGCCCTGACTACGATGGATGGTCATCGCATACGCCCACATCGTGTCCGCGAGTCGAGCCGGCGGGATGAACACCGGATCGCTGAACTCACTGCGCCGGAAGGCGACGGTCAACGCCGGTTCCCCTTCGCCGGCGGACGGGGCGGACTGTTCCGACAGCAGAGCGACCGCCACCCCGCAGTCACCGTTGAACACCTTGTTCTGCCGATCGTTCGCGGTCACCAGAATCGGTACGCCGGGCGCCGGGATCGCCGCCTCGACATTCACGACCGGATGCCCAGGCACATCGTTGAGCCACTCAGTGATCTGGCGCGACCAGCCCTGCACACCCCACTGCCCCTCCCGGTGCGCACACAGCACCCGATGGGAGTCGAGAATTCGCAACGCGCCCTGCGCATCGGCGGTGCGCGCCGCCGACCACAAGGCCGTGCCCCAGGCGACGATGTCGTCTCGGATCGCGGGCTCGTCGGCGTCGACCAGCGTGACGTCGTCGAAGTCGCCCGACCCGATGAGTTCGAGGACTCCGTCGGCGTCGCCGGCGTTGACCGCGGTGGCCACGGCGGCGATGCCATCCCGATTGCGGAAGTTGCGGGTCAGCTCGACGATGCCGTCGGCCAGGCGTGGCCGCTCGGCGACGGTGATGCCAGACTCGTCGGCGAGGCCGGCGGTCACCGCGTCGAGTGCGGTGCCACTCGGTTCGCGTTCGACGAGGTCGGCGAGGACCGCACCGGCCTCCACGGAGGCGAGTTGATGCGGGTCGCCAACGAGGATCAGTCGCGCGTCCGGACGTACCGCCTCGAGTAGGTGACTCATCGCGGTCACCGAGAGCATCGACGTCTCGTCGACCACGACCACGTCGTGCGGCAACCGATTGGTGCGGCCGTAGCGGGGCCGCGAACCCGGACGCCATCCCAGCAGTCCGTGGACGGTCACCGCATGGACCGATGGGGCGGCGACGTCACCGTGCGCGCCGGTGCCCGTGCCGGTCCCGAGTGCCCGCCGCATACCGTCGAGCGAGGCCTGCAGTTGCGCAACGGCCCGCCCGGTCGGCGCACACACGGCGACATGCAGACGCGCCGAGCCGAGCCGTTCGAGCACCGCGAGGATGCGGGCGACCGTGTAGGTCTTGCCCGTTCCCGGGCCGCCGGTCAGCACCGAGGTCCAGCGCGTCGCGGCGACCGCGGTCGCCAGCCGCTGCCGCGGCGCGACGTCGGCGGTGCCGGCGAACACGTCGTCGACGGCGCGCAGGATCTCCTCGACCGATGCGCCCGGCGCCGATTCGGAGCGCTCGGCGAGAACGGTGCGGATGACCTGTTCCTGCTGGAAGTACTTGCGTAGGTACACGAGTGGTCCATCCGCGGAGTCGGCGACGACCAGCGGCCGCAGCGGTCCGCCCGCGCCGCCCCGAACCAGGGGGCTCGACCGGAGCGCGGTGATCATGGCCTCCGGCGAGGGCAGCGCGATCGCGGGCATCGCCGGATCGGTGGTGTCGCCGATTGGTTCTGCGACGTCACGCGGCGCCAGGCAGGTCGATCCGAGGCGCACTGCGCGCACGGCAAGCGCCGTCACCAGCTGAGCGGTGTCGGACACCGGTTCCCCGCACATGCCGACCAGCCGGGTGGCCACGTGGATGTCGGCGGCGTCGAGTATCCCGGCCGCCATGGCCTGGTGCAGCAGTCCGGCCGCCGCGATCCCGTGCGGCTCGGCAGCGATCGCCGAGGGTGGCGTGGTGGTCATCGTTGTCCTTCCGCCAGCAGATCCGATAGGGCGATGACCAGTTCCGGCGGCACCGACCATTCGAAGACGCCGCAACCCGGTGGCGTCGCCGGCCCGGCCATGCCCCGGACGAAGTGATATTGCACCGGCCCCAGATGCCGGGATGGGTTGTATCCGGTCAGCCGCCAGCGCAGATACCGATGCAACGCAACCGAATACAGCAGTGCCTGGAGCGGATAGTGCGAGCGGATCATCTCCGCGGCCATGGCCTCGTTCGAGAAGTCCTCGACCACGAGCTCCCCCGGGCGCAGCCGGTTGGTCTTGTAGTCGACGACGACGTATCGGCCGTCGGGGGTCCGCAGCACCGAATCGATGCTGCCGGTGAGGAATCCGCGCAATCGCTGCGGCGGCAACAACGTCAGTACCTGCGCGTACGGGCGCAGCGGATCGCCGAGCGGCAGCAGTTCACGCATCAGGTCGCCGATCGCCGACAGCGTGGCACCGTCCCGGTGGGGCTCGAGGGGCGCGCCACCGGAGCCCAGCGGCATCTCGAAGTCGAGTTCGGCCAACCGATCTCGCGGGCCGATTCCCCACAGGTCACCGAATCCGAGCGGAGTGGTCAACACTTTCTCGAGCGCCCCGGTCAGTGCATCCACATCCACCGGGAGCGCATACCGGGCCGCCGACCGTTCACAGAGTTCGCGGACATGCGCGGCCCGGTCGGGCGCGGAGGTGTCGACATACTCCAGCGTCTCGTGTACGAGCGTGCCGAAAGCCGCACCGAACGGCATGCCGTTCATCGGCGACGGCGTGCCGTCCTCCGCAGATGCCGCCCCCGCGGCCGGACCGACCGGTGCCGGGTCACCGCTGTCTGCGGGCTCGTCGTCGACGGCTTGCGCCTCGGGCTCGGGTTCGCTGCCCGAGGTGAGCGGGCCCGCCATGGCGTGGCCGGCACCGGCCACGATCGCCGAGTAGGACGTGCGGCGCCAACCGCGGTCGATCCGCCCGGTGAACACCGCCGCTGCCAACTCTGCCTGCACCGGCCCGGCGTCCCCGGATTCCCAGCGGCCCGGAACGAGGCCGCCCGCCGACTCCACACTGATCGTGTCGGAACCCGCGCCGAGTTGCTGTAGCCGGCTCGCGCATTCGTCCGGATCGGGTACCCGTACCGATTCGCCGACGTCGGTACCCGGGGCCATGTACCCGGCCGGATGCCCGAACAGCAGGCGGTGCAGAGCCGATTCGCTGGTGCCGCGCGACGGCGCCCACCACATGACCACCTGTGAGCCCGCGCGCGTCAAGGCCACGTAGAACTTGCGCAGATCCTCGCCGGCATCCTCGGCGACGCTGCGGCGCAGGCGTTCCGGGCGTCCGGTCGTATCCACCCCACCGACGTCGACATGACGGCGCCCGTCCTCGTCGTGGTACCGGAAGGTCTTCGGCCTGGAGTTACGCGCACCGTCCCAGCCGAAGGGCACGTAGACGATCGGGAACTGCAGACCCTTACTCGCGTGCACGGTCATGATCTGTACGACCTGGGTGTCGCGGTCGAGCCTGCGCGTCTGTTCTTCGGAACGGCGCCACAACGATTCGTCGCCGATCCGGTCGGCCAGCCACTCCCCCAGCGTGGTGAGCCCGCAATCGTTCTCGACGACATGGCGATTGCACACCGTCGACACCTGCAGCAGATCGGTGAGCCTGCGTTCGCCGTCCTCCTGCGCCAGCACCCGCCCGGCGACGCCGTTGTCGGTAAGTAGGCGCTGCGCCATCGCGGCAAATCCGCCCTCGTCGAAAACCCTTGCCAGATCGCCGAATCGAGCGGCGAGCTCGGTGAGTTCGGACTCGGCGGCGGCGGCCAGTCCGGCGGCGGTCCAGCCGACGAGCGGCGTCATCGCCGCCAGCGCCACGCGGTCGGTCCGCGACGGCGACTCGATCGCCCGGATCAGCCACAACCAGTGCTGGGCACTCATCGTGGCGAAGACGCTGGTTCCGGTACCCACCACCGAACCGATGCCGTGGGTGGCCAGCGCATTCTGCAGCGGCTCGATGGTGCGATTCGCCGACACCAGGATCGCGATGTCACCGGGATGGACGGCCCGGGCACCCGCATCGGTCGTGATCTGCGTGCGCGAGGAGAGCAGTGCGGCGATGTCGGCGGCGACGTCGGCGATGACCGATTCCCGCACATCGTTGACCGACGCGAATGCGCTGTTGCGCATGGTGACCGGGAAGTCACCGTGGGTGAACCACCGCAGCCGCAACGAGGGAACCGCCGTGCCGTCCGCGGCTGCGAGGCGGCTCTGGGCCCGCTGCGCCGTGACCTCGTGCACGGTGATCTGATCGTTGCCCAGATTGGCCCCGCCGTACACCCGGAAGAGTGCGTCGACGAGGTCGGCGTCCGAACGCCGGTTCGTGTCGAGGGCCAGACGCTGCTGCGCGACGCGAACCGCGTCGAGGTAGCTGAGGATCTCCGCACCCCGGAAGGCATAGATCGACTGTTTGGGATCGCCGACCAGGACCAGCCGCCGGTGACCGTGGAAGCAGCGCCGCAGGATCTCCCACTGGAAGGGGTCGGTGTCCTGGAATTCGTCGACGAGGATCAATTCGAAGGTGTCGCGGATGCGTGCACACGCGTCGGCGCCGATCTGCCCGTCGGTGACGATGGCGTACAGGATCATCTGCAGATCGTCATAGGTACGCAGCCGCGACTCACGCTTTCGCTCCTCCACGAGCTTGCGGACGAGTCCGCAGAAGTTGACCCGTCGGGTGGCGACCAGATCGGCCGGGTGCGCGGCCGCACCGGCCCCGGTATCGGCCGGAACCAGGTCGACAGCCGGGTTTCGAACGGCTTCCTTCGCGATGATCACCGCGTCGTCGAAGGTGAACACCGGGTCCTCCGGGTCGCGGGCGAAGCCCCGCAGATAGAGATCGAGAGCGGTTTGTTCGACGAGATCGTCGACGTCCTCGACGATCTCGTAGATCAACTCCCGCTCGCCGAGGAACCCGAGGGCTTCGAGCATCCGGTTGCAGAAGGTGTGCGTGGTCGCGATGGTCGAGGCATCGAAGTCCGACAGGGCGCGTGCCAGCCGGTCCCGGCGAAGCGCGATCTCCTCGGCGGCACCGGTCAGGAGGAGTGTGACGAGTTCGTCGGCGTCGGAAGGCACCTCCCCGCGCGTCGAGGTGTCGATGGCGGTGAGCAGTCCGGTGAGTCGCTCGCGCATCCGTTCGCGGAGTTCGGCGGTCGCCGAGCGGCTGAAGGTGACCAGGAGCAGTTTGTCGATCGGCAGGCCCTCGGCGATGTGCCGCGCGGCGATACCGACGATGGCGTAGGTCTTGCCGGTGCCCGCACTCGCCTCCAGGACGGTGGTGTGCTCGTCGAGCGGTTCGGTGAGGTCGAAGGGACGTGGTGCATCGAGCCGGCCGCGGGCGACGCCGGTTGCCGGGAAGGTCATCGGATCTCCTCATGGGCGACGATCGGCTCCCAGATCCGCCCGGCGAGGGTGGTGAACACCGGCTCCCCCGCGGACATACCGACCTGCCCCCACACCGGGTCGTCGGGCACCCGTAACCGGGTCAGTTCGTCGAAGGCGACCGTTGTCGTCACGTCGCCGCCGTAGACCAGGCGCAGATAGGGATCGTTCTGTGCGCCGAACATCGACGCAAACCGGGTTTCGGCTGCGACCAGGGCGATTGAGTCCGAACTGCCCCCGGCGCGTTTGATTCCGTAGGCGGCCCCCGGATCGAGCGGCAGCGGCAGGACGGTCTGCAGGCCGAGCCGACGGATGGCGACGAGGTCGGCGAGCGTGGCCAGCGGGTCGTCGGGCGCCGCGAGCCGAACCGCGGTGATGCCGGGTGCCTTCCGGTCGGCGCGGCCGACGATCGTGATGGAGTCGACGGCCGCCCCGCCGACGGCACCACACCGGTGCGCGGCGGCGACCGCGACGAGCCGGATCCATGCGGCCAGACGTTGTTTGGCCCGCACTTTGGAGTAGGTGGCCTCGACGATGCCGTTGCCGAACACGCCGCCGACGCTGCCGTGCAGACGTGTCCCGCCGGGCAGATCGAGGACGAAGTCGCGGGTCGCCGGATCGCCCTGACGCAACCCGGCCGCGACCTCGTGGACCGCGGCCACCTGCCGCGAGATCCGGGTCAGCTCCCGCCGCCCGAACTCGGCAGGCGGCAATGTGCCGCGCCGCAACTCGGCCATCTGGCAGTCACGCAGATCGGCACCCGCCAGTGTCCGGGTCAACAGTCGGTCGCCGATCGCCCACTCGTCGAGACCGGCGAGTGCGACATCGAGGCGGTCGTCGTCGCCACGCTCGTCCTCAGGCATCCGGGCGCCGAGTCGCTGCCGGACGAATCCTTCGATCGGATTCGCGAAAAAAGCGACGAGCGAAGATAATTCGACGTCGTCGGTGGACTCCTCGAAATGGGTGCCGCGACGACCTTCGAGGTGGCTGTCGGCGATCCGGGCGGCCGGTCGCGTCGTCCCGCGCAGGGCACGTGCGCCGGCGAGCAACCCCTGATCGAAACTGAACGGTTCGGCGATGCCGCGGAACGCGCCCGGTTCGAAGTTGCGGGCGTCGAACCCGTGCAGCGTGTGGCGGCAGATCACGTCGTCGGATGGCATCGCGCACAGGGTGGCGACCGTCTCGGCGAGTTCGCTGATCACCACCGCAGGTGGTACCCGACTGCCCGACACCGGATCGGCACCGGTGTAGAACACGAGCAGATTCTCCTGCGCCGCCGTCAGCGCGTCGAGGAACAGTTGCCGGTCCTCGGCACGGGGATTGCGTTCGCCGAGCATGGGGACGCGGCCGAGGATATCGTCGCCGTCCACGCGCAGGGCGCGGGGGAACGCGTCGGCGTCGATACCGAGCAGCACGATCACCCGGTGTGGCACCGACCGCATCGGCACCAGGGTGCACACCGTCAGTTCACCGGTGCGAAAGTTGGCTCGGGTCGGCCGGCCGGCGATCATCATGGCGACGAGGTCACGGACGTCCGAAAGCCGCAGTGTGGCGGCCGGATCGCTCTGCCCGCGCTCGGCGTCCCCAGTGGTGGGCGACAGTGCCTCGGTGATCGCTCGGCGAGCCTGCGCCACCTGCCATTCCTCCCCGGGAGCGATGTCGGTGAGATCCTCGACGACGGCGATGAGCGTGTCGGTCCACTCGGCCGCAGGCGCGGTGGCGGTGAGTCGGGTCAGCAGCGAGGAGAGCCGATCGACGAATTCGATCAGCCGGCCGGCGAGGTCGATCTGAGTGCTCTCCACACCCTCCAGCGGCAGCGCGGTGCCGAGCCATTCGCCGTCGTCCTCCTCGGCGACCACACCGAGCGCGATCCGGTCCAGGCCGGCATCGAATGTCCCCTGCGGAAACCCGGACAGTTGGAATCGCGCTCGCTGCGTGTCGTCGATCCCCCACCGAATTCCACTGCGCGACAACCACTCCCGCACCCATTCCAGGTCGTCGTCGGACATCGCGAAGCGCCGGCGGACCGGCTCGAGGGCGAGGAGGTCGACGACCTCACCGGCGGTGACCCGCGCGGCGCCGAGTTCGACCACGGTGGCCACCACGTCGAGCACCGGGTTGAGGTGGCGCAGGCCGCGGTCGGCGAGCCGCACGCGCAGAGCGGCCGCGGGATGGTCGAGTCCGCTCTGCCCGAAGGCGCCGCGGATCAACGGGGCGAAGGTCTCCACGTCGGGGCACATGACGATCACGTCGCGTGGCTGCAGTGTCGGGTCGGCGCTGAACAGGTGCAGGACCCGATCGCGCAATGCCTCTACCTGGCGTTCGGGGCCATGACACGCGTGGATCTCGATCGAATCGTCGGCGGTACAGGTGCCGCGGTGCGCACGCGGATCGACGTCGTCGCGGATTCCGGCCTGTACCGCCGCCAGCACGGTCGTCGCGGGGCCGTCGGACGCCGCATGGTGGATGTCTCGATCCACCAGCGGCGCGACGGTCAGTTGCAATTCTTGGACATCGTGGGAAAGGCCGGCCAACAAGGGATTTCGCAACGATGGCGCACGCCACGAACTCCGCCGGCCATCGTCGGGGGCACCGGCGCCGGCGACCGCCCGCCACAGTGCCGGCCCGGGATGGGGAACGAAGAGGTGGACGTCACGGTGGACCGCCAGCGCCGCAGCCACCTGACGGAAGGTCTCGTTGACGCGGGTCGGCCCGAAGATCGACACCCGGTCCGGCAGGTCGACCGCCTGCGGATCGGCGCGTATCGCATCACACACGGCACCCATCCGTTCCACCGGATGCGGACTGCCGATCCGGTGACGCACCTCGCGCCAGAATCTCGGTTGCCACGACATGTCGACAGGCAACGACCCGCCTGCCCCGTCCTCCGACCCTCCCGCGGCCCAGTCGGCGAGCATGCCCGGACGCCGGCGTGCGTAGCGCTCGAAGAGATCGGCGATGTGGCGAGCGGTGGCATAGCGGCGTCCGGCCCGTCCGTCGTCGGATTCGTCCAGTGCACCGATATGCCGCGCGAGCATTCGCATCTGCGGGTCGGTGACGAGATCGTCGAGCACCGCCAGCACCGGCCAGCCCAATCCGTCGGAGCGCCAGTGCTCGGCAGGGGTGGTCGCGGTTTCCACACCGCCGATCGCATCGACGACCATGTCGGTCAGTGCGTTCGGTGAACAGAACCCGATGTTGGCGGCGATGCCGTCACCGCGGGCCGCCGAGGTCCCCAACCGACTCGCCAACCGCTGCGATAACCAGCGCTCGACGCCGCGGGCGGGTACTGCCACGAGTTCGGTGGCCATGGGATCCGACAGCGGGGTGGTCAACACCTCGGCGAGTGCGTCGGAAAGGACGTCGGTGCGTTCGGCACGGTGGAGCGCAAGCATAGCGAGTGTGACCCCGTCAGTTCTGCGGGCGTAGTTCCGGGATATCGGCCCGGTTGGTTTCGAGGATGTCGCGCGCGGACTGTGGGATGGCGGTGGGCCGGTTGGTCGTCGGGTCGACCGCCACCAGCGTGGTGCGGGCCAGGGCGCACAGTGTGCCGTCGGCAGCGGTGATGGTGGCACCGATGGTGTACGAACTGGTGCCGACCCGGGTGATCGCCTGCCGGACCACCACCGGCTCGAGGCTGTAGTACAGAGGTGCGCGGAACTCGACGTCTTGCCGTACCACCACCACGGGGAGCCGATCGATCCCCCCGGTGAACCATTGACCGAACGCCCGCACACGCCCCTCCTCGAACAGCCTGGAGACCTGGACGTTGTTCACATGAGCGTTGAGATCCATGTCACCCCAACGCAATTGGAGCTCGATCTCAAGGGGCGCGCCCGGCCCTGCTGCCGGCTCGGCGGGCCGGGAGTCGCCCGGCGGTGTATCGATGGCCACAAGAGGCAGCCTAGCGGGGCCCACCGACGGAAACGGCCGGGCCGGTTTCGCCGACATCGCACACTGCGCCGAACACGCCGGCGGGTCCGCCGCGACACACCCGCAAATGACGACGGAGGACCAACCGAGTCAGTACACTCGTGTCCCGAGCGGACCCTGCCGTGCGTGCCGATTGTGCACCGGTCGCGGGAGTCCACCAGCACACATCGGGGAAGCACACATCGGGGAAGCACGCATGAGGGCATTGGGGACCGGGTGATCATTGAGACGTCGCGGATGCTGTTGCGTCCGGTCGAGCGCGATGACATCGACGACCTGGTGCGCCTCGACAGCGATCCACTCGTGATGCGCTTCGTCAGCAGCGGTGATGCAACTCCGCGCAGCACCATCGAGGACTGGGTGGTACCGCGGGCCCAGACCGAGTTGCGCACCGGGCGGGGCGGGATGTGGACGGTGATCGACCGCCGCTACGGAGCCTTCCTCGGCTGGGTGTCCCTGCGGGCACCGCGGCATTCCAGCCGGCCCGAACTCGAACTCAGCTACCGATTGCGTCGCGAATATTGGGGCCGGGGTCTTGCCACCGAGGCGGCCCGCATCGTCACCGACCGTGCGTTCACCGATCTCGCGGCGCAGCGCCTGTTCGCCAGCGCCACATCCACCCACACCGCGTCTCGGCGCGTCATGGAGAAGCTCGGCATGCGCGTCTGTGGCATACACGTGGGCGACGAGTACGACCCGCACGGATTCGGCGAGGTCGAATACGACTTGTTGCTCGAGGACTGGCAGCGGCGCAACGCCGTCTGGCCGTCGTCGACCGATCTCACCGCCTGACACCTCGGCCGCCGCGCGGATCGCGCCGCGACCCGCGTCGGTGAGTGACGCCTCACCGCGACCGATCCATCGACGAGGACTACCGTGGGAAACCGTGCGCACGTGACCGCGTTCGTACACGATGGCAAGTAGCGCCCGGCAACAACCGAGCGCTCATGTCCACCATCGGGCATCACCACAATCGAGTAGGAGACGTTCTCGGATGAGCAGTCCCACCCCGACTTCGGCACGTCCTCACGTCGTCATCATCGGCTCCGGCTTCGGTGGTCTCTTCGCAGCCCAGCGGCTCGCGAAGGCGGACGTCGACGTCACGCTCCTCGCCAAGACGACTCATCACTTGTTCCAGCCGATGCTCTATCAGGTCGCCACCGGAATCGTCGCCGAAGGCGAGATCGCCCCGGCGACCCGCGTGGTGCTCCGCAAGCAGCACAACACCAAGGTGCTCATGGGTGATGTCTTCGAGATCGACCTGACGGCCAAGACCGTGACATCGCGACTGTTGGAGCGCGTCACCGTCACCCCTTACGACAAGCTCATCATCGCCGCCGGCGCCGACCAGTCCTACTTCGGCAACGACCACTTCGCCGAATATGCGCCGGGCATGAAGACCATCGACCACGCGCTGGAGTTGCGCGGGCGCATCCTGGGGGCGTTCGAGCAGGCCGAGTTGTCCGACGATCCCGCCGAACGCGCCAAGCTCCTGACCTTCGTGGTCGTGGGCGCCGGACCGACCGGCGTGGAGTTGGCCGGCCAGATCACGGAGATGAGCGACAAGACCCTCAAGGGCGCCTTCCGCAACATCGATCCCACCGAGGCACGGGTGATCCTCCTCGATGCGGCACCGGCGGTGCTGCCCCCGTTCGGAGAGAACCTCGGCCGCAAGGCCGCGGCGCGGCTGGAGAAGATGGGCGTCGAGATCCAGCTCAACGCGATGGTCGTCGACGTCGACTACGACGGACTCGTCGTGAAGGAGAAGGACGGCACCACCCGCCGGATCGAATCCCAGTGCAAGGTGTGGTCGGCAGGGGTGCAGGCCAGCCCATTGGGCAAACAGCTCGCCGAACAATCCGGCGTCGAACTCGACCGCGCGGGCCGGGTCAAGGTGCGAGCCGACCTCACCATTCCGGGTAACCCGGATGTCTTCGTCGTCGGCGACATGATGGCGGTCGACGGGGTGCCAGGCGTCGCACAGGGTGCGATCCAGGGCGGCCGGTACGCTGCCGATGCGATCAAGGCCGAGCTCAAGGGCCAGACGCCGGATCAGCGCAAGCCGTTCAGCTACTTCGACAAGGGGTCGATGGCCACCATCTCCCGCTTCAGTGCCGTGATGCAGGTGCCGATCCCGGGAACCAAGAAGAAGTTCGAAACCGAGGGCTACTTCGCGTGGCTGGGCTGGCTTGCACTGCACCTGGTGTACCTCGTCGGGTTCCGCAACCGGCTGAACACCTTGATCAACTGGTTCTTCGCGTTCACCACGCGCGGTCGCTCGCAGCTCGCGGTGACCGAGCAGCAGGTATATGCCCGTACCGCGATCGGTGCACTATCGGCCCTGGAGAAGAAGCCGGTCGAGGAAGTCGAGGCGGCCTCCGCCGGGGCCGACGACACCGCCGCGAGCTGATCGCGCCGCTACCTCCAGCACCCGCCGGTATCGCTGCGCGAGTCGGCGGGTGCTGTCGTCTGTCGAGATCGCTGGTGGTCGATGAGCGTGGCCACCTCGAGGGCATCGCAACGGGCCCGTCCCTGCGCGAGACCTTCGCTGAGTGACGTGGTCAGCGTTGCGTCACCGGCCAACGCCAGTCGAGCAGCGAAATGGGTGGCGTCGACCACGGCCGGGCGGGTGTCCGGATAGCGGAAAACACTGGTGATCGTCGTCAATCCGACTGCAGCCGAGGCGGATCCGCTGCCCAGCGCCAGACCGTGCCGCAGGATCGGACGGTCGCCGACGTCGACGTGCAATCGGCCGTGCCACCGCCCGGTCGCGTCGTCGGGGTGGTGCGACGCGGAGCGCCCGATCTGGATGTGCTCGTGCAGATCGATCATCGCGTCGGCATCGGCGTACACCTCGATGACGGACTGGTGATCCGCGCCGCCGGCGATCACCGTCGGCTGGGGATCGAGGCGCAGCCGTGCGCCGGCGCCGACCTCGATCCGCCAGTGCGACGTCGAGTCGACCCGATCGGCCGCGGGCAGTGCGATGGTGGCGGCCACCGAACCCAGGTCGAGGGCGGCACCCGGGCCGAGCCGCACCAGCACCTCGATGTGGTCACCACCGAGGGGCGTGGCGGCGGTACCGACGAGATGCGCCGAAGCCGCACCCGTCTGACGCACCGCCAGTCCGCCGGTACATCGAATCCGTGGCGAGCGCCGCGCCTCGGCGACGATCTCGACCTCGGTGTGCACCTATCCGCCGACCGTGGCGGCCTGCGCGAGATGTCCACGCACCCAGGCGAGTACGTCGGTGGCAGCCGGGTCGTCGGTCAGCGAGATCATCGCGGTCGGACGGCCCTCGCGTACCTTCTCCGCGTCGCTTCGCATCACACCGAGATCGGCACCGACCCGCGGCGCGAGGTCGGTCTTGTTGATGACGAGCAGATCCGAGAAGGTCACCCCCGGACCGCCCTTGCGGGGCACCTTGTCACCGCCGGCGACATCGATGACGAAGATCTGGACGTCGATCAGTCCGGTGGAGAAGGTGGCGGTCAGGTTGTCGCCACCGGATTCGACGAGGATCAGATCCAGCGGCGGATTGGCCGCGATCAGGTCGTCGATGGCATCGAGATTGGCGGTGATGTCGTCGCGGATCGCGGTGTGCGGGCAACCGCCGGTCTGCACCGCGGTGATGCGTTCGTCGGGCAGCACGGCGTGCCGGCGCAGGAAGTCGGCGTCCTCGGTGGTGTAGATGTCGTTGGTCAACACCGCCACCGACAACTCCTCGCGCAGTTGCCTGCACAGGGCGGCGACGAGCGCGGTCTTACCGGAACCGACCGGACCGCCGATGCCGATACGCAGTGGCTCACCTGGTTCCCGGTGCCGACGCGGGCGCTCGAGGCCGTGGTCGTGTGGTTCTCCGTCGATCAGATGCGGGGGCATGGGCGATCCTCTCTGGTGGCGATGTGACGGGCGATCGTTCGGCCGGCGGCCGAGCGAATCCGGTTCAGCGCGTGAACATTCAACTCATGAACAGGGGCATCGGGCGGGTCTCGTGCCGTTCGGCGAAGACATCGAGAATCGGGTCGGACAGGTCGGCGAGCCCGGTGGCGGCCTGCGCGGCGACGGCCTCGCATTCGGCCCCGAGGTCGACGATCATCAGCGCGACGTCGGCCGGATCGAGCGCCAGCAGGCGCTGCCCGGCGGTGGCCGAGCCGCTGACGGTCGTGTAGACGAGGACGAGTGCGGTATGAAACCCCGACAGTGCCGACGCGCGGCCGACCGACCCGCTGATCACCGGTAGATGGGTGGCCGGCCGGTGGCCGGACCAGTCGGCGCCGGGCCACATCCGCCGGGCCAGGCGGACCATGCCGCGCCCCTGTGCGAGGGACGCCTTGCGGGCCGCCGACGACGGGGTACGTGCATCGGTCTCGATCTGGGCGGTCGGCACGTCGAGCGCGCCGTCGGCGACCGCCGCCGCGATCGACGCCGACACGAGTCCGGTGGTGGTCAACCGACGGTGCAGAAATGCGGCGAGATCGCCGACACTTCGGACGAAGCCGTCGGCGATGGCCTGCTCGACGCCCCCGGAATGGACGTGACCGCCCACCGGCAAGCGTGAGTCGGCCAATGCCAGCATCATCGCCAGTGGCGACGACGGCCGGCCGGAGCCCGCGCCGAGCGGGCCGGAATCGGAAGACCAGGAGTCGATGATCACCGGCACCTCAGAAAAGGAAATAGCGTTGCGCCATCGGCAATTCCGCAACCGGCTCGGCGTCCCACACCTCGCCGTCGACCCGAACGGTGAACGTGTCGGGGTCCACTTCGATGCTCGGCGTGGCGTCATTGCGCGGCATGTCCGCCTTGCCCACCGAACGGGTGTTCTTGACCGGAGCCAGGCGCCGCCGGATGCCGATGCGTTCGGCGAGATTCTCGTCGCAGCCCGGCGCGACGAAGGTGATCGAGGTGTCCGCAGCCGTCGGCGCGGCCGCACCGAACATCGGCCGCGGCAGGACCGGCTGTGGCGTCGGGATGGACGCATTCGCGTCGCCCATCTGTGCCCAGGCGATTGCACCGCCCTTGATGACCAGATCGGGCTTCACGCCGAAGAACGCGGGGTTCCAGAGCACGAGGTCGGCGAGCTTGCCGACCTCGACCGAACCGATCTCGTCGTCGAAGCCGTGCGCGACGGCCGGGCAGATCGTGTATTTGGCGATGTAGCGCTGCGCCCGGTTGTTGTCGGCCCGGCCATCGCCGGCGAGCGACCCGCGTTTGCGCTTCATCACGTGCGCGGTCTGCCAGGTCCGCAGCACCACCTCGCCGATGCGGCCCATCGCCTGGGCGTCCGAGCCGATCATCGAGATCGCGCCGAGGTCGTGGAGGAGGTCTTCGGCGGCGATCGTCGACGGCCGGATGCGGCTCTCGGCGAAGGCGAGATCCTCGGGCACCGTCGGATTGAGGTGATGGCACACCATCAACATGTCGAGATGTTCGTCGAGGGTGTTGACGGTGTGCGGGCGCGTCGGGTTGGTCGAACTGGGCAGCACGTTGGCCGCGGCGGCCACCGTGATGATGTCCGGCGCGTGCCCGCCGCCCGCGCCTTCGGTGTGATAGGCGTGGATGCTGCGTCCCGCGATGGCGCCCAGCGTCGACTCGACGAAGCCGGCCTCGTTGAGCGTGTCGGAATGCAGGGCGACCTGCACCCCGGTCTCGTCGGCGACGCGCAGACAGGCGTCGATCGCCGCCGGGGTACTCCCCCAGTCCTCGTGCAGCTTGAAACCCGATGCGCCGGCACGGACCTGCTCGCGCATCGCCTCGGCACTGACGGTGTTGCCCTTGCCCAGCAGGGCGATGTTCATGGGCCAGTGATCGGTGGCGGCGAGCATCGACGCGAGATGCCAGGCGCCCGGGGTGACCGTCGTGGCCTTGGAGCCCTCGGCCGGCCCGGTGCCACCACCGACCAGAGTGGTGATCCCGTTGCCCAGCGCCTCGTCCATGATCTGCGGACAGATGAAGTGGACGTGACAGTCGATGCCGCCGGCGGTGAGGATCTTGCCGTTTCCCGCGATGATCTCCGTCGACGCCCCGATCACCAGGTCGGGATGCACCCCGTCCATCGTGTCAGGATTGCCGGCCTTGCCCATCGCCACGATCCGGCCGTCTCGAATACCGATGTCGGCCTTGATGATTCCCCAATGATCGAGGATCACCACACCGGTGATGACGGTGTCCGGCGCGCCGTCGGCCCGGGTCGCGCGGCTCTGCCCCATCGATTCGCGGATGACCTTCCCGCCACCGAAGACCGCCTCGTCACCGGCCGAACCCGGTCCGCCGCTGCGGTCCTCGGTGACCTCGATGAGAAGGTCGGTGTCGGCCAGCCGGATCAGGTCACCGGTGGTGGGTCCGAAGAGTTGTGCGTAGCGATCGCGCCCCAGCGTGGCCATCTAGTCGATCCTCCCGGGTGCGTCGAGCGAGATCCCGTGTACCTCGCGAGTGCCGCCGAGCGGGACGAGCGAAACCGTCATCTCGATGCCCGGCTCGAAGCGCACCGCTGTTCCGGCCGGGATGTCGAGACGTCGTCCGCGCGCGCGGGCACGGTCGAAGTCCAATGCCGGGTTGGCCTGCAGGAAGTGGACGTGACTACCTACCTGGACCGGCCGGTCGCCGCGATTGACGACGCCGAGAGTGACGGTATCGGCACCCGCGTTGAGTTCTATGGTGCCGTCCGCGACGATCACCTCGCCCGGCACCAGCGCCGAGATCTTCTCCGACATTTATGTGCGTCCCTGTCTGATGAGTACCCGACCGGCGAGATCAGCCGATCGGGTTGTGCACGGTGACCAGCTTGGTGCCGTCCGGGAAGGTCGCCTCGATCTGCACGTCATGCAACATCTCCGGCACGCCATCCATGACGTCGTCTCGGCTCAGGACCTCGCGTCCGCTCGCCATCAGTTCGGCGACCGACCGGCCGTCCCGCGCGCCCTCGAGGACGTGATCGGTGATGATCGCGACCGACTCGGGATGATTGAGCCGCAGGCCGCGCCCTTTGCGGCGGCGGGCCAGCTCGGCGGCGTACGAGATCAGCAGCCGTTCCTGCTCATGCGGCGACAGTCGCACCGGTCCCCTCACTTCCCCGTGTGGGCTTCACTGTTCGATTCGAATTCACCTCGGCGCAACCCTGGTGCGCGTCGGCTCCGTCATCCTGCCACGACTCGGGGCACTCGGCGCGGCGAGCGAGTGCGGCGCTCAGTCGGGCGTCAGCGCACCGCCGCCTGCGGCCAGTTCGGCGAGCCGCTGCACCGTGCACAGGGGTGCGAGATCGGTCACCTCGTCGGCGGTGAACGCGCCCGCGGCCAGGCCGCGTCGGATGACCAGAGCCAAGGACATCGCGGTCGCCGGCTCGTCGACGACGTCACCGCTGCGCCGCTCGAAATAGGCCTGCAGGCGCGCGGCGGCGGCCGGCATCGCCGTCCGATAGAAACCGGTGACGGCCAGCCAGCGGGTGACCAGATGCCCCGGATGCATATCCCAACCCTGATAGAAGCCGCGTTCGAGCGATCGCGTGACCAGCCGATGGTGCCGACGCAGGGCGGCGTCGATCTGGTGGGGACTGCCGGTGGGCATCACCTGGGTCGACCCGTCGCTGATCCACACGCCGGTTTGCGCAGCGGCGACCTGCATCACGGCCTTCGCATGGTCGGCGACGGGGTGTTCGAGCGATTGCTGCGCGGACACGATGCCACAGGCCGCGCTGTAGTCATAGGTGCCGTAGTGCAGCCCGACGATGCGCGGCGCGCCGCGGTGGATGGCCTGCGCGAGCGTCGCGCGGCCGTCCGGACCGAGAATTGCCTGGGGGATCTCGATCTGCAGCTCGACGCGCAGCGCGCCCTCGGCGAGCCCGTGGATCCGCTCGAATTCCGCACACAGCACATTGATGGCGTCGACCTGGCGGACGTCACGCAACTTGGGCACAGTGATGACGAACCCCGGCGGGACGCCGCCGGCCGCGTCGAGGACGAGTTCCAAGGTGCGGATCCCGCGTCCCCGCTCACGTGCCCCGAGCCCTTTCGCCCGGACCCCGGCGAATCGCGGGGCCCAGGTCCGCTCGGCCGCCCACCGGGCGAGGATCGTGCCGGCCCGCCGGGCGTCGGCGTCCTCCCGAACGTCGCCACGCCATCCGTATCCGTCTTCGAGATCTATGCGCAGATCCTCGATCGGAGTGGTGGCGAGCCGGTGCCGGGTGATCTCGCGCACGTTCGCGTCGGCGAGATCGGCGACTGCCGGGGCCGTGGCCTCGAGTTCCAGCGCAACCGCCGACCACTTCCGAGGGGTATCGACATCGACGTCGGCGGCACTGACATAGACGGTGTGAACGGGCTGCGACTCGTCACGGTCACCGGGAAACCAGCGATCGAGGTCGGTGTCGACCGGCTCGAGCACATCGTCGATGCGGGCGCGAACCTCGTCGGCGATGCCGCCGGTCACTGCCGCTCGCCGTCGGGCAGTTCGATGTTCTGCAGCCGCACCTGGCTGCGTGCGACCAGGCGGTCGGCGTCGTCGAACATCTCGACCGCCCACAGCTGCTGACGCCGGCCGCGATGAATGGGACTGGTGCGGGCGGTGATGGTGCCGGCGCTGATCGAGCGGAGGAAGTCGGTGTTGTTGTTGACCCCGACCGCGGTGCCGCCGATGCCGGTTTCCTGCAGCCAGTGGTAGCCGCTCATGCTGGCCGCGCTCTCGGCGACGGCGCAGTACACGCCTCCGTGGACGATGCCGAAGGGCTGATGGTGTTTCGGCCCGATCTCCAGCGTGGCGACCAATCCGTCGATCGTCACGGTCTCGATCACGGTGCCCAGCGCGCCGTCGAGGCCGATCTTGCCTGTCGCCTTCACGAATTCGTCATTGCTCGTCATGGTGACAAGCGTGTCATGCCCGGTTCGCCGAGGCGGCACGGACGGTGTCCGCATGGGAACGACATCGGATCGGAAGGGGCAAAAATGCCTTACAGGAACCGGTAGGCCCCACACCTCGTTGACGTGTGGGGCCTACCGCGGTGTGGGCCGGGGGTCTCTGCAGCCCTCAGGACTCTCACGCGGCCCAACGGGAGTTAATGTAGGCTAGCCTTACCGCCAGTGTCAAGCGTTGGGGAATACCGCGGGGAAGCTGCACGTCACACCACACAACAGCCGACGTCGAGGCGACACAGCAGAAGCACCGACAAGTCGGATGCGGCATCGAGGAGAAGTGACAGTAAAATGCGAAAGATGAACGGATTGGGAGACCTCGAACGGGCGGTCATGGACACCCTGTGGAGCACTCCTACCCCACAGACGGTGCGCCAGGTCCACGAGTCGTTGTCGGAGAACCGGTCCCTGGCCTACACGACGGTGATGACCGTCTTGCAACGTCTGGCGAAAAAGAACCTGGTCACCCAGATCCGCGAGGATCGGGCCCACAAGTACGTGCCCACGCACCCGCGTGAAGATCTCGTCGCCTCCCTGATGGTCGATGCGCTCAGCGAAGCCGACGCCTCCGGATCGCGACACGCGGCGCTGGTGTCGTTTGTCGGGCGCGTCGGTGCGGACGAGGCCGCAGCACTGCGTCTGGCGCTCGATGAGCTCGAAGCCGCACGAGCGCCCCACGAAACCGGTTAGATTCACCTGAAACAGCCTGATCGGCCCAACCGCGAGGACAGCCAACGATGACCGCCCTTCTTTTCGGCATCCTGACGTTGCTGTTGGTCGGCCCGGTGCCGGATATCCTCTCTCGTGCCTCCTGGCCGATCCGCGCCCCCCGCGCGGCCATGACCCTGTGGCAGGCCATAGCTCTGGCCGCCGTGCTGTCGGCATTCAGTTGCGGGCTCGCCATCGCCGCCAACCTCCTCGCGCCCGGGGCCGATGGAGCCCCGACCACCCATCCGCTCCATGAAATCGAGCGACTCGGTGCGCCGCTGTGGTCGGTCTATGTGGCGGTGTTCGCGCTGACGCTGCTGATCGGGGCGCGGCTGCTGTTCACCGTGGTGCGGGTCGGGGTACGTACCCGTGCACGGCGCGCCAACCACCGTCAGTTGATCGATATCCTCGACGCCTGCGATCGATCCGATCACACACATCCGCTCTTCGCCCGCGACATCCGCATGCTCGACGTGAGTGAGCCCCTCGCCTATTGCCTGCCCGGGCTACGTCAACGCGTGGTGCTCTCCGAGGGCGTCGTCTCCCGCCTGACCCGCGACGAGCTGATCGCCGTCATCGCCCACGAACGAGCGCACCTACGTGCCCGACACGACCTCGTTCTCGAGGCCTTCATCGCGTTGCACGAGGCGTTCCCACGGTTCGTCCGCAGCAGTTCGGCGCTCGACGCGGTCAAACTGCTCGTGGAGGCGCTCGCCGACGATCAGGCCGTCCGCGCGACCGCGCCGACCACGCTGGGCCGCGCGCTCGTCGCGTGCGCCGATGCGGTCGCGCCGCGTGGGGCGATGGCGGTGGGTGGCCCGACCACCCTGACCCGCGTGAACCGCCTATGCCACGACCGGCCGACCCCGTTTCTGGCGATGGCCGCTTATGCCGCGGCGATCGCCATTCTCGCGGTGCCCACACTGGCGGTCGCGATCCCGTGGCTCACCGAGATCAGCCGCCTCCTCACTGCACACCGCTGAAATTTGCGCCTGATCATCGCCCGTCGCGGCCCCGCGTCGTCGGCAGATCGGCGCTCGACTCGTGTCGACGATGACATGGGCACCCGGCGACACACCGTCGCAGCCATGAACCCATAGGCTGGAGCAATGACCAACCCCGCCACCTCCCCAGCTGCCAAGGCTCAGATCGGTGTCACCGGTCTCGCCGTCATGGGTTCCAACATCGCCCGCAACTTCGCGCACCACGGATACACCGTCGCGCTGCACAACCGCAGCATCGCCAAGACCGACGCCCTGATCGAGAACCACGGCAGCGAGGGTTCGTTCATCCGAACCGAGACCATCGCCGAGTTCATCGACGCACTCGAGAAACCACGCCGGGTGCTGATCATGGTGAAGGCCGGCGACGCCACCGATGCGGTCATCAACGAACTGGCCGACGCCATGGAGACCGGCGACATCATCATCGACGGCGGTAACTCGCTGTACACCGACACGATCCGCCGCGAGAAGGCAATGGCCGAACGCGGGCTCCACTTCGTCGGCGCCGGGATCTCCGGCGGCGAGGAGGGCGCCCTCAACGGCCCGTCGATCATGCCCGGCGGGCCGGCCGAGTCCTACAAGTCACTCGGCCCGTTGCTGGAGTCGATCTCGGCCCACGTCGATGGCGAACCGTGCTGCACCCATATCGGCCCGGATGGCAGTGGGCACTTCGTGAAAATGGTCCACAACGGCATCGAATACGCCGACATGCAACTCATCGGCGAAGCCTATGACCTGATGCGCCGGGTGCTCGACCTGCCGGTCGCCGAGATCGGCAATGTCTTCTCCGGCTGGAACACCGGAGACCTCGAGAGCTACCTGGTCGAGATCACCGCGCAGGTTCTCGCGCAGGTGGACGCCGACACCGGCAAGCCGCTCGTCGACGTCATCGTCGACGCAGCGGGCCAGAAGGGCACCGGCCGGTGGACGGTCAAGTCGGCACTCGATCTGGGTATCCCGACGACCGGTATCGCCGAGGCCGTGTTCGCCCGCGCCCTGTCCAGCGCCACCGACCAGCGTGCCGAGGCCCGGGGACTGGCCGGCGGTTCGCCGGGTGCGGCTCCGAGCGACAAGGCCGCCTTCATCGACGACATCCGCGCAGCGCTCTACGCATCCAAGGTCGTCGCCTACGCCCAGGGATTCGATCAGATCGCGGCGGGCAGCAAAGAGTACGGATGGGACGTCGATCCCGGATCGCTGGCCACCATCTGGCGTGGCGGGTGCATCATCCGCGCGCAGTTCCTCAACCGCATCCGCGAGGCCTACGCCGACAACCCGGACCTGCCGAGTCTGCTGTTGGCTCCCTACTTCCGGGAAGCCGTCGAATCCGGGATCGACGCCTGGCGGCGGGTAGTGGCGATCGCGGCCACCGTCGGCGTACCGGCACCGGCGTTCTCGTCGTCGCTGTCGTACTACGACGCCCTGCGCAGCGAACGGCTGCCTGCCGCCCTCACCCAGGGCCTGCGCGACTACTTCGGCGCACACACCTATCAGCGCATCGACAAGCCGGGCACCTTTCACACGCTGTGGGGCGGCGACCGCAGCGAGGTGGAGCAGTAGAAAGGGCTCGAGCACTCCGATGCAATTCCTCTCCGGTCATCACCTGACCCACGATCTCACCTATGACGATGTGTTCGTCGTCCCGAACCGTTCCGACGTGACGTCGCGCTTCGACGTCGACCTGAGCACACACGACGGGTCGGGCACCACCGTTCCGATCGTGTCGGCGAACATGACCGCGGTGTCGGGAAAACGGATGGCCGAAACCCTCGCGCGCCGAGGCGGACTCGCGGTGCTGCCGCAGGATCTCCCGTTGGCGGCGGCCACCCGTTCGATCGCCTTCGTCAAGTCGCGCGACCTGGTGGCCGACACGCCGGTCGTGTTGACGCGTGAGGACTCGGTCTCCGATGCCCTCGCGCTGCTGACCAAGCGTGCGCACGGCGCGGCGGTCGTCGTCGACGATGACGTCCCGGTGGGTCTGGTCACCGAAGCCGCGTGCGCCGACGTGGATCGCTTCGCCCGCGTCGCCGACATCCTGGCCCCGGTGGTGGTCACGTTGCCGGTGCACACCCCGCCCCGCGAGGTATTCGATGCGTTGACCGAACTGCGTCAGGAGCTGGCGGTTCTGACCCACGCCGACGGCACACTCGCCGGCGTACTGACACGGGTCGCGGCTCTGCGTCACGGCGTCTACCGACCCAACGTCGACGCCGACGGTCACCTACGGATCGCCGCAGCGGTCGGCATCAACAGCGATGCGGCCGCCAAGGCGACCGACCTGGTGAAGGCCGGGGCAGATCTGTTGGTCATCGATACTGCTCACGGACACCAGGAGCGTATGCTCGCCGCCATCGAATCGGTCGCCGCCGTCGACCTCGGCGTGCCGATCGTCGCAGGCAACGTGGTCTCCGCCGAGGGCACCATCGACCTCATCCGCGCCGGCGCCGACATCGTCAAGGTCGGGGTCGGGCCCGGCGCGATGTGCACGACGCGGATGATGACCGGTGTCGGTCGTCCGCAGTTCTCGGCGGTGGCCGACTGCGCCGCCGCCGCCCGCGAGCACGGTGCGCACGTCTGGGCCGACGGTGGCGTCCGGCATCCGCGTGACGTGGCCCTCGCGGTGGCCGCTGGTGCGTCCAACGTGATGATCGGGTCATGGTTCGCCGGCACCTATGAGTCGCCCGGTGATCTGCAGCAGGACGCGCACGGCGCATACAAGGTCAGTTTCGGCATGGCATCCAAACGCGCGGTCGTCGCCCGCTCGGCCGATGACAACTCGTACGACCGGGCCCGCAAGAGCCTGTTCGAAGAAGGCATCTCGTCATCGCGGATCCCGATCGACCCCGATCGGCCCAGCGTCGAGGACCTGATCGACCACATCTGCTCGGGCGTACGCAGTACGGCCACCTACACCGGGGCGCGCACCCTGACCGAACTGCACGACCGGGTCGTCCTCGGGGTGCAGTCGGCCGCCGGATTCGCGGAGGGCCGCCCCTTGCCGGGCGGGTGGTGAGCGCCGGGTGCAGACAGTCCTCTACGTCGCCGGGCTCGTCGGCTTCGTCGCACTGACCCTCGGCACCGCGTTGTTCGTGGCCGCCGAGTTCTCGCTCACCGCGCTGGAACGTTCGGCGGTCGATTCCGATGTCGCCACCCGCGGTGACCGTCGGTCGCGGATGGTGCAGCGCGCCCACCGCACCCTCTCGTTCCAGTTGTCCGGGGCGCAGCTCGGCATCACGATCACCACACTGGTCACCGGCTACATCGCCGAACCCGTTCTCGCCCAGCTCATCACGCCGGGCCTGAAGGCCGCGGGGCTCGGTGCCGGGGCAGCGTCGGGCGTCGCGCTGGCGTTGTCGCTGATCATCGCCACTTCGCTGTCGATGGTGTTCGGCGAGCTCGTCCCGAAGAACCTCGCGATCGCCAATCCGCTCGCGGTGGCGCGGGCGACCGCGGGGCTGATGACGATCTTCTCGGCGACCTTCCGGTACGTGATCAACGGTCTCAACAGCTCGGCGAACTGGGTGGTGCGCCGGTTCGGCATCGAACCGGCGGAGGAACTCCGATCGGGACGTTCACCGCAGGAGCTGGCGTCGCTGGTCCGCAACTCGGCCCGGCAGGGCTCCATCGACGAGGACACCGCAACGCTGGTCAATCGTTCGCTGCGATTCGGTGAACTGACCGCCGAGGATCTGATGACTCCGCGCGTCACCGTCGAATGTCTCGACCGGGATGCCAGTGTCCGCGATCTGGTGATCGCGTGCTCGGCCACCGGTCACTCCCGGTTCCCGGTCGTCGACGACGGTGATCTCGACGAACTGATCGGCGTCGTGCACATCAAGCAGGCCTTCACCGTCGCACCCGAACAACAGTCCACGACCACTGTCGCGGCCCTCGCCCGGGCGGTCGGGCGGGTACCGGTCACTCTCGACGGCGACGCCTTGATGGAACGCATCCGGGCAGACGGTATGGAACTGTGCGTCGTCATCGACGAGTACGGCGGCACTGCCGGGATCGTGACCACCGAGGACCTCATCGAGGAGATCCTCGGCGACGTCACCGACGAACACGACAACGAGCACCCCGATGTGCAGGCCGATGGGGACGGCGGATTCCTGTGCTCGGGGCTGCTGCGTGTCGACGAGTTGTATGACGCCACCGGTTACCGCGCGCCCGACGGTTCCTACGACACCCTCGGCGGCCTCGTGATGTTTGTCCTCGGACGTGTTCCGCAAGCGGGCGACACCCTCGAACTGCCCGCCCGCACGCCGGTGGTCGAATCCGATTCCGATGATGACGAGAGCGATGATTTCGACGACGAGTTCCCGGCCCAGCGCTGGCGGGCGAGAGTGACCGAGATGGACGGCCGCCGCGTCGACGTCGTGTCCGTGCAGCCCATCACCGACGATGCATCCGACGCCCCGCCCACACCCGACCGACCGACCGAGCGCGACGCGCCGACGGGACGCGACCGGTGAACGACATCGGGGCCATCGTGCTGGCGGTGGCGTTATTGGCGGGCAACGCATTCTTCGTCGGCGCGGAATTCTCGATCATCTCCGCGCGCCGCGACCGCCTCGAGGCTCTTGCCGAGAGCGGAAAGTCACGTGCACGCATGGTGATCCGTGCCGGCGAGCAACTGTCGTTGATCCTGGCCGGTGCGCAACTGGGCATCACGGTGTGCTCGATTCTGCTGGGCCGGGTCGCCGAGCCAGCGATCGCACATCTACTCGAGGCGCCATTGGATCTGGCGCGTGTCCCCGATCAACTGCTGCACCCGATCGCGTTTGTCGTCGCCTTGGCGTTGGTGGTGGTGCTACACATCCTGCTCGGCGAGATGGTCCCCAAGAACATCGCACTCGCGGGACCGGAGGCGTCGGCAATGCTACTGGTGCCGGTGCACCTGGTATTCATCAAGATCGCACGGCCGTTCATCAGCATCTACAACTGGCTGGCCACCATCACGCTGCGGGCGATGCGGGTGGAACCCAAGGATGAACTCGATTCGACGGTGTCGCCGGTCCAACTGGCCCAGATGCTCGGCGAATCCCGCGAGGAAGGTCTCATCGACGCCGAGGAGCACGCGCGTCTGAACCGGGCACTGCGATCGGTGAGTCGCATGGTTGCCGAGGTGATGATCCCGCTCGACCGGATGCGCAGTGTCGATGTCGAGCGTGATCCGGCGACCGGCGGCACCGGGCCGACACTGGGTGCGGTCGAACGCGCGGTCAGTGCCACCGGATTCTCTCGATTCCCGGTACGTGATCCCGATGGCACCTACACCGGCTACCTGCATCTCAAGGACATCCTCGACGACATTCTCGACGAACGGATCGGTCCCGACACCGTCATCGGGATCGACAAGGTCCGGGCGCTGCCGGTGATCGCCGCCGACACCCCACTCGACGAGGCGACCGGAGTGCTGCGCCGTACCAGCTCGCACCTCGGTGCCGTCGTCGACGAGTCCGGCCGCACCGTCGGGATCGTGGCCCTCGCCGACCTCGTCGAGGAGTTCGTCGGCACCGTCAACGACGAAACCCACCGGATCTGACGTGCCGACGCACACGTTGACCCCGGCGCAGTGGCTCGCGCAGCGGGCCGCGCACGAGCGACGGGTGGAGGAGGCCATCGGCCCGTACCTGCGCCTGCGTCGAACGGGCCGCAGCCATCCGGTGCTGGACTTCCTGTTCACCTATTACTCCTCGCGGCCCGCACACATCCGCCGCTGGCATCCCGGCTTCGGCGTCGTCCTGGAGACGGACGACGACGCGCAGGCCCGTGACCTCCTCACGCTGCGCGGCTATCACCGCACGGCCGACGGAGTACGGGTCGATCCCGAGTTTCTGTCCCGTCGTCTCGATGCGGTGCGCGCCGCCCGCGCGTTGCTCACCGCGACCGGTGCGCGGACGGCGCGGTTGGGCTGCTTCGGACTGCATGAGTGGGCGATGGTCTACCGCTGTCGCGACACCCGCCACCCGCACCCGCTACGACTCGGCGCCACCGGCACCGACGCCGTCGTCGAGTCGATGCCATTGCGCTGTACACATTTCGATGCGTTCCGGTTCTTCACCGATCCGGCGCGCCCCCGCAACGAGCGCCCCCTGTCCCCTGCCGATCGTCACAGCACCGATCAACCCGGCTGTCTACACGTCGCCATGGACCTCTACCGCACATGCTTCACCCTCTCCCCGCTGCTCGAGTCCGGTCTCACCCTCGCTGCCTTCGAACTCGCCCGCGACGCCCGCGAGATCGACATGCGGGCCAGCCCCTACGATCTGCGCGAACTCGGCTACCAGCCGATCCCGGTCGAGTCCGCCACCGGGCGCGCCGAGTACGTCCGGGAGCAGACCGCCATCACGCAGCGGGCCGGTGCGGTGCGCGCACAGATCGTTGCCGCGCTCGGCGCCCTGCCCGGCGTCGAACGCGATGAACCCACCGCCACCGAGGTCGAGGTTTCCGCCGAGTAGCATAGAGGACCGCACACCGCAGAACCACGGGTCGGCGACACCGCGACGCCCATCGCCGGGCATGGCCGGAACCCGTGGGCACCGTATCGAAGGAAGGCGCACATGTCGGACCGGATCACCGTCAACGGCTTGCAGGTCTCTCGAGTTCTCTACGACTTCGTCAACGACGAGGCGCTGCCGGGCACCGGAGTAGACGCCGACACGTTCTGGTCGGGGGCCGCCGAGGTCATCAACGATCTCGCGCCGCGCAACAAAAAGCTACTCGCGGTCCGCGACGAGCTACAGACCAAGATCGACGCCTGGCACCGTGATCACCGGGGCGCCGACTTCACCGATCCGGCCACCTTCGCCGAGTACAAACAGTTCCTCACCGAGATCGGCTACCTCGTCCCGGTTCCCGACGACTTCGAGATCGGCACCGCCGGGGTCGATCGGGAGATCAGCGAGACCGCCGGCCCGCAGTTGGTCGTGCCGATCCTCAACGCCCGGTTCGCCCTCAATGCGTCCAACGCCCGATGGGGGTCGTTGTACGACGCCCTGTATGGGACCGATGTCATTCCCGAGACCGGCGGCGCCGAAAAGGGCAGTTCCTACAACAAGGTTCGCGGCGACAAGGTGATCGCCTACGCAAAGGCGTTCCTGGACAAGGCGGTTCCGCTCGAGCGGGGCAGCTACACCGACGTCACCGCATTCACCATCGCCGGTGGCGCGCTGACCGTCACCCTGGCCGACGGCTCCACCTCGGCCCTCGCCGATTCGTCGGCGTTCGCCGGCTACCGCGGCGACGCCTCGGCGCCGGCGTCGATCCTGTTGCGCCACAACGGTCTCTACCTCGACATCGAGATCGATCCGACCTCGCCGATCGGCCAGACCGATCCGGCGGGCGTCAAGGACGTCGTGATGGAGTCGGCCATCACCACGATCATGGACTTCGAGGACTCGATCGCGGCCGTCGACGCCGACGACAAGGTCCTCGGTTACCGGAACTGGCTCGGCCTCAACAAGGGTGATCTGGCCGAGGAGGTCGCCAAGGGCGGCAAGACCTTCACCCGCACTCTCAACGGCAACCGCGAATACAACGCACCCGACGGCTCCGGCTTCGACCTGCACGGTCGCTCGCTGCTGTTCGTGCGCAACGTCGGTCACCTGATGACCAATCCGGCGATCCTCGACGCCGACGGCAACGAGGTGCCCGAGGGCATTCTCGACGCACTCTTCACCGCGCTGGCCGGTATCCCCGGACTCTCCGGCACGGGCCTGCAGAACTCCCGCACCGGATCGATCTACATCGTCAAGCCGAAGATGCACGGCCCCGACGAGGTCGCCTTCACCGCCGAATTGTTCGGCCGGGTGGAGAAGGTCCTCGGCCTGCCCGAGAACACCCTCAAGGTGGGGATCATGGACGAGGAGCGCCGCACCACGGTGAACCTCAAGGCGGCCATCAAGGCCGCGGAGAATCGCGTGGTCTTCATCAACACCGGCTTTCTCGACCGCACCGGCGACGAGATCCACACCTCGATGGAAGCCGGCGCGATGATCCGCAAGGGCGAGATGAAGAAGCAGAAGTGGATTCTTGCGTACGAGGACTTCAACGTGGACACCGGCCTGGCCGCCGGTCTGCAGCACAAGGCCCAGATCGGTAAGGGCATGTGGGCGATGACCGATCTCATGGCCGACATGGTCGAGCAGAAGATCGGCCAGCCCAAGGCCGGGGCGACCACCGCCTGGGTGCCCTCACCGACGGCTGCGACCCTGCACGCAATGCACTATCACCTCGTCGACGTCTTCGAACGTCAAAACGAGATCGCCAAGCGTGATCCGGCGTCGGTCGACGACATCCTCACCATCCCGCTGGCCCCCAAGACCGACTGGTCCGACGAGGAAAAGCGTGAGGAGCTCGACAACAACTGCCAGTCCATCCTCGGATATGTGGTGCGCTGGATCGATCACGGCGTCGGTTGCTCGAAGGTCCCCGACATCCACGACATAGCGCTGATGGAGGACCGCGCGACACTGCGGATCTCGAGTCAGTTGCTCGCAAACTGGATCCGGCACGAAATCGTGACGGCCGACGAAGTGGTCGAGTCGCTGAAGCGGATGGCCCCGGTCGTCGACCGCCAGAACGAGGGGGATCCGACCTATTCACCGATGGCGCCGGACTTCGACACCAACATCGCGTGGCAGGCAGCAAAGGAACTCATTCTCGAGGGCACCACACAACCGAGCGGTTACACCGAGCCGATCCTGCATCGTCGGCGCCGCGAGTACAAAGCCGCCGCACAGGCGTGAGGTAACGACCGGCCCGGGCACACCACGAGGTGCGCCCGGGCCGGTCGGATAATGGGAGGACCCGGGGTGGCACACCATCGCGTCAATGATGACAAGAACAAGCTGCGGCATCGTGGAGTGAGCCGCGGCCTCGTCCTGGCGCTGCTGGCGGTGGTGCTGGTGGCCGCGTGCGTGGTGGTGTGGTTCCGGGTCGGTGATCACGTGAACCGTGAGGCCGATCAAGCCGCCGCCACGTGCGTCAAGGGGCCGGCCACGGTGACGATCCTCGCCGACCCGGACATCACCCCCGGACTCACGGCCGTCGCTGCGGCCTACAGCGATACCCATCCGGTCGTCCGGGACCACTGTGTGCGCATCGCGGTGGCGGCCCGAGACGCCAAGGTCACCCTCGACGGACTGACAGGCAACTGGGACACGGCGTCGATGGGGGCCTACCCGGCCGCCTGGGTTCCGCAGTCCTCGGTGTGGGCGGCCGAGCTCACGACGGCCAAACCGGATCTCGTCGACGGTGATCCGGACTCGCTGGTGACCTCCCCGGTCGTGCTCGCCACCGCGCCCGAACTCGGCACGAAGCTCTCCGGCCGACTCGATTGGGGCCAGTTGCCCACCTTGCAGCGACGTGACGACAGTCTCGGTGATTTCGGCCTCCAGGGCTGGGGCTCGCTGCGCATGGCAATGCCCAGGGAGGGCCAGTCCGACCCGACCGCACTGGCCGCGCAGGCGGTGGCGATGCGGGTGACCCGGAGCATGGGCACATTGACCGCCGACGACGCCGCCTCTCCACGCGTCGCGTCGAGCATCGATGCCCTCACCGAATCGGCGCCGCGCTCCCCCGACGGATCCCCGGCCGGAGCGGCCGGCGCGATCGCCGACGCGAGCGATCCTGCCACGGCCGCGATCCATGCCGTGCCGATCACCGAGCAGCGGTTGTATCAGCTGACGAAAAACGACGCCCGCGCCCGCCTTGCCGAGGTGATGCCGTCGGGCCCGACGCCCATCGCCGACTTCCCGGTGGTGCATCTGAAGGGCGATCAGGTGCCCGAATTCGCCGGTGCCGCGGTAGCCGAATTCCTCACCTTCGCAGGCAAACCCGAACATTTGCGGGCACTCACCGTCCTGGGTTTCCGCGGCGACGCCCCGCTACCGGCGAAGACCGCGACAGTGACCTTTCCGGTGACCGACGACCCGATGCCGAATCCGGAAAACCAGGCCATCGTGACGATCAACAAGCTGATCTACGGCCCCTCGGCCGGCTGATCGGCCGTCGGCCCACCCGGTCTTCGGGCGGCCGACGCCCGTCACGGCAGGCGAACCGATGTCACTCGGCGAATGCCGACACCGGCGGGCAGCTGCACACCAGGTTGCGGTCGCCGAACGCACCGTCGATGCGCCGCACCGCGGGCCACACCTTGGCCCGCGCACCCGCCGAGGGCAGACCCTGCGGATACACCGCGGTCTCCCGCGAATACGGATGATCCCACTCGCCTACGAGAGACTCGGCGGTGTGCGGCGCGCCGCGCAACGGGTTGTCGTCAGCCGGCCAGGTCCCCGCACCGACCTCGTCGATCTCCGCGCGAATCGCGATCATCGCGTCACAGAAGGCGTCGAGCTCGGCGAGGTTCTCACTCTCGGTCGGTTCCACCATCAGCGTTCCGGCCACCGGAAAGCTCATGGTCGGGGCATGGAAACCATAGTCGGCCAGTCGCTTTGCCACATCGTCGACGGTGACTCCGGTCGCCTTGGTCAACGGCCGCAGATCAAGGATCGCCTCGTGGGCGACCCAGCCACCCACCGCCCCGGTGTCCGCACCGGCGGCCTCCTCGCCCGTGTAGAGCACCGGGTAGTGATCGGCCAGGCGTCGCGCGATGTAGTTCGCCGACGCGATTGCCGTCAACGTCGCCCGGCGCAGGCCCTGCGCACCCATCATCGCGATGTAGGCGTAGGTGATCGGCAAAATGGACGCCGACCCGTACGGGGCTGCCGCGATCGTGACGTCCCCGGGAAGTTCGGGAGCGAGCGGATGTCCGGGCAGGAAGGCCGCGAGATGCTTTCCGACCGCGATCGGACCGACACCGGGTCCACCCCCGCCGTGCGGGATGCAGAAGGTCTTGTGCAGGTTCAGGTGGCTCACGTCGCCGCCGAAGCGGCCTGGGCGGGCGACGCCGACGAGCGCGTTCAGGTTGGCGCCGTCGACGTACACCTGTCCGCCCGCGTCGTGGACGGCGCCGCAGATCTCGGCGATGTCGTGCTCGAAGACCCCGTGGGTGGACGGATAGGTGATCATGATCGCGGCCAGCCGTGGGCCGTGCGCGGTGACCTTCGCCCGCAGGTCGTCCACATCGACGTCACCGTTGGCCCGGCAGGCGACCACGACCACGCGCATGCCTGCCATCACCGCCGAAGCCGCGTTGGTGCCGTGCGCACTCGACGGGATCAGGCAGACGTCACGATCGGTGTCGCCACGGCTGTGGTGATAGCGGCGGATCGCGAGCAGACCCGCGTATTCGCCCTGTGATCCGGCATTCGGTTGCAGACTGACCCGGTCGTAGCCGGTGATCGCCACCAGCCACGACTCCAGGGTCGCGATCAACTCACGAATCCCGGCGCCGTCCGATTCCGGTGCGAACGGATGAAGTCCGGCAAATCCCGGCCACGTGATGGGCTCCATCTCCGCGGTCGCGTTGAGCTTCATGGTGCAGGAGCCGAGCGGGATCATACTGCGGTCGAGCGCAATGTCCTTGTCGGACAATGCCCGTAGGTATCGCAGCATCGACGTTTCGGTGCGGTGGCGGTTGAACGCCGGATGGGTCAGGTAGTCGCTGCTGCGCGTCTCGACGGGCGCCGCGAACCCGCGTGGCACCACCCCGGCGGCGTCGAAGGCGCGCAGGACGGCCTCCACATCGTCGAGAGTCGTCGTCTCGTCGCAGGCGATACGGACGAGGTCGTCGCCGGCACTCCACAGGTTGATACCGGCATGTCGCGCGGCCGACAGCACTCCGTCGGCGGCATCGGGCACGCGCACCGACACCGTGTCGAAGAAGCTCGCATGCTCGACGGAGAACCCGGCCGCGGCAAGGCTGTCGGCGATCAGTGCCGCACGCTCGTGCACCCGGGTTGCGATGGCGCGCAGTCCCGCCGGACCGTGGTAGGCCGCGTACATCGCGGCGACCACCGCCAGTAGCACCTGGGCGGTGCAGATGTTGCTGGTCGCCTTCTCGCGGCGGATGTGCTGTTCGCGCGTTTGCAGGGAGAGCCGGTACGCGAGGTTTCCGTCGGCGTCCCGGGAGACGCCGACCAGCCGGCCGGGCATCTGGCGGGTATGGGCCGTGCGCACCGCGAGGTAGCCGGCGTGCGGTCCGCCGAAGCCCATCGGCACACCGAATCGCTGGGTGGTGCCGAACCCGACGTCGGTGCCCTGCTCACCCGGCGGCGTGATCAACGTCAGCGCGAGCAGGTCCGCCCCGACCGCAACCAGCGCACCGCCACTGTGGGCGGCGTCGATGATCGGTGCGGCATCGACGATGCGGCCCGACGCGCCCGGGATCTGCATGACGACACCGAAGTACTCACCGTCGGGTAGACCGCACCCGGGCAGCCCCGGATTCAGTGCGGCCTCCACGATCTCGATCCCCAGCGGCTCGGCCCGGGTCTCGATGACCGCACGCGTCTGTGGGAACAGGTCGGCATCGACCACAAGCCGCGCCGACTTCGACTTGCCGGCCCGACGCATCAGGGTCATCGCCTCGGCGGCCGCGGTCGCCTCATCCAGCATTGACGAGTTGGCCACGGGCAGTCCGGTGAGGTCGGCGACCATCGTCTGGAAGTTGAGCAGCGCCTCGAGGCGACCCTGACTGATCTCCGGCTGGTATGGCGTGTAGGCGGTGTACCAGGCGGGATTCTCGAGCACGTTACGCAGGATCACCGGCGGCGTGTGGGTGTCGTAGTAACCGAGCCCGATCATCGACCGCATCACCGTGTTGCGAGCGGCGAGTCCGGCGAGCGTTGCGAGTGCCTCGTGTTCGCTCACCGCGGCCGGAAGCGCGTCGAGTCCGTTGTCGCGGGGATCGTCGGCGATCACCGCAGGCACCACGCGTGCGGCGAGTTCGTCGAGTGAGTCCACCCCGATCGTGGCGAGAATCCGCGCGGTCTCCTCGGCATCGGGACCCACGTGCCGGTCGACGAACTCGGCCATGGGTTGGGTCGCCGGGGTCTGGGTCGCCGGGGTCTGGGTCGCCGGGGTCTGGGTCGCCGTGGGTTGGATGACTGGGGGCTGGCTCGGACGGGACAAGTCTGGACCTCTCGCGGGATCCGGCTTTCGGATCGTCGGGTCCTCCCCCTCTGTCATGCCGTCGGACCGTGGTCCGAGCAGGCGCCTGAGAGATTCGGCCGACGCGGCGTCACCGACGCGTTCGCCTTTCACCGTGGGCGGACGAAATATTCGTCACTTTCCAGAGACGCCGTCGACATCACGGTCCGGGTGCCTGAGAGTTTGACGGAGAGGTATTGCTCCTTCGGCGGCCATCACCTCGTCGAAAGCCCTGACCGGGTCTCGGGGGTGGAGGCGCTCTCCCGTGATGCAGCGACGCGACGTCAGTCTACCGTCAGGTAAACGGAGCGCACGACCACACCCGGGGGCCGGCTAACCGGTCTGCCGGGTTCGGCTCTTGCGCCGCGCGGCCAGTTCGTCCTCCGGGGCGGTCTCGGTGACGCCGCCGTCGGCCCGCTCACCCGGGAACTCCGCGATCGTGCCCGTCAGCTCGCGCATCGCCCCGCTCACCGCGATGCCGAATACGCCCTGACCGCCCTGGAGTAGGTCGACGACCTCTTCGGCGGAGGTGCACTCGTAGACGGTGGTGCCATCGGAGAACAGCGTGATGCGAGCGAGATCCTCGACGCCACGCTGACGCAGATGGTCGACGGCCACGCGGATGTTCTGCAGTGAGATCCCGGTGTCGAGCAGCCGCTTGACGATCTTGAGGACGAGAACGTCCTTGAACGAGTAGAGACGCTGACTCCCCGAGCCGGCCGCACTGCGAATCGAGGGCACCACGAGCGAGGTCCGCGCCCAGTAGTCGAGCTGACGGTAGGTGATGCCGGCGATCTGACAGGCACTCGGCCCGCGGTAGCCGATCAGTTCGTCGGGAACGGCATCGCCCGGGAAGAGTCCCGGAGCGATGTCCTCGAGACTTCCCTGCGTCGCCGGTGCCGTTCGCGACGCGACCGGATCCCCGGTCGTCGCGTCGCTGTCCATCGGCTGATCGCCCACTGCAGACTCCTCGCCACCGTCTGAACCGGTCGGACGGGCGGGCAAATCGTCGGCCCACCTTCGGTGGCCTACTCTACGCGCTCGTCAACCGGTTGATCTCTGCTCGCCACGGATGTCCTGCGGCGATCTGCCACAGACGCTATGCCTGCCGATGATCCCGAATCAACGCGACGCGCCATAAGGCTCAAGCTCTACTTGAGATGGAGGCAGACGGAGACCAGACGGTAGCCGATCCGTGACGTGTCGCTACCAGCATCCGAGCGCGGTTACGCCCTCACGCGCCGCCGCTGGCCTTGAAGTCGTCGGGAGAGACGTTGTCGAGGAACTCCTTGAACTTCTCGACCTCGTCTTCCTTCTCGTCGGGCGCCTCGTCGGTGTCGTCATCCGGGATGAGTAGGCCCGCCTCGGCGAGGACCTCCTCATCGGCGATGATCGGCACCTCCGCGCGCATCGCGACGGCGATCGCGTCGGAGGGACGCGCCGAGATCCGGAGGTCGTTGGCGAACACCATCTCGGCGTAGAACGTGCCCTCCTGCATGTCGACGATGCGTACCTCGACCAGTGTCTGCCCGAACTCTTCGATCAGGTTCACGATCAGATCATGAGTCAACGGCCGAGGAGGTTCTATACCCTTCTGCCGCAACGCAATTGACGCAGCTTCGCTCTGCCCGATCCAGATCGGCAGATACCGCGCGCCGTCGACCTCGCGCAGCAACAGCACGGGTTGACTCTGTGGCGGCTCGACGCGGATACCCACCACGCGCATTTCGGTCATCTCATGCACCTCCACCCGATGACGACGGACCCGATTTGGTTGTTGTCGACGCTACACCGCACCGCCGTCACATGGCCGCCGACTCGGTGACCGCCCGGGGCCGAAAGTCGTCTCGAGACGATGGACGAACACAGGCGCCGAACCGGGTCCGGCTCAGTCCAACACGTCGCGGACGGCAGCCTTGACCAGCTGGGTATGCAGGGTTACCGAGAGCGCGGCGATCTCGCGCACCAACTCCTCTGCGCGGTCTCGCGCACCGGTTCCCTTTCCCTTCGCGATCGGGCTGGCGATCTGGGCGACCAGACCGGCCTCCCGATCGGCGGAGACCTTGAACGCGCGCAGATGCCGGGTCTCGACACCGTAACTGGCCAGCGCTGCTGCCGCTTCGACCAAGCGCACCGCATCCTCGTCGAAGAAGCCGGCAGGCCCGGGTGTCAACAGCCCGCTGCGCTGCAGTTCGGTGACAAATGCGGAATCGACCGCGGTACGGTCTATCAGCGATTCACGCGACACCCGATCACCGCGGGAACCGAAATCGGTGGCCGGGGCCACCACTGAACGCGCCGACGACAACAGCCGCGTACCGGCGGCCGGCCCATCGTTGCCGTGGTCGATGGCCTCGAGTTGTTCCTTGATCACCTTCAGCGGCAGGTACCGATCACGTTGCGCGGTCAGAACAAACCGCAAGCGCTCACAGTCGGATTGACTGAAGCGCCGATATCCCGACGGGGCCCGCTCCGGACTGATCAGCCCTTCGGATTCGAGGAATCGGATCTTGGAGATGGTGACGTCGGGAAAGTCCTCACGCAAGAGCGTCAGGACCGATCCAATCGACATCGGTCCGTCGCCGCGCTGTGCTGCTGGGTAGGCCGGCACGTGCCTACGAAGCGGATCCGTCGCGCGGGCCGCTCAGGAACACGAGCCGGAACTTGCCGATCTGAACCTCGTCGCCGTTGCCCAGTGTCGCCGAGTCGACCGGCTCACGGTTCACGTATGTGCCATTGAGGCTGCCCACGTCGACCACCTGGAACTCGCGCTCCGACAGTCGAAACTCAGCGTGCCGACGGCTGACCGTCACATCATCGAGGAAGATGTCGCTGTCGGGGTGACGCCCCGCGGACGTGGTCGCCTGATCGAGCAGGAACCGCGATCCGGCATTGGGGCCGCGCTTGACGACAAGCAGCGCCGTGCCAGGCGAGAGCCGCTCCACCCCGGTGTCGGCGGGCTCACTCGAGGTACTCGGCGAATCGAGTTCGTTGATGAACTCCTCGCGGAAGACCGATGTGGTCTCCACGGGCGCCTCGAAGTCCTTGTCGTTGTCGCTCACTATCTCTCCTTCGTCGTCCGCTGCGCTGCCGTCGTCCGCAGTGCACTGTCATCGGTCGCGGCGCCGTCGAGGCGCTCGGCCGCGCCGAAGCGTGTCAGGGAACCGGGTGTGCGGCGCTCTTGGCCTCCACTCGGGCGCAAGCGCCGGCACCCGAATCCAACCTACCTTTTCGCGCGGGACCCGACCCGTCGAACCCGACAGACACCGCTTGATCATAGCGGCCGGGGCGATACGCATCCGCATGTTGGGGCGCGTTTCCCGTTCCGCCACCGCGTATCCGGCGGTTTCGCCGGGTACGGGCCCTCGCCGATCAGCTGTCGATGGCCTGCAGGTATCCGTCGGCGTCGAGCAGGTCGCCGAGTTGCGCGTCGAGATCTGCGGAGTCCTCGACGTCGATCTCGACGAGCCATCCAGCTTCATAGGGCTCGGAATTCACCAGATCCGGCGTGGACTCGAGCTCCTCGTTCACCGATGCGATCGTCCCGTTCAACGGACCGAAGATGTCGGACACGCTCTTGGTCGACTCGACCTCGGCGAACGACTCCCCGGCCTCCACGTCTGAGCCGACCTCCGGCAATTGCACGAACACGACATCACCGAGTTGATCCTGCGCGAAGTCGGTGATCCCGATCCGCACGGTGGTGGGTGATACCCGCCGGATCCACTCGTGCTCGGACGTGTAGGTCAATTCGGCCGGCACGTTGGTTTCGGTCACTGTGGCCCCTTTCTGTCGTTCGAGACTCTAACCCGCCGCGGTCGATGACACCGCGCCGACCGCGGGCATGCGTCGCATCACCATGATCGTCTGCGCCCAATAGAGCACGAACGACCACAGATACATTCCGACGCCCCAGATCAAAAATGCCCAGCCCAGTGGGTAGCAGATGGTGCCGATCACCGAATCCAGTTGTCCGGCAAGCAACCACGGGAACGCACTCATCAACGCGAACGTGGCGGCCTTGCCCACGTAGAGGACCGGCAATGCCACCAGACCGCGCGAACGCAGCAACGGCGCCGACGCGAACAGCAACACGTCACGGGCGATGATGAGCCCGATCAACCACCACGGTACGAAGTCGCGCAGTCCGAAGCAGATGGGGATGACCACGATGTAGAGGCGGTCGGCGGCCGGATCCAGCAATTCACCGAGCCGAGACGACTGATCGAGCAGCCGCGCCAACTTTCCGTCGAGCCAATCGGTGACGCCGGACACGAACAGCACGACGAAGGCCCAACCGTAGGACTTGTCGAACAGCACCAGCCACACGAAGACCGGTATCAGCGCGAGCCGCAACACGCTGAGCGCGTTGGGCAGCGTCACGATGCGGTCGGTACCGGTCGTCGTCGGCTCGCCGGCGTCGGATCCCGGCGGTTCGGTCACCGGAAGACGCCGATGATTCCCTGCAGGGTCTTGGCGCCACCGGAGGCGAACAGATTGTCGTGCACCATGTAGGTCCACGTCATCGTCGACCGATGCAGGTCCGCCGCGTCGAGGTCCACTCCGTCCGGCGTGATGACCACCTGCCGGAAGGTCTTGCGGGACTTCTCGACCGCTCGCTGCGGCAACTCGGCGAACTCCGCCAGGATGAGGCGGTGGAATTCGTCGAGCGGGCTCTCGCGGCCGATCGCACGCAGATGGATGCTGGCGCGAACATCGGAGACGAAGGCCAGATGATCTGCCCACTCGCGGTCGAGGTGATAGAGCATGATCTCGCGCGCGGCCTGTTCGAGAACCGCCTCGTCGAGCGGCTCGGCCGGAATCCACCGGGCGTCGTCGGGCGATTCGGTATCCGAGGATTCGGCGTCAGATGATTCGGCGTCAGATGATTCGCCGGACGTCTCGGCATCGGAGGATTCGACGTCCGTCCCCTTGTCGTTGTCCGCCGGCTCGACACCGTCGTTCGTCCCACCGTCGTTCGTCCCACCGCCGTTCGTCCCACCGTCGTTCGTCCCACCGCCGTTCGTCCCACCGTCGGCTTCCTTCTTGTCGGTGGCGACGGGACCGTCGTCCTCGGTGTTCTTGCCCGCCTTGGCAGTGCCGGTCAGTTCGGCATAACGCTCCGGTTCGAGATCGCGCAGCTCGTTGCGGGTGGTGTCGGTGGTGAGTACCTCCATGCGTCGTTTGACGACGATCTCACGCTGCTGATTGACCAGATTGTTGTACCGCCACGTGTTGGCATGCAGTTCGAGCATCACGCCTTCGGCCACGCGCTGTGCCTGTTCGATGAGGTCGATTCCCTTCGATCCCATCGAACCGTCCTCGGACTGCGAGACCGGGTCGCGCTTGAAGGAGATGTTCTTGGTGACCACCGGATCCTCGAGGCTGCTGAAGAACACCGAGATCCCGGGATCACCCTGACGGCCTGCGCGGCCACGCAACTGGTTGTCGAGGCGTTCGGTGTCGTGCCGGCCGGTCCCGACGACGCACAGACCACCGAGTTCGATGATGTCCTCGCGGGCGGAGTCGTCGTCGCCCGACCCGCCGAGCCGGATATCGGTTCCGCGCCCGGCCATCTGCGTCGACACGGTGACTGCACCCTTGGCGCCCGCCTCGGCGATGATCTTGGCTTCCTGCGCATCGTTCTTCGCATTGAGAACGACACAGGGCACGTCGGCCTTCTCGAGGAAGTACGCAAGCTCCTCCGACTCCGCGACATCGTGAGTGCCGATCAACACCGGCTGGCCGGTCTCGTGTACGTCTTTGACGTAGGCGACGACCGCCTCGACCTTGTTGGCCTTGGTGTCATAGACACGGTCGGGCAGGTCCGTGCGGATGTTGGGGGTATTCGGCGGGATCTGCGATACACGCAGGTCATAGAACTGACGAAGCTGCTCGCCGGCGGCCAGCGCCGTACCGGTCATGCCGCAGACCTTCGGATACCGGCCGATGAGCGCCTGCACCGTGATCGTGTCGATGACCTCGCCGGAGTCGGTCTGTGCGAGACCTTCCTTGATCTCCACGGCGGCCTGCATGCCGTCGGGCCAGCGCTGCAGTTGCGCCACCCGGCCCCGGGAGGCGTTGATCAGATGCACCCCGCCATCGCGCACGATGTAGTGCACGTCCCGCTCGAGGAGATGATGGGCGTGCATCGCGACGTTGACGTGCACCAACGTGGTGCCGACGTGCTCCTCGTCGTATAGATTGATCCCGCCGAGCTCCTCTTCGACGAAAACGGCGCCCTCGTCGGTGAGCGAAACATTGCGGCCCTCGACGTCGACTTCGTAGTGTTTGTTCTTCATCCGTGCGACGACGTCGTGGATGGCCTGGTCGGGAACCTCGACGTCGGCCGTGCCCGCCAGCACCAACGGGATCAGCGCCTCGTCTACGAGCACCGAGTCCGCCTCATCGATGATCGCGACATCCGGTGTCGGCGAGACGAGGTCCTCGGCATGGCGCGCCAATTGATCGCGCAGCACGTCGAACCCGATTTCGTTGACCGACCCGTACGTGACATCACCGTCGTAGGCGCGCTTGCGCTCCTCGCGACTGGAGTTCTCCGAGACCACGTTGACTGCGATGCCGAACGCGGTGAACAGCGGTGCCATCCATTCCGCATCGCGGGTCGCGAGATAGTCGTTCACCGAGATGACGTGAACACGATGACCTTCGAGTACATAGCCGATCGCCGCGATCGCCCCGGCGAGCGTCTTGCCCTCACCGGTACCCATCTCGATCACGTCGCCATCGAGCAGCCGAAGCGCTCCCTGGAGCTGGACGTCGAAGGGTCGCAGGCCCAGCGAACGGTCGGCGACCTCGCGGGCGAGGGCGAGGAACTTCGCGCGGTCCCCGGCATCCCCGCCGATGTCGAACTTCTCGGCTTCGGCCCGGAAGTCGGCGTCGTCGAGGTCGGCGGCCCACTCGGTGTGCGTGTCGGCATCTTTGAGCAGGCTCAGAGACTTCGACTGGTTCCGTGAACTCTGCGCCCCCAACAAACGCCACATGCTGTTCGTCAGCTTTCCCACCGAGCGTTCTCCTACCAGTTGTTTCCCGGGATCGAATCGCCGTCCACGGTACGCGGCCGGTGCCATGGCCGTGTCGGCACCATTATGTCGTCGTGTCGGCACCATCATGTCGTCGTGTCGGCACCATTATGATGCGGCTGTGACGTCGAACACGCGGCCGCAGCCGCGTCAGATCATCGATCTCAACGCCGACCTCGGTGAGGGGGTCGGCGACGACGAGGCGATGCTCGAGATAGTCACGAGTGCGAACGTCGCATGCGGGTTCCATGCGGGTACGCCCGTCGAGCTCCTCGCGACGTGCCGGGCCGCGGCGGCGTCGGGGGTGCGGATCGGCGCCCAGGTCTCCTACCCGGATCGCGCGGGCTTCGGACGCCGATTCATGGACATCGCCCCCGCCGACCTCACCGCAGACGTCCTCTATCAGATCGGCGGTCTGACGGCGATCGCCCGATCCGTCGGTGCGACGGTCGACTACGTCAAACCCCATGGCGCGCTATATAACTCGATCGTCCACCACGAGGCGCAGGCCGACGCGGTGATCGCCGCGCTGCGCGAGCTCGGCGGCGACCTGCCACTCATGGGCCTGGCCGGATCGCCGGTACTACAGCGCGCATCGGCGGCCGGACTGCCGGTGATCGCCGAGGCCTTCGCCGACCGGGCCTACACGCCGACGGGCACCCTGGTCTCGCGGTCGCAGGCGGGTGCCGTACTCGGCGACAGCCGTGAGATCGCCGATCGTGTGGAGCGAATGGTCTCCGACGGCACCGTGGTGGCCATCGACGGCACCGTGGTCTTCGTCGACGCCGAATCGATCTGCCTGCACGGCGACACCCCCGGCGCGGTTCGTCACGCCCGACAAGTGCGAGAAGCCTTGGGCCGGGCGGGGATTGCGATCTCCCCGGGTCGGTAGACGTCGCTCTCGAATTCCGGGAGCGATGTCCACCGATCCATGGGCCCCAACCACAGCGGCACGTCGAGGCTCCCTCGGCTACGGTTGGTGCCGTGGTCTTCCAGCGACGGCACCGCAGTACCCTCACCGGCACGCTCGCCATGGCGGTCGTGCTGGCCGCGTCGGTCGTCGCGGTGACCGTGGCGGTTCTCGGCGACCCCGATGCCGACCCGTCCACCACCTCACCGTCCGCGCCGGCCCAGGCGATCCCCGTCGGCACGTCGTTCACGTCGACGTCGGTCACCGGTGTGCCGATTCCCGGCTCAGGTCCGTTGACGATCGCCTTTCCGGAGCCCGGGCGCATCTCCGCGACCGCCGGATGCAATCGGCACATGGGTTCCGCCGTCCTGCAGAGCAGCGCCACCGGCAACATCCTGGTCATCGGCACACTTGCATCGACGATGATGGCCTGTCTGCCACCGCACGACGGCGCCGATGCCTGGGGCTGCGCCGGCTCACCGAACGCCCGCTGACGTGGCACCGCGAGGGCTCGTCGGTGACCCTGTCCAACCCCGAGACGACGGTCGTCCTCACCGAGGACCGCCGGTAACCGAGTACCAGTCGAGACAGGACCGACCATGCCTGATGTCACCCCCGCCATCGTCACCGTGACCGGCGCCGCCGGCAGCATCGGTTACGCCAGCCTGTTCCGGATCGCCGCCGGCGCGATGCTCGGCTCCGACCGCCCGGTGCGTCTGCGACTGCTCGAACTCCCCGGAGCCGTGCACGCCGCCGAAGGAACGGCGATGGAACTCGAGGACGGCGCGTTCGGGCTCCTGCGGTCGATCGACATCTTCGACGATGCGCGCACTGCTTTCGACGGCGCGCAGTTCGGCCTGCTCATCGGGTCCCGGCCACGTACCAAGGGAATGGAGCGAGCCGATCTGCTCGCCGCCAACTCGGTCATTTTCGCCGATCAGGGACGGATCATCAATGGTGTCGCGGCGCAGGATATTCGCGTCATCGTGGTCGGAAACCCGGCCAACACCAACGCGGCGGTCGCCGCCGCCAACGCGCCCGATGTGCCGGGCGACCGATTCACCGCACTGACCCGGTTGGACCACAATCGCGCCATCGCCCAGCTCGCTCGCCGCACCGGCGCCGCGGTCAGCCAGATCAGTCGGGTATCGGTGTGGGGCAACCACTCTGCCACCCAGTACCCCGACATCTTCCACGCCCGGGTCGGTGAGACCCCCGGCGCCGAGATCGCCGCCGACCAACAGTGGCTGACCGACGACTTCATCCCCACTGTCGCGCGGCGCGGGACCGCGATCATCGAGGCCCGTGGCGCCTCGTCGGCCGCGTCGGCGGCCAACGCCACCATCGACCACGTCCGGGATTGGGTGCTGGGTACTCCTGCCGACGATTGGACCTCGGTGGCGCTGCCGTCCACCGGCGCCTACGGAATTCGTCCGGGCCTCGTGAGTTCGGTACCGGCACGCTCGGTGGACGGCCGATGGCAGGTCGTCGAGGGACTCGAGATCAACGCATTCTCCCGGGCACGTATCGAGAATTCCGTCGCCGAACTCGAATCCGAACTCGACGCGGTCGCCAAACTCTCGCCGGCCTGAACACCACCCGCGCGTTGCTGGGCTTAAGCTTGCCCGCATGGCAAAGAAGGGCAAGGCGGGCAAGGTCAAGATCACGAACAAGGTCTACGAGGCCGAGCTGTTCCGGCTGCAGACCGAGCTCGTGAAACTTCAGGAGTGGGTACGTGAGTCCGGTGCCCGGGTCGTCGTCATCTTCGAGGGCCGGGACGCCGCCGGCAAGGGCGGCACCATCAAGCGGATCACCGAGTACCTGAGCCCGCGTGTTGCCCGCGTCGCGGCCCTGCCCGCCCCGACCGATCGGGAACGGGGACAGTGGTATTACCAGCGTTACGTCGCGCATCTTCCGGCGCCAGGCGAGATCGTGCTCTTCGACCGGTCCTGGTACAACCGTGCCGGAGTCGAGAAGGTGATGGGATTCTGCACACCTGAGGAGCACACCCGATTCCTGCGCCAGACACCGATTTTCGAACAGATGTTGGTCGACGACGGAATCCTGTTGCGCAAGTACTGGTTCTCGGTGTCCGACGATGAACAGCTCCGGCGATTCCGGGGGCGCATGAACGACCCGGTACGGCAATGGAAGCTGAGCCCGATGGACCTCGAATCGGTGTACCGGTGGGAGGACTACTCGCGCGCCAAGGACGAGATGATGGTGCACACCGACACCTCGGTGTGCCCGTGGAACGTCGTCGAGTCCGACATCAAAAAACATGCCCGGCTCAACATGATCTCGCATCTGCTCTCGACCATCGACTACCGTGAGGTCCCGCGTCCCAAGGTCGATCTACCCAAACATCCGATCGACACCGGCAACTACCACCGACCCCCGAGATCGCTGTCGAAATATGTACCCGATCACGTGGGAACTCTGCTCGCCACGTCGGATTGATACCGGCCCTGACGGAACCGCCGAAATCTCACGTAGGATCGCACCCGATGTGGATCGGTTTCGCAGAGTTCGACTATCTGCTCGGTGACGTTCATTCCCTCAAACAGAAGCGGTCGGTGATCCGGCCGATCATCGCCGAGATGAAGACACGCTTCGCGGTTGCGGTCGCCGAGGTCGACCACCGTGAGGTGCATCGGCGCACCGCAATCGGCGTTTCGGTGGTCTCGGCGGACCGCGCACATGCCGTCGAGGTCCTCGAGGCCGTCGAACGTTACGCGGCCTCGCGGCCCGAGGTGGATTTGCTGTCCGTTCGGACGCGGGTACTGCGATCCGACGACGTGCAATGACCAACCCTTCGGCGCAGGCAGTCCGGGCCGATCAGGCTTCGATGACGCCGGCGGCGATCGCCGCCTCACGGTAGGCGACGGCGAGCGTGTCGACGGTCTCGTGGGCGTTGAGTCCACTCGGATTGGGCACCACCCACAGCTGCGCGCCCGACCAGTCCACCGGGTCCGCCTGCTTTCCCGTCTCGGCTCTGCGTTGGCCGAAAGCGGTGCGGTAGGCAGTGATTCCGAGAATCGCGACCACGCGTGGCGCCACTCGCCGTACGGTCTCGCGTAGGCGCTGCCCACCCGAACGCAATTCGGCCGGCGTCAGTTCGGCGGCCGTGGCGCTCGCCCGCGACACCACATTGGTGATGCCGATTCCGGAATCGATGAGTGCGTCACGATCGGCCTGCCGCATCCCGGCCGATGCGTCGATGAGGTGGTGGGTGATACCTGCCCGGTACAGCGCCGGATAAAAGCGGTTGCCCCGCCGTGCGAAATGCGCGCCCGTGGCCGCGCTCCACAGTCCGGGGTTGATCCCGACGAACATAAGCCGGCACCCCGGGCCGATCAGATCACGGACCTCGGCATTGCGATAGGACAACAACTCGTCACGGGTGAAACCCACGGGCCCAGCTCGGTCCGTCGCTCACTGGCCGGCGGCGACGCAGAACTGGTTGCCATCCGGGTCGGCCAACGTGACCCAGGCGAATCCGCCCATCTCGTACTCACCCACACGGGTCGCACCCGCATCCACCAGACGCCGCGCTGCGGCGCCACGGTCGTCGCTCGTGAGGTCCAGGTGGACCCGATTCTTCCCGCGCGTCGGATCGTTCACCTTCTGGAATCCCAGCGCGGGACGTCCGTCACCGAGGGACACCATCACGAAGTATCCGTCGTTCTCCGCCACGACGGTTCCGTTCATCTGCTCGGCCCACCACCTGCCGAGGCGAACCGGATCGTCCGAATCAAAGGTGATCATCCCGATGGCGAGGCTCATCAGACGACCGTAACCGACATTTGCGCGCAGGCGCATCGGTCCGGTTGACCTGGCCGACCCATCATGAGTGGATGTCGTACGTGGACTCCCCTGATCGAGACTCGCCCGACCCCGACTCCCCCGATCGCGACGCCGCCGACACCGTTCTCGTCGTCGACGCGGCGAACGTCGTCGGCTCGGTACCGGACGGCTGGTGGCGAGACCGCCGGGGCGCAACCGAACGGCTGCGCGACCGCCTCGCACCGCTGGCAACCACGGGGCTACCGGGTCTGTCGGCACCGCTTCGGGTCGTGCTGGTCTGCGAGGGCAGAGCACGCGGGGTCACGTCGATCGTGCCGGTCAGCATCGTCGACGCACCCGGTTCCGGCGACGACACCATCGTCGACGTGGTCACCCGATACCGCTTCCGTCACGTGGTCGTGGTGACTGCTGACCGCGAATTACGTAGGCGGGTCAAAGATTTGGGTGCCGATACTCTGGGCCCGAGCGCGTTGCCACCGACGATTACGGCCAATTGAACCTCCGGCATGGTTAGAGTGAAGAAGAGAGCCCCACGGACGACCGGGAAAGGACGACCATGGCCACCTTCACACTCCCGACCATCGACACCCTCGAAGAGCTCGGAACGCCGCGCGAAAACGCGATCACGATCTACGCCGAGACCTCGCCTGCGCCCGATGCACGCGAGAGCAGCTATCTGAACGCCAAGAGCGCCTTCGACAACGCGATCCGCACCCTGCGGGATGCAGGGATCCGCCATGCTGTCGAAGAATCGTTGCGTGCCCAGTGGGAGAAGGTCCGTCTCGATGAGGCGTGGGTGCGGCTGTCGCGGTCGCTGGCGATCTTTCTGACGCCCGACCAGGTCAACATCTACGTCCTGCCCAACCGCTTGGAGAATCAGCTGCAGGTCGGGTCGTACTTCGATCTCGGGCAGATCGTGCGCGCGGTGACCGCCACCCAGTCCGCGTTCGCGCTCACCCTGTCGGCCAACGGCTGGAACCTGTGGGAGGCCACGGCCACCACGGTGGCGACCGAGTTGGAGCTGTCCGGTGACCACGCCACCGACGTCGCCGACGCGACCAATCGCGCCACCGTCCGGGACCGGGGCCACGTACGCAGGCTGGTCGGTGACGAGGGCAAAAAGGTCCTCCTGGAGCGCTACGCCAAACGTGTCGCCGAAGCGGTGAAAGCCGAACTGACACCACGAGACCCGAACGGACAGCGGCCATTGTTCCTGTTCGCCACCGATCCCCTACTCGACCTGTACCGCAACGCCGAGACCGGCCGGCGGGTCGTTACCGTACCGGGCGCGCCCGACGAACTACGCGCCGACCAGATCGATGCCGCGATTCGCGCCGAGATGCCTGCCCTCAACGCCGAGCGGAACAATGCAACCCTGACCCGTATCGCCGACGGGGTCTCGTCGGGGTTGGTCGCGACCGATCTGGGCGACATCAGCCGCGCGGCCTCCGCCGGCGCGGTGGCGACGTTGCTCTACGACTTCACCGTGGATGTGCTGGGCACCATCGATCCGCAGACCGGTGCCATCACCTTCGACGACGCCGGGCACGATCTGCTGTCGTCGATAGTGGTGACCGTCCTCGACCGTGGCGGCGATGTGATCCCGGTTCGCGACGCGGAGATCTCCAATCCATTGTGGAATGGGACCGCCGTGGCCGGACTGCGATTCCCACTCACCCCGGCTTCCCGGTGAGTTGACCCCCGAATCGACACGCTCGTCCGAATTGAGGAGACTCCGTGGCCCCTACCGTCGCCGAAGAACTCGTCGAAACGATCAAGGGCGCGGGCACCAAGCGCGTCTACGGGATTCCTGGTGACTCACTGAACGGCTTCACCGACGCGTTGCGGCGCGACGGATCGCTGCGGTGGGTGCACGTGCGGCATGAGGAGGGGGCGGCGTTCGCCGCGGCCGCCGACGCCGCACTCACCGGCGAGTTGGCGGTGTGCGCGGGCAGTTGCGGGCCCGGCAACCTGCATCTGATCAACGGACTCTACGACGCCCACCGGTCACGGGTGCCGGTCCTCGCGATCGCAGCGCACATCCCCGCAGCCGAGATCGGCAGCGGTTACTTTCAGGAAACCCACCCGGATCGCCTGTTCAACGAATGCAGTTCATTCTGCGAAATGGTCTCCACCCCCGAGCAACTCCCTCGCCTGCTCGATATCGCCATGCGCACCGCGGTAGAGCAGCGCGGGGTGTCGGTGCTCATCATTCCCGGTGAGATCTTCCTCGCCAAGACCGCGCGACGGAAGGTTCGCACGCCGATCCGGGCCATCCCGAAGGTGGTCCGGCCCACCGACGACGAATTGCACCGGGTGGCAGAGCAACTAAACCGTTCCGAGCGGGTGACCATACTCGCCGGCGCGGGCTGCGACGGCGCCCATGACGAGGTCGTCGACTTCGCCCGGGCGCTGCAAGCCCCGGTGGTGCATGCGTTGCGCGGCAAGGAATTCCTCGAATACGACAATCCGTTCGATGTCGGGATGACCGGGCTGCTGGGATTCTCGTCGGGCTACCGGGCGATCGAGAAGTGCGACACCCTGGTGATGCTCGGGACCGATTTTCCGTATCAGCAGTTCTTTCCCTCCGAGGCGACGATCATCCAGCTCGATATCCGGGGCGAGCAGATCGGTCGCCGTACCCGGGTCGACATCGGCGTGATCGGCAGCGTGACCGATACGTTGCCACTTCTCACCCCGGCCATCCGCGGCCCTCGGCGCTCCGACCACCTTCGCGCCACACTCGATCACTACGCGAAGGCACGTTCATCGCTGGACGATCTCGCGGTCGACGACGGCAAGACCCCGATCCATCCGCAGTACCTGACCAAGCTGCTGAGTCAGTATGCATCCGCCGACGCGGTATTCATCCCCGACGTCGGGTCACCGGTGGTGTGGGCGGCTCGTTATCTGGAGATGAACGGCGCACGGCGACTGATCGGCTCCTTCTCACACGGTTCGATGGCCAACGCACTGTCGCACGGGGTCGGTGCGCAGGCAGCGTTCCCCGACCGCCAGGTGATCGCCCTCGCCGGCGACGGCGGACTCGCGATGCTCTTCGGTGAACTGATGACGCTGACGCAGAACCGCCTTCCGGTCAAGATCGTCGTCTTCAACAACTCCTCGCTCAATTTCGTCGAGTTGGAGATGAAAGCGGCCGGCTTCGTCACTTTCGGGACCGATCTGAAGAATCCCGACTTCGCTGCGGTGGCAAATGCATTGGGAATCCACGGCCGTCGTGTCGAGCGGCCCGGTGAGCTGGATCAGGCGGTCCGCGAATTCCTCGCTCATGACGGTCCGGCGATTCTCGACGTGATCACCGCTCGCCAGGAATTGTCGATCCCGCCGACCGTCAGTGCCGCGCAGGCCAAGGGATTCACGCTGTATGCGATCCGCACCGTGTTGTCCGGCCGCGGTGACGAACTGCTCGATCTGGCCGAGACTAACGTGTTCCGGCGCCTGTTCGACTCGACGACCGGCGACGACTGAACGTCCGCTCGGCTTCCCGCCGCCCGCCCCATCGGAGTGTGCGGCACTCTCAGTGCGGCACCTTCGACAGGTCGGACCGAAGCAGCATGACGTTGTAGTCACTCCATCGGGAAGCGTTGAAATACAAGTCTTTTCCGGTGCCCAAAATGGCCGGCGAGTGCGGCTCGATCATCGGGCCGTACAGCACCAGCGCCACCGGCGGCACCAGATACGTCGGAGCGCTCCACGGCCCCTCCGGCCGATCCGCGGTACGGGCACGAATTCCGTTGTCCCCGTCGAGCATCAGGTATTTGTTCAGATAGGGACTCCAGGCCACCGATGCCTCGGTGACCGGCGCGGCAACGATTTGTGCCGTTGGACCGTCCGGGATGGCGCCGATGTCCCGCTGCCAGCCGTGCGAGGCACCCGTCCAGTATTCGTAGGCGCCGAGATTCCGGATGTCCGCGGGTCTGAATCTGGCGAGGAACGCTGCGCCGAAGCGCCCGTTGGGTGTTCCGAGTTGGTAGACGTAGCCACCCTCGGCGCCATGTCCGCGGAAGTAGGCGTTCTGTTGGAACTTGCCATTGTTGTAGGTGACGGCGCGGAGCGCGCCGGGCAGCGCCACGGTCACCGGCGCATTGACGAGGATCGTGTCGGGGTCGGTCGTCCACGTCTGCCCGTTGTCGTGGGAGTAGGCGACCGCCGAGAAGTTGGTGACCCAGTGCCCGGGATCGCCCCACGACCGAACCGACATGTAGTTCATGTACTGGGTGTGACCGCCGCCGGGGTTCGGCAGCGAGATCGCAGCGGTGGGAATGGTGGTGACCTCGACCTGACTCACCCCGATCGCCGGGATCAGTTGCCGGGCGAGGCGGGGCGCGTCGGCGCTCACGACACTTCCCGAGTTTCGGTCCCCGGGAATCGCATTCGATACGGAGATGCCGTCGGCGAGGTCGGTGTCGTTCGACCGAAGCAGCACGTTGTGCCGCCACTGCTGACCGGAGACCGCGCAGTTTCCGAAGGTGTCGCCGAACGCCATCAAGGTCTGACCGGAGCCGTTGTCCCAGCTGATGCCGAGGTCGGTGCCGGAGACCCCAAAACGGGACAAGGTCCGGTTGGGACTCTTGGGCCCGGTGACCCATGCGACCGTCCGCGTGCTCGGCCCCTGGTAGCCCGGCAGCTCCCCTTGAGGTCCGGTGCCGGGACGGCGTGAACTGCCCGACACGCTGCCGGTCGCGCCACTGGAGCCCAGCGATCCGGTCGAGCCGAGCGATCCCGTCGACCCGGTGCCACTGTTCCCGCAGGGCGCTGCGGACGCGTCACCGGTCGCGACGAGCGTGCCCCCGATCGCCGCTGTCGACACAGCGAGCGCGACAAGCAGCGTTCGGGCACGTCCGAGCGAGCCAGGTTTCATCGCTGTCGCATCTCCCATGCTCGGCCACATGGCCGAACCGGCCCACATTTGTGACAGAAGTTTCTGGTGTTACTACAGAGACAATCTCATCGCCGGGTCGGCAACGGAACCCATAACCCGATCACGAATCCGTCTCGAGTTGACGTCCGCAACGAGACCAGCCGTCGCGTGTCACTGCGCGCGGGAGAACTCCGATGCGCGTGCGACCTGATCGGCGGTCAGTACTCGTCCCGTGTACTTCTCGAACTGACCGGCTGCCTGCAGGGCGATCACCTCGGCGCCGGTGATCACTCGCTTCCCGGCAGCCCGGGCGGCGGTGATCAACGGCGTCTGCACCGGGAACGCGACCACGTCGAAGACCACATCGGCGGCTGCGATGGCTGCGTCATCGAAGGCCTGTGTGTCCGCGTCGGCACCGGTCATCCCCAACGGCGTCACGTTGACCAGAATGTCGGCGCCGGCCGTGGGCGCCCCGATGTGGCGATATCCGTATTCGCCGGCCAGCGCCGATCCGGCTTGCTCGTTGCGGGCCGCCACTGTGACATCGGTGAACCCGCCGTTTCGAAACGCTCCGACGACGGCGCGCGCCATCCCACCCGAACCCTGGACCTGTACTGACGCGTCCCGATCGAGATTGTGGGCATCGATGAGCGTCGCGACCGCCTCGACGTCAGTATTCGATGCGGTCAGTCGGCCGCCATCGTTGACGATCGTGTTCACCGAGCCGATGACCGCCGCCGACTCCTCGATGTCGTCGACGAGCGGGATCACCGCCTCCTTGAACGGCATGGACACCGAGCAACCCCGGATGCCCAGCGCCCGCACCCCGCCGATCGCGCCCGTGATGTCGTCGGTGCTGAACGCCTTGTAGATGAAGTTCAGCCCGAGCTCGTCGTACAAGAAGTTGTGGAAGCGGGTCCCGATGTTCGACGGTCGGCCGGCCAACGAGATACACAGCGACATGTCCTTGTTGAGGATTGGCACCCTGCCAGCCTAGCTTCATCAATGCCGTTCGATTTCCTCGACGGGGCCGTCAGCGTCCGAATCCGGCGTCCCGCAATGCCTGGGCCATCGACCCGGTGGCAGCGGGTTCGGCCCGCCTGCCCTTGCCACCCTGACGTCCATCACCCCGACGTCCATCGCCGCGTGGTCCATCACCGCGTGGACGGCCGGTCCTGCGATCGTCTCGACGGTCATTCGGCTTGGCCTTGTCGCGCTCCGGTTTTGCCTCACGCTGATCGCGATCGCCACGGCCGCCGGCCTCGTCGTTCAGGCGCAGCGTCAGTCCGATCCGCTGCCGTTCCACATCCACCTCGACGACCTTCACCCGCACGACCTGTCCCGACCGGACGACTTCGTGCGGATCGGAGATGAAGCGATCGGCCATCGCCGAGACGTGCACCAGCCCATCCTGATGCACCCCGATATCGACGAAGGCGCCGAATGCCGCGACGTTGGTGACGACGCCCTCGAGGACCATCCCGGGCTTCAGGTCGGCCACCTTTTCCACCCCATCGGCGAAGGTGGCGGTGGTGAAGGCCGGCCGGGGATCGCGCCCCGGCTTCTCCAACTCGGCGAGGATGTCGGTGACAGTGGGCACGCCGAATCGCTCGTCGGCGAAGTCGGCCGGCCGCAACGTGCGCAGGGTCCGTTCGTTGCCGATCAATTCCGCGAGCCGCACCCCGGAGCGGTCCAGAATCCGGCGCACCACCGGGTAGGACTCGGGGTGAACCCCCGATCCGTCCAGTGGGTCGTCACCCTCGCGGATGCGCAGGAAGCCCGCGCACTGCTCGAATGCCTTCGGCCCGAGCCGCGGAACATCCAAGAGCGCTTTACGATTACGAAACGCACCGACGGTGTCGCGATGGGTGACGATGGCCTCGGCGAGTGTCGCGGTGATGCCGGAGACCCGGGCGAGCAAGGGCACCGACGCGGTGTTGAGATCGACGCCGACCGCATTCACCGCGTCTTCGACGACCGCGTCGAGACTTCGCGCCAGGGTGCCCGCGGTGACGTCGTGCTGATACTGACCGACGCCGATCGATTTCGGTTCGATCTTCACCAGTTCGGCGAGCGGGTCCTGCAATCGGCGCGCGATCGACACCGCACCGCGCAGAGACACATCGAGATCGGGAAACTCCTGTGAGGCGTACGCCGAGGCCGAGTACACCGACGCACCGGCCTCGCTGACCATCGCCTTGGTCGGGGCCGACGCCCCCGACTTCTTGAGGTCGGCAATGAGTTCGGTTGCCAGCGCGTCGGTTTCGCGAGAGGCGGTGCCGTTGCCGATCGCGATGAGGTCGACTTGATGACGAGCGATCAGCGCACCGAGGGTCGCCTTGGCCCGGTCCCATTGCTTCTGCGGCTGGTGCGGGTAGATCGCGCACGTGTCGAGCACCTTGCCGGTGGGGTCGACGACGGCGACCTTGACCCCCGTCCGGAATCCCGGATCGAGTCCGAGCGTGCTGCGTGGCCCGGCCGGTGCCGCCAGGAGCAGATCCTTGAGGTTGGTCGCGAACACGCCGACGGCATCGGCCTCGGCGTGCTGGCGCAGTCGGACCCGCGCGTCGACGGCCGCCGACACCATCAGCTTGGTTCGCCACGCCCAGCGCACCGTCTGTGCCAGCCACGCCGTACCCGCACCGGGATGCGAGAGGTCGACGGCGAGCGTGGCCGCGATCATCGCCTGATACTCCGCGTCGTCGCCGGCGTCGAAGTCGAGGGACAGCACGTCTTCTTTCTCACCACGTAAGGCAGCGAGCACCCGATGCGATGGCATCTTCGCCAACGGTTCGGAGTAGTCGAAGTAGTCCCGGAACTTTTGCCCGGCAGGAGTTTTCGCGGTCTCCGCCGAGCGCGGCGTCGTCCGCAGAGCACCCTGCGTCCACAGCTTTTCGCGCACGGCACCGACGAGTTCGGCGTCTTCGGCAGCACGTTCGACAAGGATGTGGCGGGCGCCCTCGAGTGCCGCACCGGCATCGGCGACATCCTCGGTGACGAATTCTGCGGCGAGCTCTTCGGGGATCAGCGCGGGGTCCTCGAGCAGTCGCTGCGCCAACGGTTCCAGACCCGCTTCACGGGCGATCTGTGCCTTGGTCCGCCGCTTTGGCTTGTACGGCAGGTAGATGTCCTCCACCCGCGCCTTGGTGTCCGCGGCGATCAGTGCAGCCCGGAGTTCGTCGGTGAGCTTGCCCTGCTCGTCGATCGACGCCAGCACGGCCGCGCGCCGCTCGTCGAGCTCCCGCAGATACCGCAGCCGCTCGTCGAGCAGCCGCAGTTGCGCGTCGTCGAGGCTGCCGGTCGCCTCCTTGCGATAGCGCGCGACAAAGGGGACCGTCGATCCCCCGTCGAGCAGCGCGACGGCTGCGGCGACCTGGTTCTCGCCGACGGCCAACTCCTCGGCCAGGCGCGCGTTGACTGACTTGATTCCCGGTACCGCCGGTGCGCTCGAACTCACCCGGTGCACCCTACCGAAGGGCTCGGACACCGATGGCCGTGGCCACGCGCTTGTCGGACCGGCTGGTCGCGGACGGCAACAAGTCCGTTCTCATGCGATATCGAGGGCCTCGCGGAATTCCTCGGACCGATAGAAGGGCTCCAGCCACCGCCGGATGATCGGCTCGAGCATGCCGCGTTCGTCGAGGCGGGTCATGACCGCCGGACCGAACCGCAGTCCCTCCTCGATCAGGTCGGCGCGGCCGATACCGAGGTCGGCCAACAACTCGACGAGACTCACACCGCCGTATTTGTCGAAGACGTGGTCGATTCCCTCGTCGAGCAGCGCGCGGAAATAGTCGGTGTCGCGGAAGGACTTCCAGAATTCGAAGATCACCACGACGAGGTCCTCGATATCCTCGCCGGTGACCAGTTCGCGAAACCAGCCCACCGAGTCGGCCGAGCGCAGCCGCCACAGGTCGCGAGCGGCATCGAGCAGCACGGCGTCGCCGTCCTCCTTGGCAGCGGCGAGCACATAACCTGCACCCTTGCGCGTCACCAGCGCCAGAGCCGCCGAGACGGCCGGCACCACCGGCATGGACAAACGCGTGATGCCCCGCAGCGCAGACGTGCGCAGTCCCCGGTCATCGGCCGGGGCGCGGCCTTCGGCGACAGCAGCATCGAAGGCATGGGAGACGGCGTCGACACACGCGTCGACGACGGCGGGACTGGTGGCGATCTCGGCGACGATCCGGCGCGCGATACCCGTTTCGGAGACGGCGGTGAACAACGCGTCGACGTGGCGGGAGTCGAGCACCTCCGACATCGCCAGCTCGTCGTTGAGGCGGTGCTGATGCAGGCGTGCGGCGATCTCCCCGACCAACTCGGGAATCGACCCTTCGACCGGCAGCCCGACCGTGTACTTGTGCGCCGTCACCTTGATGAGATCGCGGGTGACGACGTCGTCGAGGCCCAGCCGAGCCGCATCGTCGAGAAATGCGTCGACCTCGTCGACGACGAATTTCCCGTAAGACTGCGGGTCGAGCAGTTCGTGCATGGTGAAAGAAATCTGGGCTGCGAGCAGCCGCTCGGCGAGATCGTCGCTCATCGTCCCAGGGTGTCACATCCGGAGCCGGGGAAATCGGCTCGCTCAGCGGTTGTCACGCGCTCGCGTCGGCCACCGCTACGCAGGCGACCATCCGAGGGCCGGGCCGAGCCGTTGCGCCAGGTCGGTGATGATCTGCCGGTAGTCCTCGTCGGCGAAGGTGAACGGCAACGCGAACGCGACCTCGTCGGCTCGTTGAAATCCCTTGTGCTGATGCAGTATTTCGGCCAGCTCATCGGATGTACCGACGAAGTCCGGCGAGAAGAGCAGGCCCCGCGGGCCCTGCGGGCTCCGTGTCCGCGCGCGCCGGGACTCCGCGTAGGCCCGGTAGCGGTCGCGCTGGTCGGGTGTCGCCGAGTCGGTGGGGATGACCACGAGCCCTTGCGACACCCGCGCCGACGCCGGGTCGGGGTGGTGCGCACGGTAGGCGTCGATGTGTTCGGCCTGGATGCCCGCGAAGTCGCGCGATTGTGCCCCCTCGGTCGTCACCACCGAGGAGGTCAGGTAGTTCAGCCCCTGGCGGCCGGCCCAGATCGCCGAGTCCAGTCCGCCGCCGTACCAGAGCCGACCGGCCAGTCCGGGCGAATGTGGTTGGACGCGCCGGGAGAACGATTCGATGCCCTCCACGCCTTCGAAGTCACTGACGACCTCGCCGCGCAGGCATGACAGCAGCCGCGCGACCCGGTCCTTGGAGAAGTTCTCGATGTCGTGGGTTTCCGGATACAGAGCCGACTTGACGTTCTCGTAGTGCATCGGAGTACCCACGGAGACACCGGGATTGACACGCCCGCCGGACAGGATGTCCACGGTGGCGAGGTCCTCGGCCAGCCGGAGTGGGTTCTCCCAGCCGAGCGGGATGACGGCGGTGCCCAGCGCGATCCGGCTGGTCCGCATCGCCGCCGCGGCCATCACCGCCACCGGCGAGGAGATTCCGTACTGCAGGTGCCGGTTGCGCAACCACACACTGTCGAAGCCCAGATCCTCGGCCCGTTCGATGATGTCGAGTGTCGCGCGGTGCCCGGCGGCCGGATCCGACTCGTCGAAGGACCCGATGGTGAGGAAACCCAGCGAACGCAGGGGACGATCGGCGGGCGGCGCACTGTCGGTCGGCATGGCCATAGTCTGCCGCAGACCCCGACCGGCCCGCGACATCTCGCGGACTCGGGTCCTATGAGAATCTGATGGTTGTGACGTTGTCCCCATTACACGACCCGTCGTGGCACGCCTTCGCCAGCGACAATTACGCGGGTGCCCATCCGGAGGTGTTGAGCGCGGTCGTCGCCGCCAACGACGGCCACCAATCCGCCTACGGCCACGACGTCTACACCGAGCGATTACGGGAGGTGATCCGGGCGCACTTCGGCGAGCGGGCCGAGGTCTTCCCCGTCTTCAACGGCACCGGGGCAAACGTCGTCGCGCTCACGGCCGCCACACCCCGGTCCGGTGCGGTGCTCAGTGTCGCCTCGTCGCATATCAATACTTCCGAAGGGGCTGCACCCGAACAGGTTTCGGGTCTCAAGATCCTCGCTGCGCCGACCGCCGACGGCATGCTGGTGCCCGAGCAGATCATCAACGCGGGCCGGGTGCTGGGTGACGAGCAGCGCGCACAGCCGGCGACGGTGAGCCTGACGCAGTGCACCGAGCTCGGTACCGTCTACTCCCCCACCCACATCGCGGCGTTGTGCGACACCGCCCACGATCTGGGCATGGCCGTACACATCGACGGATCGCGCCTCTGGAATGCCGCGGCCGCGCTCGATCTCCCCTTCCGCGCATTCACCACCGACGTCGGCGTGGATGTCGTGAGCCTGGGTGGCACCAAGATCGGGGCGCTCGGCGCCGAAGCCGTCGTGGTGCTGAATCCGGACCGACTCGCCGGCACCGGATACGTCCGGAAGTCGACGACGCAGCTGCCGAGCAAGATGCGCTTCATCTCCGCACAGCTGCTGGCGCTGTTCGACGGCGATCTGGGTCTGCGGAACGCCTCGCACGCCAATGCGATGACCGCCCGGCTGCGCGCCGCCCTGGAGCCGAGAATCTCCGACGGCTCGCTGCCGGGGCTGGAATTCGTCCACCCCAGTCCGACGAACTCGATCTTCGCGCGCCTACCGGTCGACGTCGCCGACCGGATACGCACGCGCGCACACTTCTACGACTGGGATCGCCCAGGCGGTGCGGCGCACGGGGTGGTGCGGTGGATGACGTCGTGGGACACCGAGGCGGGCGACATCGACCGGTTCGTGGACGTGATCGTCGAGGCTTTCGTCACACGCTGACCTCGCGGGGCTCGTCCGACCTGCGCCGGGGCACACCACAGTGTCCGTCGGCCAGGGCGCGAGAACAGCGCCGACCCGGGCGCGGGCGTAGTATCACCCGCTGCATCCATCCCCGTCTCGTGCCCGGCGAAAGGCCTCATGTCCCGTCCGCATCGGGTCCCGACCGCCCGGTTGGGGCCCGCCGTCGTCGCGACGTGGGCAGTGGGGGCCTTCGCCTATCTGGTCGCGATCACCAACCGGACCTCGATGTCGGCGTTGGGAATCGACACCGCCGCGCATTTCTCCATCGACCCGGCGACACTGTCGCTGTTCGCGGTCATCCAACTCGGCGTCTACGGCGCCGGGCAACTTCCCGTCGGGATGGCCCTGGACCGGTACGGTTCGCGGGTCGTCCTGACCGTCGGCGCGGCGATGATGGCGGTGTCCCAGGTGGTCCTGGCGCTGGCGCCGAGTGTCTGGATCGCGATCGCCGCACGCATCCTGCTCGGTGCCGGCGACGCCGCCGTCTTTCCCTGTGTGCTGCGCATCATCGGGATCCGCTTCCCTCGCCGCATGGCACCGATGATGGTGCAGATCACTGCGGTGATCGGACAACTCGGCCAGATCGTCAGCATCATCGGCGTTCGCCCATCTCGTCCATGTGATCGGATGGCGGCCGGGATTTCTGCTGCTCGCGGCGACCGGCGCGTTGGTGGCCGTGCTCTCGGTGGTGGTCGTCAGCGACGGCACCCCGGCGATGTCATCGCCCGCCACCGGCGACGCGAGTCCGACATTGCTGCGCCGGCTGCGGGAGTCGCTGGCCGAACCAGGGACCCGCCTGGCGTTCTGGACACATTTCGTGACGCCCTTCTCGTCCAACACCTTTGGGGTGCTCTGGGGCTTTCCGTTCCTGGTGGCCGGCGAGGGTCTCCAGGCATCCGGCGCGCAGGCGGTACTGGTGACGACGGTGGTGGTCGGCGTGGTCGCCGGACCCGTCATGGGCGTGGCATCGGTGCGGTTCGCCGCCCACCGGATGCATCTGGTGCTGGGGCTGGTCGCATGTCAGTTCGTCGCCTGGGCCGTGGTGCTGGCCGTCGGTGATGCGCCCACCTGGATGCTCTTTGCCGTCGCGATCGCGATCGGCATCGGAGGTCCGGCCTCCATCGTGGCCTTCGACTTCGTGCGCGAACACAATCCGGCATACCGGTTGAGTACGGCGACCGGGATCGTCAACGCCGGCGGGTTCACCGCCAGCGTCATGGTCATCCTGCTGATCGGCCTCACCCTCAACCTGACGTCCGGTCCGGGTGGGGCATATGACCTCTCGTCGTTCCGGATCGCGATGTGCTGGCAGATCCCGTTCTGGGCGCTGGGTGCGCTCATGGTCGTCCGCGAGCATCGGCGGACCCGCGCACGCACCGACGCCGGCGATCGGCTCTCCGAGGTCACCGTGCGGTCGTTGCCCCGCTGAGCTGTACCGGGTCGGCGACGGGCACGGGGTGGTAGGCATGAAGGTGCAGCTTCACCCACGACGGAAGGGCACCGACCATGGCCATCGCCACCATCGATCCGACCACCGGCGAGACGATCCGGGAATTCGACGCCATGACCGATGCCGAGGTCGATGCCGCACTCGACCGTGCTGTCCGCGCATTCGCCGACCACCGAAAGACGACCTTCGCGCAGCGGGCCACCTGGCTGCGTGCGACCGCGGATCTCCTCGAGGCGGAGGCCGAGACGGTCGCCGCGATGATGACCACGGAGATGGGCAAGACCCTCTCGTCCGCGAAAGCCGAGACGCTCAAGTGCGCCCGCGCATTCCGCTTCTACGCCGAGCACGGCGCGGCGATGCTCGCCGACGAGATCGCCGACGCCGGGGCCGTTGGGGCGAGCAAGGCCTACATGCGCTATCAACCGCTCGGTGTCGTCCTTGCGGTGATGCCGTGGAATTTTCCCCTCTGGCAGGCCGTCCGGTTCATCGCACCGGCGCTGATGGCCGGGAACGTCGGCGTGCTCAAGCACGCGTCCAACGTTCCACAGTGCGCGCTCTACATCTCTGATGTGTTGCGGCGGGCGGGTTTTCCGGAGGGCTGTTTCCAGACCTTGCTGATCCCGTCGGGCATGGTCGAGGCGGTCGTGCGGGACCCGCGGGTGGTTGCCGCGACGCTGACCGGCAGTGAACCGGCGGGCCGCGCGGTCGCCGCCGCCGCGGGTGACGAGGTCAAACGCACCGTCCTCGAACTCGGTGGCAGTGATCCCTTCATCGTCATGCCCAGTGCCGACATCGCCGCGGCTGCGCGGACCGCGGTGACCGCGCGGGTCCAGAACAATGGCCAATCCTGCATCGCGGCAAAACGTTTCATCGTCCACGCGGATGTCTACGACGAGTTCGCCGCGGCGTTCGTCGCCGGGCTGGAGGAGCTCGTCGTCGGCGACCCCACCGATGACGCCACCGATGTCGGCCCGTTGGCCACCGAGCAGGGGCGCGACGATCTGGAGAAGCTCGTCGATGGCGCGGTGGCTGCCGGGGCCACGGTATTGACCGGCGGTAAACGTGTCGATGGTCCGGGCTGGTTCTACCCGCCGACGGCGATCAGCAACATCAGCCCCGACATGGAGCTGTATTCGGCCGAGGCGTTCGGGCCCGTCGCCGCGTTGTACCGCGCCGCGGATATCGACGAGGCGATCGCCATCGCAAACGACACCACGTTCGGGCTCGGTGGCAACGCGTGGACGAACGACCCCGCCGAGCAGGACCGGTTCATCGACGAGATCGAGTCGGGCCAGGTCTTCATCAACGGGATGACCACGTCATATCCCGAACTCGGCTTCGGCGGCGTCAAGCGGTCCGGGTACGGGCGCGAACTGACCGTCCACGGCATTCGCGAATTCTGCAACCTGAAGTCGGTGTGGATCGCCTGACGTTCCACGGGATCTCGGTCAGTGCCGGTGCGCCGCGTCGAGGTTCCAGCGCGGCAACGGATCCGGATAGTCCACCCATGCGGCCGGCCCCAACCGAAGTTCGGTGTCGCTGAGCAACGCCGGCTCGAGCACGCGCAACGGTTCGTGCTCGTCGAGGTGAACCCCGATGAACACCAGTTCCTGGCCGGGCCCGGCGAGCGGGTTGTCGGCGGGCGGCGTCCAGTACTGCACCGGTTCGATCGTTCCATTCGGTCCGGCCTGCGACCAGACCGCCACGATGTCGGGACGGCTCGCGATCCAGCAGAATCCCTTGCTGCGCAGGATTCCTCGCAGCGTGTCGAGCGCCTGCGCGAGCCGCAGCGGATGGAACGGGCGATCGGATCGGAAGGCCACCGATCCGATGCTGTACTCCTCGGTCTCGGGCACATGCCCACCGAGGAGTTCGTCGTCCCACCCGGCGACCGCGGACGCCGCGTCGTGGTCGAACAGTCCCGTGCCGACCACCCGATCCAGCGGCACATCAGAGTGCGCGGTGACGATGATCTGGGCGCGCGGATTGAGTCTGCGCACCATCGCCTCCACGCGCCCACGATGATCGTCGTCGACGAGGTCGGTCTTGTTCAGGATCACCACGTCGGCGAACTCCACCTGATCGACGAGCAGGTCGGCAATCGTGCGTTCGTCACCCGCGCCGGCCTCCAGTTCCCGGTCGGCGAGCCGCTCGCCCCGGGCGAGTTCGCCCAGGAACGTGGTGCAGTCGACGACGGTCACCATGGTGTCGAGCACGGCGAGGTCGGACAACGACGACCCGTCGTCGAAGACCCGATCGAAGGTCGCCGCGACCGGCATGGGCTCGGAGATGCCCGTGGACTCGATGACGAGGTGGTCGAAGCGGCCGGCGCGCGCCAGCTCACCGACGGCGCCGATGAGATCCTCACGCAAGGTGCAGCAGATAGACCCATTGGTCAGTTCGACCATGCGTTCCTCGGTGCGGTCGAAACCGCCCAGATCGAGCAGCGCCGCATCGATGTTGATCTCGCTCATGTCGTTGACGATGACCGCGATGCGACGGCCCTCCCTGTTCGCCAGGAGATTGTTGAGCAGTGTGGTCTTGCCGGAACCGAGGAAGCCGGACAGCACGGTGACGGGCAGTCGGATGGGGGAAGATGTGGACACGCGCCTAATGATAACCACCGTCATTAGCGGGGGTCGGCGTACCCCACCACGAACGCGGACCCCCTCGACGGCCGACGCAACGCATTCCCGTCGATCGCCGGCCGCCGGGCCGATGCGATCATCGGGGAATGAAGCCAGGAGTCGCACTGAGCGGACAGTTGATCTGTCGCGACGACGAGGAGCTGGCGGCCGTCCGGCGGCATCTGCCGCACCACCGGGCCCTGTCCCGTGCCGAACCGGGCTGTCTCTCCTTCGAGGTTCGACCGACCGGCGACCCGTACGTCTGGCAGGTCGACGAACTGTTCGTCGACGATGAGGCCTTCGATGCCCATCAGGCACGCGTGATGGCCAGCGAGTGGGGCCGGGTCACCGCGGCGATCGAACGCCGGTACTCGGTCCGCCCGACGCCGCGCTGACCGGATAGCCGCGCAGTGCGGCCAGCGCGCCGGCCACCGTGGCGGTGACGAACTCGGCGCTCGGACGATCACCGGCAACCTGAACCAGGTGTACCAACGGTCCGACGACCAGGCTGTATGCCGCAGCGCTTGGTGGCGCGACCGCCAGCTCGCCCCGCCGACGGGCACGCATGAGAATCGCTTCGATCACCTGCAGCCGAGGGGCCACCATCGTCTCGGCGATCGCCGCGGTGAGCCCGGGCTCTCCGCGCAGGTCGTTGATTAGCGCGTCACCGAGATCCTCGGGACGAAGACACATCCGCTCGGCCAGTCGATGTAGGAACGACTCGATATCGGACTCGAGGCCACCGGTGTCCACGTCGTCGACCACCGAACGGCGCGAGGCTATCGCAGCGGCGACGAGATCGAGTTTCGTCGGCCAGCGTCGGTATACCGTTGCCGACGAGGTGCCCGCACGATCGATGATCGCGGCCATCGTCACCGACGAGAAGCCCTGCTGCACAACCAATTCGAACGCAGCATCCAAGATCGCGCGCTCGGTGACCGGATCTCGCGGGCGGCCGCGGCGGTTCGGCTTCTGCTCGACGATGAGTGGCTTCATGGCCACATCATATCGACAGTGCTACATTTCGAAAATGGACGATTTCGAAATAGCGGCAGCGGGCCCGGTCGGACCGACCTGGGATGGAGTCCGTGCGGCGATGGGCCGCGTCGGCGCATTTCTGCCCAACATCCCGTTCGCTGCGCCCGTTCCAGCCGAACAACAGCGAGACGCCGCGCGCCGAATCGAAGCGGCCGGCTACTCGACCCTGTGGATCAACGAGGGCGTCGGCGGAAAGGACATCCTGGTCCAGGCTGCGCTGCTGATGTCGGCGACCGACCGCGCGGTTCTGGGGACCGCCGTCGCCTCGATGTGGGCCCGATCGCCGCAGACCGCGCACGGCGGGGCCACGCAGCTCGTCGAGGCATTCGGCAACCGATTCGTCTTGGGACTCGGAGTCGGATACCCCTTCCAGGCCGCCGCGGTGGGTCGGGAATTCGGCAAGCCCCGCACAGTGGCCACCGACTACCTCGACCGCATGACCGAGCCGGTCCCCATCAGCCCGGCAACAGAGGTCCGGTATCCGCGCCTGCTGGCCGCCAATGGCCCGGCGATGCTCGAGATCGCCGGAGCGCTCGCCGACGGTGCGCTGCCGACGCTGTTGCCACCGGCGTTCACGCGGCGTGCGCGAGAAATCCTCGGGCCGGAGAAGCTGCTCGTCGTCGGCCTCAGTATCTCCGTCGCCGACGACCCGCGCGTCGCACGCGAGAAGGCGAGTTCATTCGCCGAACAAGTTCTCGGACAAGGCGATAGCCCGTATGCGCGAGCTCTGACACGCGAAGGTGTCGCACTGCTCGACGCGAACGGCGACCTCGACGAACGTGTCCTGGCCGAGGTCGTACCGCACGGCGGACCGGACGAGATCCTGTACGCCATCGAGACACACCTCGCCGCGGGCGCAGATCACGTGCGGCTGGCGTCGGTCGGTGGCGACTTTGCCACCGGGATCACCGAACTCGAGGCACTCGGGCCCGAACTGACCAAGCCCCAGCGCGCCTGACGCATGGTTCGGCGACTCCCGGACACGCCGATTCGCCGAGTGGTCAACGAGCTCCGAGCACGCGACCAACATTCGCGGCGCCCTACGTCGACCGGTCGGCCACCTCGTCGGCAAGCCGGCTCATCGTGTCGTGAAAGAGGTCGACGAGATCGGTGCGCTGGTCCGCCGAGAACCAATCGGCAAGCGCGACACGAAAGGCGACCATTCCGGCCCCCACTGCGAGTCGGGCGGAAACGTCGTCGACACCGCGGAGCCGCAGCGCGTCGCCCACCGCGTCGCCGAGCTCCTCGTGCTTGGCCAGATCACGTTCCCGTAGGTCGGCGTTGCTCGCGACGACGGCGGCTCGGAGCCTTGCGTGCGCGGGGTTCTGCTGGATCTGGCCACACTGGGCCGCCATCGCCTGCTCGACCATGTCGATCGCCGAGGCCTCGCCCGGCGCGTCGCGAATGAGCTCGCTCAGATGGGCTGCCACATCCGCCATTCCGTGAAAGAAGACTTCCCGCTTGTCTCCGAACAGCCGGAACAGGGACCGCTCATGCATGCCCGCGCGGGCAGCGATCTGGGCACCCGAGGTCTGCTCGTACCCCTGTTCCCGGTACAGCGCGAAGGCGGCCGCGGCGAGGCGGCCGCGCGCATCGGGTTTCCATCGTCCCATGCGAGCAGTGTAGGTGATGGCAGTGACTGCCATCCGGTGCTACGGTCGATAGCAGTAACTGCTATCGAAAGGACCAGCGATGAAGGTTTTCGTCACCGGAGGATCCGGCTGGGTGGGCAAGACACTCGTCCCGGAGCTCGTCGCCGCGGGGCATCAGGTCACCGGGCTCGCACGATCGGAGGCATCAGCCGAAGCACTGGAGGCGCTCGGCGCCGCAGCCGTCGCCGGCGACCTCGAGTCGCGCGACGTCATCGCCGAGCAGGCCGCGCAAGCCGATGGCGTGGTGCACCTGGCGTTCCGCCACGATTTCGCCAACTTCGCCTCGGCGGTCGAACTCGATGCCCAGGTGGTGCGCACCCTGGGAGAAGCCTTGGCCGGCAGCGGTAAGGCGCTGGTGATCACCAGCGGCACGCCGGCAACTCCGGGCCGCCTGTCGACCGAGCAGGACAAGGCCGCCGCGGGCACTCCCGCCACCGGGCGTGAGCAGGTGTCCGACCTGGCGTTGTCCTATGCCGACCGGGACGTCCGGGTGTCCGTGGTGCGTCTGCCCCGCTCGGTACACGGCACGGGTGACCACGGTTTCGTCTCCCAGCTGGCGCGGCTCGCCGTCGAGGCCGGGATGTCCGGGTACGTCGGTGACGGCGAACAACGTTGGCCGGCCGTTCATGTCGCCGACGCCGCACACCTGTACCGACTCGCATTGGAGAACGCGCCCGCCGGTTCGGTCCTGCACGCGGTCGGCGACGAGGCAATTGCCTTCCGAGAGATCGCCGAAGCATTGGGACGGTCCAACGGCGTCCCGGCGGGGGTGGTCGACCCGGAAACCCTCGGATTCCTCGGAATGCTCGCCTCCGTCGATCAACCCGCCGGCGCGGCGCTCACCCGCGATCTGCTCGGCTGGTCACCCGGGCAGCCCGGGCTGCTTGCCGACATCGACGCCGGCAACTACCGGGCCTGAGCGGTTCGTCATTCGCCCGGGGTGCCGTCCGGGCGGACGAACTCCGCTCTGCCCCCGAGGCTTCGCCAGCGCAGCGCCAGGATGAGGTCGACGCATCCCAGCGCATCGTTCACCGGCCGGCCCAGCTCACGTTCGATGGTGCGAAGCCGGTGCGACACCGTATTCGGATGGACATAGAGTTCTCGCGCCGTCGCGCGGGCGGAAAAGCCGTTGGCGAAATGCGCACCCAACGTCTCGAGCAGTTCTGGGCGCGCCTCGAGAGGTGCCAGCAGGCTCGCGAGCAGCTCGGCGGTCTGGGGCTCCCGAACCAGCAAGGTGTCCACGGCTACGTCCTCGTAGCGAACCACGCCGATCTTCCGCCGACCGCGTTGGGCGACTTCCACCGCCAGCCGCGCCTGCTGAGCGGCTGCATACATTTCCCCCAGCGGTGAGCTGGCCGCACCGAGACCGAGGACGAGTCCGCTGGGCAGGCTGTCCGATGCCAATACCCGGGCCAGTTGGTCGCTCAGAGTTTCCACCCCGCCGGCACCGGTCGGCACCAGAATGAGCGGCCGGTTCTGCAAGGTGCCCACCAGGATACGAGATCTGATCGGCAACCCCAGGCGGCTGAGCAGGTGTCGCTGTATCAATAGATGGGTCGCCGGGTCCTCTCGTTCGGGGATGCCGATCACGACCGCCGCGTATGTTGCACTCGGATCCGCAGAGACGATTCGGGCGCGGCGGGTCACCTCCTCGGAACTGAGGTAGCTGCCGGACGCGATCTGCGCCACGAGATCGGTCGTCAATCGGTCGTAGTGCCCGGTGACCTCCTGCTCCACGGTCCGATACATCTCCACGGCGTGGTCGGTGAGCTCTCCGAGGAGGCGTCCGAGCTCCCGGATGACACCCAGCAGTTCGGCCGCATCGCCCTTGTCCGCATTGGCTATCAGCCTGTCCTCGATGACCTGCTGACCGGTGCGGTATGACCGGATCAGCGCATCCAGTGGGACGCCCTGTATGGCGCGGCGACGGCCGGTGTCCTTTGCCAGTGCGATGGCCTCGGCGTCGTCTACCGGTGCGCCCGCGCTCAGCGACTTGAGCAACCACGGGATGTTGAAGGAGATGGCACTGGACAGATCGGTCCGGTCGACCTGCTGATTGTCGTAGCCATCGCCCCACACGCGGGCCATGATCTCGGCTTCCACATCCGTGACCGACGCCAGGAGATCCCGCAGCAACTGTGACAAACTCACAATCGGTCCACCCATTTCCGCACGTCATACACATAGTTCTGGCCGCAACATTGCCCGTAGTCTAAGGGCACCTCACAGGCAGGACAATTCCCGGCCGCTCGGCAGCCCACCGCAACGTTGCATCAGGTAAAGCCTCCGACGAGCCTTTCGCAAGGAGAATCCATGACCACCAAGGACAGCGAACGAACGTCCGCGGCCATCGGCGGCCCGATCGCACAGAGCGCCGAAGATTACGCGGCCGTTCGCGTACCACCTGCCGAGCGACAGTCCACACTCGACATCTCCCTTGTTCGGATGGGCTTGACGGTCTCGGCCTCCGACCTCGTCTTCGGCTATACCCTCGGCCTCTACTTCGGCTTCTGGCAAGCAGTCACCATCTCCCTGGTGATCTCGCTGATCGTGCTCGCGATCTCGGTGGGCATGGGCGCGATCGGGGTGCGTGAACGTCTTACGCTGGCCCTGGCCACCCGTTTCGCCTTCGGCCGACAGGGCAGCCGATTGCCCTCACTCGTGACGGCAATCGTCATCGGGTTGTTCTACGGCTACATCCTCGCCATCACGATCAGCGTCTTTCCGGCGGCCTCCTCCACGGTGGCCAGAGTCGTCTACTGTGTTCTGCTCGGCGGACTCTTCGTCCTGATCTCCGGACTCGGTTTCGATCGCGGACTGAAATGGATGGGCAGGATCGGCGTTCCGCTGATGATCCTCCTGGTGATCGTCGCCGACGTCGTCACCATCGTCGACGCCGGCGGCTTCTCCGAGATCTTGTCGGCTCATCCGGCGAAATCTGGTCAAATGGCTGTTCTGGCCATCATGGGTCTCGGTATCTCCAAATGGACGGGCGGCGCACTGGTCTCACCGGACATCACCCGATTCGGCAAGGGAATGAAATCCGTCTGGATCTCGACCGGCGCCGAATTCGTTCTCGGGAATTTTGCCTTCAACCTCCTCGGGCTGATTCTCGGCCTCGGGCTGAAGTCGTCGGATCTCGGTGCCGCGTTCGGACTCATCGGACTGACCTGGCTGGCCACCGTCGCCTTCCTCTTCCAGGGAACAACGGTGTCGACCAACATGCTCTACGCAGCCTCCCTTTCCAGCGCCAATGTCGTCGGACTTCCCCGAAAGATCACCAATCTGGTGGTGGGTATCCTCGGCATCGTCATCGCATATTGGGGCCTCACCCAGGGAGTCATCAACAGCTTCCTCACCTTCATCGGATATATCGGCTACGCACTGCCGGCCATTCCGGCGATCATCCTCGCCGACTATTTCATTCTTCACAAGATGCACTACTCGGCACCCATCGAATCGCTGCCGATGGTCAATTGGCGGGCAATCGCCGCCTTGATCGTCACCGTCGGTCTGAACGTTTTTGCGGGATTGGTCCTCGACGACGAGTTCTGGCGGGTCCTGCCGGTGCTCGGTGCAATCGTGTACCTCGTGTTCTCCGCGCCCCAGGTGTGGGCCGCGTGGCGCACCCCGACACCGTCGGCGGTCTGATCGATCTCGACATCAAACGAAAGGACGCATCATGAAGTTCGGGCTCGGAGTTCCCACCGGAACCGAGGGACTGATGTACCCGGTTCCGTACGCAGATCCCGACCAGGCGGTACGGCTCGCCGTGTCGGCCGAACGGCTCGGATTCGACTCGGTCTGGGCGAACGATCATGTGAACACCCCGCATTACGTGCGCTCGGAGTTCCCGGATCCGCCGCGCTTCTACGATCCGTATGTGTATCTGTCCTTCGTCGCGGCGCAGACCACCACGCTCGAGGTCGCCACCGCTGTCAGCGTGATGTCGTTCCGCCACCCGGTGGTCGTGGCCAAGCAGGCGGCAACACTCGACCAGTACAGCGGAGGCCGATTCCGGTTGGGCCTCGGGCTCGGCGCCTATCGCCAGGAAACGGAATCGATGTGGCCCGGGCGCGTCATCCACCGCGGCGACCACGCCGACGAATTCATGCAGTCGATCCAGCTGCTCACCACGGAGCGACGGGCGTCGTTCGAGGGAAAGTACATCTCGTTCGACGATGTCGAGAGCTTCCCACACCCGGTCCGGAAACCTTTTCCCATCCTCTCCGGCGGGAACTCTCCGGGCGCACGAGAACGTGCCGGAAAGTATGCCACCGGATGGATTCCCGGCATGCTGACCCCGCAGGAGATCATCGATGGACTCGCCGAAATCCGGCAGATCGCCGATGGCGCCGGGCGCACACTTCCCGACGACTTCGACGTGGCACCGCAGCTGACGGTATCCATTGCGCCGACCCATGCCGAGGCGTTGGAAAAATTTCAACGATCACAGCTGTTCACCCACGTCGGTTCGCTGAGTAAATCGACACTCAAGAACCAGCAGAGTGAGTGGGCCGCGCGGAGTCTCATCGGGACACCGGAGGAAGTCCTCGACATGGTGCGTTCCTATGCGGACGCCGGCGTGTCGACATTTTCAGGTTTGTTGTTTGCTTGCAACACCGTAGAAGAGACACTCGATGCGATGCACGATTTCGCAGAGAATGTCATAGCGCCATATCGAAAGGAAAAGCAGCAAGTGGAGGTACCCGCATGACCCAGGTCGATCAGAGCACTCGCACACTCGAGACACAGCGGCTGCAGAGGCTGCAGGGCGCACTGGGCAACGCACAGTTCGACGCACTGATCCTGATCCAGCCCGCCAACGTCCACTACGCCAGCGGCTACCGCAGTCTCGGCGCCGCGGTGCACGGGATCGCGAGCATCGCGGTCGTCGTCACCCCCGACGATCTGCACCTCGCCGGGCCGATCGCCGACGCCGCACCGGCATTCGACGCCGGCTCCGCCGAAGACAAGTTCGCCGCGTACGGCCGGTTCTACTTCGAATCCGAAGGGGGACATGCCACCGCGACACGTCTGGTCGACGAGCACGCCGACCTCGCGACCGCCGTACTGACGACCCTGGGACGCCTCGGGCTCGAGCGGGCGTCGGTGGGTATCGACACCGACAGCGCCCCGGTGCGGGCAGCCCTCGCCGATCACCTGCCGAACGTGCGGGTCAGCGACGCGTCGGCCTGGATGTCGACCCTGCGCGGGATCAAACTGCCCGGCGAGGTGGCCCTGTTGGAAGAGTCCGCCCGGGTGGCCGAGGACGGGATCATCAAGGCCGTCGAGTCGGCACACGTGGGTACGACCGAACAAGAGCTGGCAGCCATCGTCGCCACCACCATGGCCCAGGGCGGGCTGGAACCACGCTTCGTCGTCGTCACCGCCGGCGAGCGCTCCGCGCTCGGCGACGCGTTCCCCACCGATCGCGAGATCCAGCGCGGCGACCTCGTGCGTTTCGACGTCGGCGGCACCCTGCACGGATACTGGTCGGACATCGGCCGCACCGCGGTGGTCGGGCCCCCGTCGGACCGGCAGCGCCGCTTCTACGACGCCATCCTGCAGGGCGAACAGGATGAACTCGACCTGGCCCGCCCCGGGGTCGCCGCCAACGACATCTTCCGCCGAGCCATCGAGGTCGTCGAGGCAAACGGTGGCCCGTCACCGTACCGGCGCCACCACTGCGGTCACGGAATCGGTCTCACCACCTACGAACCGCCCATCATCCGGCCCGCCGACGACGATCCGTTGCAGCCGGGCATGGTGTTCTGCTTCGAGACGCCCTACTACGAGCTGGGCTGGGGCGGAATGATGGTGGAGGATGCACTGGTGATCACCGACGACGGATGTCGCATGCTCACCGGCCGTGCGCGCGAGATGATGGAGATCCCCGCATGACCACGACTTATGTTGGCGCCCTTAGGTGTCCGCGCTGTCAACGCGACTACTCCGAGGAGTCGGCGTTCACGATCTGTCCCACGTGCCGCGACGACGACGTCAGTATCTTTCCGAAGCCGGTGTACGACCTGTCCGGTCGGACGTCGCTGCCGATCGATCCCGCGCACCCCGGGATCTTCCGGTTCTCCGAGCTCCTGCCCGTCGACGACGGCGCGTTCGTCAGCCTGGGTGAAGGCAACACCCCGCTCCTGCCGATTCCCGAGGTCGGCACCCAGGCCGGCATCGAGTCGCTGTACTACAAGGATGAGTCGCGCAATCCCACGTGGTCGTACAAGGACCGGCTGGCCGCCGTGGCCATCACCAAAGCCGTCCAGGTCGGCGCCGAGACGGTCGTCGTGTCGAGTACCGGCAACCACGGTGCCGCCATCGCCGCATTCGCCGCACGTGCCGGAATCCGCTGCATCGTCTTGACCCTCGAGTCCGTCCCGCAGGCCATGAAGACCCTGATGCAGAGCTTCGGCGCTCAGGTCTTCGCCATGAAGCAGCCACAAGATCGCGGGCTCCTGATGTGGCAGGGCGTCGAGCAGCGCGGTTGGGTACCGATGTCCGGCTATCCCTCGCCACCGTCCGGGTCGAATCCCTTCGGCATCGACGGCTACAAGACGATCGCCTACGAACTCTGGGAACAGACCGCCGGCGACCTGCCGGACGTCATCGTCGCCCCGGTCGCATACGGGGACGGCATCGCGGGCATCGTTCGTGGCTTCGCCGATCTCATCGAACTCGGTCTGGCCGACCGGATTCCGCGGCTGATCGCCGCGGAACCGTACGGGCCGTTGGGCGTTGCGCTGCGGGGTGGGACCGGGACCGAACGTCCGCCGGAACCCACTGTGGCGTTCAACATCGCCGCGGTCACCCCCACGTGGCAGGCGCTGAACGCGATCAAGGTGACGTCGGGTTCCGGATTGTCCGCCACCGACGAGGAGACGATGCAGGCGCAGGCCGTGCTGGGCACCCGCAGCGGAATCTTCGCCGAGGCGTCGTCGGCCATCACGCTGGCCGTGCTGGAGAAGGCACGCGCGGCCGAGCTGGTGGACCCCGGCGAACGCGTCGTGCTGCTCGGGACCTCGACGGGTCTCAAAGACGTTCCCACCACCGCCGCCCGGCTGCCCGCGGTGCCGACCATCGAGCCCACGCTCGACGCGTTCGACCGAGCACTCGACGACCGCGAGGTGCGTGTCTAGTGAGGTTGGGATTCGCCCCGTCCGGACGGCGGAACGCGCAGACGACGGTCGAGCTCGCCAAACAGGCCGAGGATGCCGGATTCGCCGAGATCTGGGTGTCCGAGGACTATCTGGAACGTGGCGCGTTCGCCGTGGCCGGCGCTGTTGCGGCGTCGACCGAACGCGTCACGATCGGGCTGGGCGTCATCAACCCGTGGACTCGCCACGTCGCGTTGTCGGCCATGGAATGTGCGGCGCTGGAGGAACTCTCGGGTGGACGTCTGCGTCTCGGGGTCGGTGCGAGCAATCGGATCTGGATCGAGGAGCAGCTCGGCATCCCGTTCCGGCGACCGGTCTCGGTACTCGTCGAGTACGTCGATGCGCTGCGCACCCTCCTCGATGGAGACCGGCACTCCCGGCCGGTCAACGGTCTGGAGGTGGATGCGGCACTGGCCTTCACTCCCGGCACCCGCATCCCGATCCTCCTCGGCGTCAAAGGCGAACGCGCACTGAGCCGTTCGGCGTCATCCGACGGGCTCATCCTCTCCGTACTGTCCTCGCCCGAGTACGTGTCGTGGGTGCGGGAGAACTTCTCACCCCGCTCGGTGACCGCGTACGTGCTCTTCTCCCGGGACAGCGATCCGGGTGCCGCCCGGGCCCGGGTCGCGGGCCGGATCGCGCAGTACCTGGGTATGCACGGCCCGAGCCCGATCACGGCCCTGCCGGGATTGTCCGCCGAGACCGCGACGGCCTTCCGGGAGAACATGCTCGCGGGAACGGACGCATCAGATCTCGTGACCGACGAGATGTCTCGCACGTTCGCAATCGCCGGCAATGACGAGCAGTGCGCCGACATCCTCCGCCGGTTCTCCGATGCCGGAGTCGACTCGCTGGTGATCGTCGACGCAGGCACCCAGGAACCGACGACCATCGTCAGTGACGTGGCCGCCATCGCCGACAAGGCCGGTATTCCCCTGGGCTGATGCCCTTTCCGCTGGAGCCGAACGGGCCTTTCCCGGTCCACCCATCACCTCACACGCGCCACTCGCCGGTGAGGTGAGTTCGTCGTGTCCGTGGCACGCGACACGATTTGTCCCACAATTTGATTGGAGCTACAGCGTGAGTGCAGACGCCATCGTCAGGCGTTACTACGAGTTGGTGGACAAGGGCGATCTCGAACTGCTGGACTTGTTCTCCGTCGACGCCACCTACAAGCGACCCGGCTACCGCGAATTCCATGGTCGAGACGAACTTCGCAGGTTCTATTCGGCCGATCGCGTGATCGAAAGCGGCGCGCACACCATCCGCGCGCTCTATGTCGACGGCATGCGAGTAGGAGTCGAGGGGACCTTCTCCGGCCTACTTCGGGATGGCACGAACGTCACGCTCCCGTTCAGCGACTTCTTCGATCTCGACGGAGAGGATCCGTTGACGATTCGCCATCGCCGAACATACTTCGACGACCAACAGGTCTGAGCGCTTGCTCGCGCACACCGCCGAATCGCTTGACGAGTACGACATCCGATCACGCCCCCGTCACGCACTCGAATCCATAGGAGAACACCAATGACCAGCGACATCACCGCCCCGGCCAACGAGGTTTCCTCGGTGGCGACCGCCGATGCGCCCGCCGCGATAGGTCCGTATTCACAGGGCGTTTCGGCCGGACGTCTGGTGTTCGTGTCCGGTCAGCTGCCGATCGATCCGGCGACGGGACAGATTCCCGGAGACATCGAGGCGCAGGCGGCGCAGTCGATCCGCAACATCGCCGCCGTGCTCACCGCGGCGGGCGGAACACTTCACGACGTCGTCAAGACGACGGTCCTCATGGCCGACCTTGCTCAGTTCGACGTGGTGAACATGGTGTACGGCACCTTCTTCGACGGCCCGGTGTTACCCGCGCGGGCGACCTATCAGGTTGCGCGCCTGCCGAAGGACGCGGCGGTCGAGATCGAAGCCATCGCAGTGCTCTCGCAGAACTGACGGCACCGCCCGGCACCGTTCGGTGACGCCGAACGGTGCCGCACCCCGGCCTCAGTAGCGCAGCAACTCAGCGACCGGCGTCCACCACCACGAGCAGATCCCCGGGAGCAACCTGGGTGACCTGCCCGACGGCGACGCGCTCGACTCGGCCGCCGACGGGTGCGGTCATGGTGGCCTCCATCTTCATCGCCTCGATGGTGCCGATGGCGGCCCCGGCGGCGATCCGGTCGCCGACGGCCACATGGAGCGAGACGACCCCGGCGAACGGTGCGCCGACCTGATTCGGGTCGCCGCGGTCGGCCTTCTCCGCATCGGCCACCTCGGGGTCGACCGAACGGTCACGCACCTGCACCGGGCGCAACTGCCCGTTGAGGATGCACATCACCGTGCGCATGCCCTTCTCGTCGACGTCGCTGACCGCCTCGAGCCCGATGAGCAGTTCCACCCCGGGCTCGAGTTCGACTCGATGCTCCTCACCGTGACGCAGGCCGTAGAAGAACTGGTTGGCCGACAGGCGCGAGGTGTCGCCGTAGGTGTCCTGGTGCTCCGCGAATTCCTTTGCCGGACCCGGGAACAGCAGCCGATCGAGGGTGCGGCGCCGCTCTGTTCCGGGCGTGTCCAGTGCCGCGGAATCCGGCTCGGAGAGCTCGACCGGCGCCGGCGCGTCGACGCGGCCGCCGAGCGCGGCGGTACGCAGCGGCTCGGGCCAACCGCCGGCCGGCTCGCCGAGTTCGCCACGCAGGAACCCGATCACCGAATCCGGGATGTCGTGGGATGCTGGGTCGTCGGCGAACTGTTCGGCGGTGATGCCGTGTCCGACGAGTGCGAGGGCGAGATCACCGACCACCTTCGACGACGGGGTCACCTTGATCAGCCGCCCCAGGACACGGTCGGCGGCGGCGTACGCCTGCTCGACCGCCTCGAAGCGATTGCCCAGCCCCAGGGCGATGGCCTGCTGTCGCAGATTCGAGAGCTGCCCACCGGGGATCTCGTGCGTATAGACCCGCCCTGTCGGTGCCGGAAGCCCGGTTTCGAACGGCGAGTACACCTTCCGTAGCGCCTCCCAGTACGGCTCCAGTTCGCACACCGCTCCCAGATCCAGTCCCGTATCACGGTCGGTATGCGCCGCGGCGGCCACGATCGCCGACAGCGCGGGCTGGCTCGTGGTGCCTGCCAGCGGCGCGCTCGCCCCGTCGACGGCCGAAGCGCCGGCCTCCCAGGCCGCGAGGTAGGTGGCCAGCTGACCTCCGGGGGTGTCGTGGGTGTGCACATGCACCGGCAGGTCGAAACGGCTCCGCAACGCCGACACCAGCTTTCGAGCGGCCGGTGCACGCAGTAGGCCGGCCATGTCCTTGATCGCCAGCACGTGTGCACCTGCCTCGACGATCTGCTCGGCCAGCCGCAGGTAGTAGTCCAGCGTATAGAGATCTTCGGCGGGGTCGGCCAGGTCACCGGTGTAGGACATGGCGACCTCGGCGACTGCGGTGCCTGTCTCGCGGACGGCATCGATGGCCGGTCGCATCTGCTCGATGTTGTTGAGGGCGTCGAAGATCCGGAAGATATCGATGCCGGTGTCGGCAGCCTCGGCAACGAATGCAGTGGTCACCTTGGTCGGGTAGGGCGTGTACCCGACGGTGTTCGCACCCCGCAGCAGCATCTGCAGACAGATGTTCGGGATCGCCGTGCGCAACTGCGCCAACCGGTCCCACGGGTCTTCTTTCAAGAACCGCAACGCGACGTCGTAGGTGGCGCCACCCCAGCATTCGACCGATAGCAACTGAGGCGTCATCGCCGCCACATACGGGGCGATCGCCAGCAACCCGTCGGTCCGGACCCGCGTGGCCAGCAACGATTGATGTGCGTCCCGAAAGGTGGTGTCGGTCAACGCGGGACGAGGCGAGTCGCGCAGCTCGGCCGCAAATGCGACCGGCCCGAGGTCTCGGAGCCGTTGCCGCGAACCGTCCGGCGGTGACGACAACACCCGCCGGTCCACCGCGGGCAGTTTGTCGCGTGGGTACACGGTCGTCGGACGTTCGCCGTGCGGCTTGTTCACCGTCACCTCGGCCAGATACGACAGAATCCGCGTCCCACGATCCGCCGAACCATGGGAGGTCAGCAGCCACGGCCGATCGCCGATGAACGACGTCGTCACCCGCCCGGCCCGAAAGTCCGGATCGTCGAGCACTGCCTGCAGGAACCCGATGTTCGTCGCCACCCCGCGGATGCGGAATTCGGCCACCGCACGCCGCGCCCGATTCACCGCGGTCGCGAAGTCGGCTCCGCGACAGGTCAGTTTGACCAGCATCGAATCGAAGTGACCGGTCATCTCGGCACCGAGCACCGCCCCACCGTCGAGGCGGACACCCGCACCTCCGGGACTTCGGTAGGCGGTGATCCGGCCGACGTCGGGGCGAAAGTCGTCGGCGGGATCCTCGGTGGTGATCCGGCACTGGATGGCCGCCCCACGAATCCGCAGGCACTCCTGCGCGAGGCCGAGATCCTCCAGCGATGCGCCGGCCGCGATCCGCAGTTGCGCTGCCACCAGGTCCACATCGGTGATCTCCTCGGTCACCGTGTGTTCCACCTGGATTCGTGGATTCATCTCGATGAAGACGTGTCGGCCCGCCTCGTCGAGCAAGAACTCGACGGTGCCGGCGCACGAGTAGCCGATGTGCCGCGCAAAGGCCACCGCGTCGGCGCAGATCCGCTCACGCAGAGCCGGATCCAGGTTCGGTGCCGGCGCGAGTTCGACGACCTTCTGATGCCGGCGCTGCACACTGCAGTCGCGCTCGAACAGATGGATGACGTTGCCGTGGGTATCGGCGAGGATCTGCACCTCGATATGGCGCGGATCGACGACCGCCTGCTCCAGGAACACCGTCGGATCACCGAATGCGACATCCGCCTCACGCGAGGCGGCAGCGATCGCGGCCGGGAGTTCGTCGATGACCTCCACCCGGCGCATCCCACGGCCACCACCGCCGGCCACCGCCTTGACGAACACCGGAAACCGCAAATCCGCTGCCGCCGACATCAACTCGTCGGTGTCGGCCGACGGCTCCGACGAGTCGAGCACCGGTAGTCCGGCAGCTCGAGCCGCCGCCACTGCCGACGCCTTGTTGCCGGTCAACTCCAGAACGTCGGCCGACGGACCGACAAAGGTGATCCCGGCATCGACGCAGGCCCGTGCCAGATCCTGGTTCTCCGACAGGAAGCCATAGCCTGGGTAGACGGCGTCCGCACCGCAGCGCGCCGCGACGTCCACCACCTCGTCGACCGAGAGGTATGCGCGCACCGGATGTCCGGGCTCCCCTATCTGATACGACTCGTCGGCGGTGGACCGGTGAGCCGAATTCCGGTCCTCGTAGGGGAAGATCGCCACGGTTCGGGCGCCGAGCTCGTATGCCGCGCGGGAGGCACGGATCGCGATCTCGCCACGATTGGCCACCAAGATCTTGTCAAACACCATTTCAGTCCCCTCGTGATCTGTCGGCTGTCACAGCGATCTCGTCGACGACGCAATCGTCAGGCCCGGCCGTCGTCCTGTCCGGCAGGCATGCCGGCTTCCTGGGCACGCCGGAATGCGCGCACCAATCCGGCGGTGGAACGATCGTCGACACTCGTCGCGCCGAGGTCGTCGGCGAGGGCGGGCGCCACCTCGAGCGCGGCGGTCTTGCCGAGTTCCACGCCCCACTGGTCGAAGGAGTTTAGGCCCCACACGACTCCCTGGACGAACACCTGATGTTCGTAGAGAGCGATCAGCTGGCCGAGGGTCGACGGGGTCAGTTGGGTGCCGAGAATCGTTGTCGACGGCCGGTTCCCGGGCATCACCTTGTGCGGTACCAGCTCCGGCGCCACCCCCTCGGCGACGATCTCCCCGGCGGTACGTCCGAAGGCGAGCACCTTGGACTGGGCCAACATGTTCGCCAACAACAGCGTGTGCATCGACGTGGCGGCGTCGCCCTCGACCGGCAGGTCGGCCAGCGGCCGTGCAAATCCCACGAAATCGGCCGGGATCAGCCGGGTGCCCTGGTGGAGCAACTGATGGAAGGCGTGCTGGCCGTTGGTTCCCGGCTCGCCCCAGAACACCTCCCCGGTCGCCGCCGCAACCGGGGTGCCGTCGGCCCGGACGGACTTTCCGTTCGACTCCATGGTCAGCTGCTGGAGGTAAGCGGGGAATCTCGCCAGGTCGTGGGCGTAGGGCAGCACCGCCCGGGAGTCGGCGCCGAAAAAGCTTGCGTACCAGACGCCGAGGAGGCCCAACAGGACCGGCGCGTTGGCGTCGAGCGGCGCCGTGGCGAAGTGCTGGTCCATGGCGTACATCCCGGCGAGGAACTCGGCGAAGCGATCGCGGCCGATGGCCGCCATCACCGACAGCCCGACGGCCGATCCGACGGAGTAGCGTCCGCCGACCCAATCCCAGAACCCGAACACGGCGTCCGGGTCGATACCGAATGCTGCGGTGCGTTCGTGGTTCGTCGAGACGGCCACGAAATGGCCGGTGACGGCGTCGTTCCCGAGCGCGTCGATGATCCAGTGGCGCGCCGCGGTCGCGTTCGCCATCGTCTCCAGCGTGGTGAAGGTCTTGGAGACCACCACGAACAGGGTGGTTGCCGGATCGAGACCCGACAGCGTCGACAGCAGGTCGGTGGGGTCGATGTTGGAGACGAATCTGGCCACCGGTCCGTTTGCGTAGTGCCGCAGCGCCCGCGACACCATGGCCGGGCCGAGGTCCGAGCCACCGATACCGATGTTCACCACCGTCTCGAACTGCCGGCCGGTCGCGCCGCAGCGACGCCCCGACCGCAGATCGTCGGTGAACTCGCCCATCCGGTCGAGCACCCTGCGCACGTCGGCAACGACGTTGCGCCCGTCCACCATCAGCTCGGTGTCAGGGGGCATGCGCAGCGCGGTGTGCAGCACCGCACGATCTTCGGAGGTGTTGATGTGCGCGCCGGCGAACATCGCATCTCGCCGCGCCTCCACTCCCGAGGCGCGGGCCAGTTCGAGCAGCAGCCCGAGGGTTTCCCGGGTGACGCGATGCTTGCTGTAGTCGATGTACAGATCCGCCGCCGTCACCGTCAGTTCCTCGCCCCGCGCCGGATCGGCCGCGAACAGGTCCCGAAGATGCAGCGGTGCAATCATTTTCTGGTGCTCGACCAGCACCTCCCACGCCGCGTCCACGGCCGGCCCGGTGGAGTTCGCACCATTCACGTCGGTCATGCCAGCGCCCGCAGACGTGGCTCGAGGTCCCTGCTGAACAGCTCGAGAAACCGCTGCTGATCATGTCCCGGTGCATGAAACACGAGGTGGTTCAAACCGGCGTCGACATACGGACGGATCTGCGCCACCGCCTCATCCGGGTCGGACGCCACGATCCACCGCTTGGCGACCTGTTCGATCGGCAGTGCGTCTGCGGCCCGTTCCATCTCGACGGGGCTGTCGATGCTGTGCTTCTGCTCGGGCGTCAGCGAAAGCGGAGCCCAGAAGCGCGTGTTCTCCAGCGCCGCCTGCGGGTCGGTGTCGTAGGAGATCTTGATCTCGATCATCTTGTCGATGTCGGCGGCGTCCCGTCCGGCCTTCGCGGCGCCCTCGTCGACGGCCGGCAACAATTTCTGCTCGTAGAGCTCCATCCCCTTGCCGGAGGTGCAGATGAATCCTTCGCCCGACCGGCCCGCATAGCGGGCCACCACCGGCCCGCCCGCGGCGATGTAGACCGGGATTCCGTCCTCGGGCACGTCATAGATCGAGGCTCCCTGTGTGGTGTAGTACTCACCCTCGAAGTCGACCCGGTCGCCGAGCCAGAGCTCGCGCATCAACCGCACCGACTCCCGTAGTCGCGCAAAGCGTTCGGTGAATGCCGGCCACTCCCCCACGTGACCGGTCGCGATCTCGTTGAGTGCTTCCCCGGTGCCCACGCCGAGCATGATCCGACCCGGATACAGACACCCCATCGTCGCGAACGCCTGTGCCACCACCGCGGGGTTGTATCGAAAGGTGGGTGTCAGTACCGACGTCCCCAACCGAATCCGGGAGGTACGCTCGCCCACCGCGGTCATCCATGACAGCGAGAACGCCGCGTGCCCGCCCTGGTGCCGCCACGGCTGGAAGTGATCCGATACCGTCGCGGAATCCATCCCGTGCTCTTCGGCCGAGACACCGAGTTCCACCAGCTCACGCGGACCGAACTGTTCGGCCGACGCCTTGTATCCGAGCTTCAGGCTCATCGCGGCACCTCCGCGGTCCGCACCTGGTGTCCACCGAATTGACGCCGTAGCGCCGACACGGCCTTCATCGTCGGCGAGTCCGGCTGCCGAGATGCGAACCGCGCGAACAGCGCGGCGGAGATGACCGGTAGCGGAACCGCGTGCGCGATCGCCTCCTCGACCGTCCACCGGCCTTCGCCGGAGTCCTCGGTGTACCCGGAGATCGTCTCGAGCTCAGGGTCATCCGCAAGCGCGCCCACGAGAAGCTCCAACAGCCACGACCGCACGACCGTGCCGCGTTGCCACGCCGCCATCACCGCGTCAGGGGCGGTGATTCTCGGTTCGGCACAAAGGAGTTCGTATCCTTCGCCGTAGGCTTGCATCAACCCGTACTCGATTCCGTTGTGCACCATCTTCGCGTAGTGACCGGCGCCGACCGGGCCTGCGTGGACGAAGCCGTCTGCCCGGGGTCCGTGCGGACGGAGCGCATCGAAGATCGGCATGGCGCGCGCCACGTCGGCCTCGTCGCCTCCCACCATCAATCCGTATCCGGCGGTCCGGCCCCAGACCCCGCCGGACACACCACAATCGAGGTAGCCGATGTCGCGCGCACCCAAGGTCTTCGCATGCTCCTCGTCGTCGGTGAAGCGGGAGTTCCCGCCGTCGATGACGAGATCTCCGGCCGCGAGGAGTTCACTGAGCTCGCCGACGACGGCTCGGGTCGGCTCCCCGGCGGGAACCATCACCCAGACCACTCGGGGCTGCGCCAACTCGTCGACCAGTTCGGCCAGACTCTCGACGTCACGGACCGACGGGTCGGCGTCGTATCCGACGACATCGTGGCCGTCGGCGCGAACACGCTCCCGCATGTTTCCGCCCATCCGCCCCAGCCCTATCAGACCCATCTGCATGGGAGCACTCCTCGAGATTGTTTGCTTGCCGGACCGGGAAGACGCCGGTCCGATGACCGCAGGAATGTGCGCGTAATCGCGCACCGAGTGCACGCAATCATGCCGCTGAGTGGTTCTGCTGTCAATATGCGTGCAGCGCAGTTAGACTCCCGTGAACCGGATTCGGATGTTCATCGCGCCGGCGATCAACCGTCGATCAAGGAGGGGTCATTGTCCGCAACCGAACGACGGGGACAGATCCTGCAGCGCCTCCAGATCGACGGTTACGTCGAGGCAAAGGTCCTTGCACGCGAGATGAGCGTCGACGCATCCACGATTCGACGCGATCTCGACGCCCTCGCCCGGTCGGGCAGAGCCGAACGGACGCATGGGGGTGCGCGGCCCGCCGCCGATGGCTCGTCCGAAATCCCTTACGCCGTGAAGAAGATTGCGCGACAACCGGAAAAAGCGGCGATCGCCGCGGCCGCCGCGGAGTATGTCTCGGATGGACAAACCGTCATCCTCGACAGCGGGTCGACGACTTATCAAGTCGCCCTCGCACTTCGCCATCGCTCGGACCTGACGTTCATCACCAACGACCTGCGCATCGCGAAGTATGTCGCCACCCTTCCGGGTACCCGACTCCTGGTGACCGGCGGTGAGCTGCTCGGTTCGGTCTTCACCCTCGTCGGCGACGCCGCCGTCGGTTTTCTGGCGAACTACTCCGCCGATTGGGCCTTCCTCGGAGCCGACGCCGTCGACCCGGACACCGGGATCACCAATACCAACACCCTTGAGGTGCCGCTCAAACGGGCGATGATCTCGTCGGCGAGGCACACCGTGGTGGTGGCCGACAGTTCCAAGTTCGGCAACCGCGCGCTCAGCAAGGTGGCTTCCGTCGACGAGGTCGGCACCATCCTCTCCGATGACGGACTCCCGTCCGACCAGGCGCGGCGCTACGGAGAACACCTGGTGCGAGCACCGGTCAGCGCCTGAACCGAGAACCGGAATGCACTGTCATTCCGCGTGATCGAGCAACTGGCGAATCCGGTAGGGCACCAGTTCTTGCATCGCCAGGCTCACGTTCGTCCGTTCCACTCCGTCGATGCCGAGTAGCAGCCCGGCGACCCGGTACAGGTCGTCGGTGTCGGCGGCGACGACACGGATGAGAAGGTCCACGGGTCCGGACAGTCCGATCACCTCGACCACCTCGGGAATCGTCTCGAGCCTGTCGGTGACCTCGGCGAGTCGACGCTGATCAACAGTGGTCAGCACGAAGGCGAGTAAGGGCAGCCCGAGGTGACGCGGCGGGATTCGCCGGTCGAAGCCGTCGAGTGTTCCATCGCGGTGCCACCGTTCCAATCGCGACTGCACGGTATTGCGCGATACCTCGATGAGCCCGGCGAGTTCGACTCCGGTGGCGCGCGGGCGTTCACAGAGCGCGCTCAGCAGGCGGGCGTCGGTGCGATCGAAATCAGTCATACAGCTCAGCATGCCACATCGAGAGCGCATAGAATTGGGCACACTGCTCAATCTCAACATCGACGGTTGCGCACGATGGCATTCGTTGTTTGTATGAATCATCCAAATGGCAACGCGCCGGGGAATAGACGTCAGGAGGAATCGTGGTCTTCGATTCGGGAACGACCCCCATACAACTGGTGACCGAAGACGGGCTACGCGTCGACCACCCCGATCTGTCCCCGTTGGTCACCGACATCGACGACCGACGTCTCGCCGACCTCTATGAGGACCTGTTCGTCATTCGGCGGATCGATTCGGAGGCAACGGCTTTGCAGCGGCAAGGCGAACTCGGACTGTGGGCACCACTGCTCGGGCAAGAAGCCTCGCAAGTCGGATCGGCCCGGGCGCTGGCGGAGGAGGACTTCGTCTTCGCGAGCTACCGTGAACACGGAGTCGCGTACTGCCGCAACGTGGACCCCACCCACATGCTGCGGTTCTGGCGTGGTTCCACCCACTCCGGATGGAATCCGTTGGAGTATCGGATGACCACGCCGGCGATCATCGTCGGCTGTCAAGCTCTGCACGCCACCGGATACGCACTCGGCAATGCACTCGACGGCACATCGGCGGCGACGATCACCTACTTCGGTGATGGTGCGACCAGCCAGGGCGACATCTCCGAAGCGTTCGGTTTCGCGGCGAGCTTTGCGGCACCGGTCGTGTTCTTCTGTCAGAACAACCAGTGGGCGATCTCCGAGCCGGTGTCGCTACAGGCAAAGGTCACCATCGCCGAGCGCGGCCGCGGATTCGGCATCCCGTCCATCCGGGTGGATGGCAATGACGTCCTGGCCGTTCTCGCCGCGACGCGCGCCGCGCTCGCCAATGCACGAGAAGGCAACGGCCCGAGCCTCATCGAGGCCGTCACGTACCGCATGGGCCCGCACACCACCTCGGACGACCCGGGCCGGTACCGGCCGTCAGCGCTTGATGACGAGTGGAAGCTCAAAGATCCCCTCGACCGTGTGCGCAAGCTTCTCGAACGCGCGGGCCTCATCGACGACGAGTACCTGGCCCGAGTTCAGAATCAGGCCGACGTCACCGCAGCCGCCCTGCGCAAGGGATGTCTGGAAACCGTAGAGCCCGAAGCAATGTCCCTGTTCGACCACGTCTACTCACAACCGCACCCGTTGGTGGACGAAGAACGCGAGCAGTACTCGACCTATCTCGCCAGTTTCGAAGGATCGACACGATGACCACCACGCTTCCCCTTGGCAAGGCACTCAACGCCGGCCTGCGACGCGCCCTGGAAGACGATCCGAAGGTCCTGCTGATGGGTGAGGACATCGGCGCACTCGGCGGCGTCTTCCGGATCACCGACGGGCTGCAGAAGGACTTCGGCCAGCACCGGGTGATCGACACCCCACTGGCGGAATCGGGAATCCTGGGCACCGCAATAGGACTCGCCATGCGCGGATTCCGTCCGGTCTGCGAGATCCAGTTCGATGGGTTCATCTATCCCGCATTCGACCAGATCGTCTCCCAGGTCGCCAAGCTGCATTACCGCACGAGCGGCAACGTCACCATGCCGATCACGATCCGGGTTCCCTATGGGGGCGGGATCGGCGCCATCGAGCATCATTCCGAATCCCCCGAGGGCTACTTCGCCCAAACCGCCGGGCTACGGGTGGTGACATGCAGCAACGCCGCCGACGCCCATCTGATGATCCGGCAGGCGATCACCTCCGACGACCCGGTTCTGTTCTTCGAACCGAAGCGCCGCTATTGGGAGAAGGGCGAGGTCGACCTCGATTCCGCTATCGACTCGTACCCGTTGCATCGGGCGCGCACCGTCGTCGAGGGGACCGACGTCACATTGCTCGCCTATGGCCCGCTGGTCACCACGGCGATTGCGGCGGCCAAGGCCGCTGCGGAAGAGGGAATGTCCATCGAGGTCATCGATCTTCGCACGCTCTCCCCGTTGGACATGGATGCGATCGAGGCCTCGGTGCGCAAGACCGGACGCCTGGTCGTCACCCACGAGGCCCCGGTGTTCCTCGGCATCGGAGCCGAGATTGCGGCACGCGTCTCCGAGCGATGCTTCTACCACCTCGAGGCGCCGGTACTGCGGGTCGGCGGATTCGCCATCCCGTATCCGCCGGCAAAACTGGAAGAGCACTTCCTGCCCGACATCGACCGGATCCTGCATGCCGTCGACACGTCGATGGCCGCGTGAGTCGAGAAGGAACGAACATGACTGAAACGCAGACGTTTCTGCTGCCCGATCTCGGTGAGGGACTGACCGAGGCCGAGTTGGTCAGCTGGTTTGTCGGGGTGGGCGACGCCGTCGAACTCAACCAGGTCATCGCCGAGGTCGAGACCGCGAAGGCCTCCGTCGAACTGCCCTCGCCGTACTCCGGGACGGTGGTCGCACTGCACGCCGGAGAAGGAGACACCGTCGACGTCGGCACGCCGTTCATCGACATCTCCACGGGTGCCGCAACGGACTCGCTGCCGACCACCTCGACCACAGACGCAACCGACACGGCGACGACACCGGAGGGCACAGCCGAGCGCGTTCCCGTCCTCGTCGGATATGGCGTGGCGGACGAGGCGTCGAGCCGGCGTCGTGCCCGCGGCGCCACCCGAACCACCGAGACCCCCACCGCTTCCACCGGCACTGCCGAGGCCGAGGGTGGTGGCCGCTTCGCCGAGACGCGGCCACTCGCCAAACCGCCGGTCCGGTTCCTCGCGAAGCAGAACGGCATCGAACTCGGCAATGTCCCCGCCACCGGCGCGCACGGCGAGGTCACTCGCGCCGACGTCACCGCATATATTGCCGCACAGAGCCTTTCGGACGACGCGGACACAGAGACAAGCTCCCACGCCGATGCCCCGCCCGTACCTGTTGTCGGCAGCCACGGCGCGGAGACCAGGACCCCGATCAAAGGTGTGCGCAAACACACCGCGGCCGCGATGGTGGCCAGCGCGTTCACCGCTCCCCACGTCACCGAATTCGTAACCGTGGACATCACCGAGACGCTCGACCTACTCGAACGGCTGCGAGCGCACCGCCGATTCAGCGACACCCGGCTGACGCCGCTGGCGTTGATCAGCAAGGCGCTACTGATCGCCGTGCGGGCAAATCCGTCTCTCAACTCGTCGTGGGACGAGGACTCCGGGGAGATCGTGACCAAGCACTACGTGAATCTCGGTATCGCGGCCGCCACGCCGCGTGGACTGATGGTGCCCAACATCAAGGACGCCGATCGCATGTCCCTGCACGAGTTGGCGAACGCGCTGGTCGACCTGACGACAACCGCGAAGGCGGGCAAGACATCACCGGGCGATCTGGCGGCCGGCACGATCACCATCACCAATGTCGGTGTGTTCGGTGTCGATTCCGGCACACCGATTCTCAATCCCGGGGAAGCCGGCATCCTCTGCGTCGGCGCGATCCGCCGTCAGCCATGGGAGCACGAGGGCGAGATCGCCCTCCGGTCGGTCACCACTCTCAGCCTCTCGTTCGACCACCGGCTCGTCGACGGCGAACAAGGGTCACGGTTCCTCGCCGACATCGGACGAATTCTGTCCGATCCCTTCGAGCTGATCGCTCTCGGCTGACCTCCGTCCCGCCGAGGCGTGGTTCGCCTCCAATACCCGAACTCGAGCGCTGCGTGCGCCTGAACCTTCTTGACAGGAGTGAGATCTGCGATGTCCCATACCCCTGATGTCGTGGTCCTCGGCGGCGGATCCGGTGGCTACGCCTGCGCGATCCGCGCCGCCCAACTCGGCTTGAGCGTCACGATCGTCGAGGCCGACAAACTCGGCGGCACCTGCCTGCATCGCGGATGCATTCCCACCAAGGCCCTCGTCCACGCGGCCGAGGTCGCCGACACCGTCCGCGACAGCGCCGCGTTCGGAGTGATCGCGGCGCTCGACGGTCTCGACATCGATCGAATCCGTTCGTACCAGGACGGCGTTGTCGGCAAGCTGTACAAGGGATTACAGGGCCTTGTCGCTCACCATGGCATCGAGGTGGTATCCGGCGTCGGCCGCTATCTCGGCGACCGGACTGTCGAAGTGGACGGGCAACGCATCACCGCCCGGCGCGCCGTTGTCCTGGCGACCGGTTCGCAACCTCGACAGATTCCGAACCTTCCGGTCGGCGGCCGCATCATCACCAGCGACGAGGCATTGACGCTCGATGAGATACCCAGGCGCGCTGTCATTCTCGGCGGCGGCGTGATCGGCGTCGAGTTCGCCGGCGTGCTGGCATCCTTCGGCACCGACGTCACGGTGATCGAGGCCTTGGATCGCCTGGTGGCCGCTGAAGACGAGTGGACGTCGAAACAACTCGCGCGCGCATTCCGCAAACGCGGCATCACCGCCCGGACATCCACCAAACTGATCGGCGCCGACCAGTCCGGCGAGACGGTCACCGTGACACTGGATTCCGGCGACACGATCGAGACCGACATGCTGCTCGTCGCGATCGGTCGGGAACCGCGGACCGCCGGCAGCGGATTCGCCGAGGCCGGCATCGCCCTGGAGCGCGGCCACGTCGTCGTCGATTCCCACCTCCGGACCAATCACCCGGACGTCTGGGCCGTCGGCGACATCGTCGCCGGACTCCAACTGGCGCACCGCGGATTCCAGCAGGGGTTGTTCGTCGCCGATCAGATCGCGGGCCGAAGCCCAGCCCCCATCGACGAGATGGGCATTCCGCGAGTCACCTACACCAGTCCCGAGATCGCCTCGGTGGGCTTGACCGAAGCCCAGGCACGCGCGCAGTACCGCACGGTGACCACCGTCGAGTACGACCTCGGCGGCAACGGCAAGAGTCAGATCCTGCGCACCACAGGCGGAGTCAAGCTGGTCCGCGCCGGCGACGCCGCGACCGGTGGCCCGGTGGTCGGTATCCACATGGTCGGCGACCGGATCAGCGAGCTGGTCGGCGAGGCCCAGTTGATCGTCAACTGGGACGCTCACCCCGACGACGTCGCCGCCCTCGTCCATGCGCACCCCACCCAGTCGGAAGCTCTCGGCGAAGCCCACCTCGCACTCGCTGGACAACCCCTGCACGCCCATAGCTGACGTCCTCATCCCTCGAAAGGCAAAGAACGTGTCCGTCACCTCACCCGCCCACCCGATCATCGATGATTCCGCCGTCTTCGACCGCGCGGACGCCATCCCCGGACTGCCCCACGAACAGGTCGTCTTTTGCGAAGACGCCGCGAGCGGGCTCAAGGCCATCATCGGCATCCACTCCACGACGCTCGGACCTGCCATGGGCGGTACGCGTTTCTACCCTTATCCCGACCAGGGATCGGCCCTCACCGACGTACTCCGGCTCTCCCGGGGAATGACCTTCAAGGCTGCGATCGCCGGTGTGGCACTCGGTGGCGGCAAGGCGGTCATCATCGGTGACCCGACCACGCAGAAGACGCCGGAGCTGCTTCGCGCCTACGGACGGTTCGTCGACACCCTCGGTGGCCGCTACCTCACCGCGGGCGACATCGGTACCGGCGCTGAGGATCTCGACATCGTCGGGGAGTCGACCCCTCATGTGCTCGGACGGACGGCCACGTCCGGCGGCTCGGGCAACAGCGGACCGCTGACCGCGTTGGGTGTGTACCAGGCCATGCGCGCTGCCGCCGCTGTAGCCTGGGGCGATCCCTCGTTGACCGATCGCGTCATCGGTGTCGAGGGTGTCGGCAAGGTCGGCTCCGAACTCATCGCGCTCCTGGCGGCCGAAGGTGCCCGGATCGTGGCCACCGATGTCGACCGCGCGGGCCTGGCGCGAATCGTCGAGCGGTTCCCGGATGTCACGACCACCGATGACGTCATCGGTGAGAAGCTCGACGTCTACGCCCCCTGCGCACTCGGCGCCACCCTCACCGAGAGCTCCATCGAACGGCTGACCGCGTCCGTGGTGTGCGGCGCGGCAAACAACCAGCTGATCGAGCCGGGGATCGACGATCTGCTCCACCGGCTCGGTATCGCCTGGGTCCCCGACTATGCCTCCAACGGCGGCGGCCTCATCCAGGTCGACGGCGAGCGGGCCGGAGCCGATGCCGATGTGACGCGCCACCGCGTCGAGGCCATCTACGACACGGTCACCTCCATCTTCGAGCGTTCTGCGTCCGAGTCCGTCGCAACCGGCCGCGCGGCAGACCAGTTGGTGCAGGAACGCCTGCGCACCGGCCGGACCGCTTGATCCCCTGGCGTTTCCGCGTCCTGACCCCGCTGGTGGGGGTCTGCCCACCGGTCCGCACGACTATGACCCTCATGCCGCTACGGCATGCGGATCGGTGGCCGCCCGTCAGCGTCGCCGGGCGGCCACCGTCGGGCCACGAAACGCCGGTCGGGGCGACCGGCCTATCCTCGACAGGTGCGCATCGGCAGCATCAGCATCGAGCCCCTCCGCGACGGGTCCGGGACAGAGCAGGCGGGCGAGATCATCTCGCGATTCTCTGACCCGGAGGCCTGGAGATGTCATCCCGACCACTTCGGCGATGACGGCCGGTGGAGCTTCCCGGTCGGGGGTTTCCTTGTGCGGACGGGTGATCGGGTGGTCCTCGTCGACGCCGGGGTGGGCCCGATGGACGAGGACGGCTATGTCGGCGGCGCCCTGCTGGACTCGCTCGCTGAGCACGGTGTGACGCCGCCCGAGGTGACCGACGTGGTCTTCACCCATCTGCATTTCGATCACATCGGGTGGACCTCAGTTGACGGGAGCCCGGTCTTTCCGAATGCCACCTATCGCTGCCACGAGGCCGATTGGACATATTTCGTCGACGGACCGACCGCAGCCGCGCCTGTGCGGGACAAGCTTCTCCCGATCCGCGAGCGGTTCATTCCCTTTACCGGTGATCACCAGATCGCCCCTGGTCTCGACGCCCGTGCGGCCCCGGGCCATACGCCCGGTTCCACAGTGTTCGTTGCGTCCTCGGGAGAGCGGCGCGCAATTCTTCTCGGCGATGTCGTCCACTCCGTGGTTCAGCTCTCCGAGCCCGATTGGACCGTCGTGTGGGACGTCGACCCCGTCGCCGCTTCCCAGATGCGAAATGCCTTGGCAGATGAGGCCGCCGCACGTGGCGATCTCGTCGTGGCCGCACATTTTCCGGAAATGCGGTTCGGCCGAGTGCTTATCGCAGAAGGCCGGCGCCAATTCAGTGCCATCGCATGAGCGGTCCTACGCCACCACCACCGATCGCAACAGGGTTCGGCGCACGATGCGGCCAAGGCAATGGATCGTGTCCGGTCTGCGTTGACGTCTGACGACCACCATCACGCCCACGAGGAGGCCGCACATGACCGACACATTGTCCACCGATACCGAATTCGTCGACACCTGGCAGAGCTGGCACACCGCCCGTGAACACGACCTCGCCGCGCCGCTCGGCTGGCTCTCGATCACCCGGCTGGAATGGCTCGACACCGAACCGACGCGCTACGACGGCATTCCCGGTACCTGGTGGTTCGACGAATCGGCCGCCCACGTGCGTAGCGCCGATGGGGAGTCGTTTGCCGACCGCGACTTCGAACTCACGCCGACGGGGCCTGGTGAGTTGGTCGAGATCGACGGCGTGCACATCGAGATCGTGCGACGCGGCGAGGGCTACCTCATCCGGACCCACGACGGCTCCGCACCCGCGGTTCGCGATTTCCACGGGGTTCCCGCGTACTCCGCAGACCCCACATGGGTTCTACACGGCCGCTTCGAGCCGTATTCTGAGCCTCGCCCGGTCACTGTCGGTGCCGTCGCCGAAGGCCTTGCGCACGTCTACGTTTCGCCGGGTGAGGTCGTACTCGGCCATGACGGAGGCGAGCACCGGCTCATCGCATTCAACGGCAAGACCGGCGGTCTGAGCATCCTGTTCACCGACGCCACCTCCGGGGTCACCACCTACGCCGCGAATCGCAGTCTCGCCGTGAACGCGTCGCAGGCCGTCCTCGACGAGGGTGGGCCCGTCGCCGTGGACTTCAATCGCGCCACCAACTTGCCATGCGCCTTCATCGACTTCGCGACGTGCCCGCTGCCACCGGCGGGCAACCATCTTCCCTTCGAGGTCACGGCCGGCGAGAAGATTCCCTACGAACGCTCGCAGTAGCCGAGATCGCCAAGAGTGGGGACGAATGTTCGTCCTCCCTTTTGTGTTCGTTCCCCGGATGTGCGCCGGCGGTTCGCCAGGCGGCGCTCTATCCGGCCGAGCCTTCTTCACGCCCGTCATCAGTGACTCCCCGGCACATGACCTCGTTGACGATCTCCAGCGACCGGACGCGGCAGGCTGCGGTCGACGCGACAAGCTGAAACATGATCTCGTCGGACTACGTCGACGCCGCCAGTTCGCGCAGCCGCTCTGCCACACCGTCCGGCGTGCCGATCACCTGGCGCGCGTGGTGTTGGTCAGGAGCCGCCCGCTCCTGAATCGTGAACTCGCGCACCAGTGCCCGCTCTATTTCCACCGGCTGTGGTCGAGCACCCCGCAAGAGGGCGAGGTGCGTCATATCTGTGGTCATGGTCTGGGCACGTACCCGTTCGGGCGTGTCGGCGGCCACGAGCATCGCCGTGATCATCACGTGGGGTTCGTCGAGGAAGCGTGATGGTGTGAAGGCACTTCGGTATTGGCCAAGGATCTGCTCCGTCCCGTCGTGCGCGAAGTGATGCGCGTAGGCGAATGGCAGCCCCAGCGCGCCGGGCGGCTGCGCCCACTGCCCCGAGGCGGAGCCGATCGCGACCGTGAGCCGAGGCGCGCTTCGCCCCCTGCGGCGTTGCACGGCTTCTAGTGCGGTGAACCGAAAGCGCTGTCCAGCAGCGTTTCGACAGCAGCCCTCGTCGACGCGATGAGTTGGCGACGGTGGCGGGTCCCCAACAGTGCAGAGGCGTGATAGAGCGCTTGGAGTTGCATGCCGGTTGTCTTCGGGTCCGGCGCACCACCCTGCACAGCGAGATCGGTGAGCAGTTTCAGCGTGAAGTCGCGATAATCCTCGGCGGCCTTCATGACTTCCGGCCCGGCCGCGGGTTCCGCACTCGCGCGGGCGAACGCGCATCCGCGGTAGTCGGGACTACGCAGCCGGCGTGCCTGGGTCGCGAAGACGGCGAGGATTCGTGATCGCGCATCTGGAGCCTGCAGCACCGCCTCGACCAGTTGGGCCGCGATGATCTCGTGTCGGGCGCGCAGGTACGCAGCGGCAAGGTGTTCCTTGCTTCCGAACAGCCGGTACAGCGATGCTTTCGCGACGCCGGCCTGCTCGATGACACGATCGATCCCGACCGTGTTCACACCCTCCTGGTAGAAGAGCTCGTCCGCGGCGGCGAGCAGCTTCCCACGCGCCGACCGGCGCGAGGTGTCAGCGCCGCGCTGCTCGTCGTTGTCTGCGCCCATACGGCTCATTCTGACTCCTCGGGCTCGAGCGCCGCCCGCCGGGAGAGGCCGAGCGCGAGAGCCGATGCGACGGCGAGCAGCAGGAGAACGGCAACATAGCCGAGGGTTGTCCCGAGCAGGTCGCCGGTGCGGGCTGTGACGACGCCGGCCACGATGACAGGTAATCCGAACCCCAGATAGGAGGCGACGTAGAGCAGCGAAAGGGTCCCGGCGCGCTCGCTCTGCCCCACCGCGGGAAGCACCAGTTGCATGCCTCCACGGAATCCGAGCCCGAATGCCACCCCCGCGATGGCCGCAGCTCCCAGCAGCAATCCGACGATCCCGCTCACCACCGCGGCGACCACAACGAGGCCGCCCACCACCAGACCAGCAATGCCGCAGGCCAGCGAAACGCGACCAGGAAGCCTCGAAGTCGCGAACGCGACGATCGGCGAAACGGCCCCGACGATGGCAATCGGCAGCGCGCCGAGAATCGGCGATGACGAGCCCGACAGCTCCGCCGTGAGTTTCGGCCCCAGGCCACCGAAGAGTCCGGATACCGCCCAGACCGAGAACAGCACCGGGCACGCAGCCACCAGCAACAACCGAACATTTCTGGGCGCCCCGACCCGCGGACGCAGGCTCGCCCACACGCCAGGCCGGCGCGCAGAACCATCCGGAACGAACAGCAGGCCGATCGCCTGCGCCACCAGCACTCCGATGAGCACGAGATAGACGAGCCGAGTCGGGGCCGGCCCGAACTGCGCAAGCAATGCCGCCCCCATCGCGCCCGCGGCCGAACCGAACGGGGGCGCGGCGGCATTGGCGACCGTCCCCCGACGAACATCGGTGTCGAGCAACGCGGCGCCCACAGCCGAGAGGCCCACGCCGGTCGAGAGTCCCTGCAACACCCGGGCGCAGAGCAGCCAGTCGACATCAGCGGCCGCCACGAAAAGCGCCAGCGCCACGATCTGAATGGCCAGTGCCGCCCACATCACCGGTCGGCGCCCCAGGTGATCGGACAGACGCGCAAACACGACCAGCCCGCACAACAACGCCAGCGCATACACCCCGAATACCAGCGATGTCGCCTCCACCGACAACGACCACTCCGTTTGATAGATCGGGTACAGCGGCGTCGGGGCAGCGGACGCCGCCAAGAACGCCGCCGGTACCGAGGCCAGGAACGCGAGACGCCAAACCGGCCTCTTCACAGTCGTCTCCACGCGATGAGTCGTCGACGACCCGGGAGACGGCAACGTCAGTTCACGTGATTCGCTCGTGTTCACACCCCCACACTAGCCTCGATGATACCGATCTGTCTCATCTGGGAGACCGATCGGCCTCATCACGTGCGATGGTTTGCCACCCAGGCGGATTCATCCACATACGAAGATCAGACCGGCCACCTCCCGATCAGTCGATGTGAATGCCGGATGTTCCGCGCAGTGGGGCGAGGGCATTGTCGAGGGCGGCGTCGAGAGGCGCGCGGATCGCTCGGGCCGGCAGTTTTCGTCCTGCAACTTCTGTGTCCGTCGGTGTTCGCGCGTCTTGCCTCAGTGTCGGCTCACTGCGTGAGCTCTGCGTCTAGATGCGTGAGCTCTGCGACCGAACGGCCGGTCCTGGTTCCAGGCCGAACGCCTGGGCGAGTAGTTCATGAGAGTGCCTGCGGACGTCCGGGTCGGCGATCAGGTCTTGGACCATGATCTCGTCGGCGCCGGACTCGGCGGCCATCTGTTCCAGGGTCGCGCGCACCTCGTCGGGCCCGCCGGCCACGAAGCGGGGCCACCGGCCGCCGGTGATCGAAGTCGGCTCGGCTTTCTGAGCCTCGGTCATCTCGCGCGCGGCTTCGTCGGGCGTGGGGACCATGACAGATCCGGCCGCCCGGCCGGCGCGGCCGAGTCTCGCGTAGTAGCCCTTGGGCGAGTCCGCCAGGTGCAGGCCCACGGCGTGGGGTATCGCCGACCGCGACGTTGACGGCCAGGATCGCGCGCGGCGAGCAGAGTCCGAACCCCTGCGACTGGAAGACCTCGCGATAGTGGCGCAAGGCTGCGGCTGCGCCAGTCGGGTCGATGAACCCGGCGAAGGTGTAGCCGATGCCGAGTCCGGCGGCCAGAGTCGAACCGTTCGGGCTCGATCCCAGGAGCCAGGTCTGCGGCCGGCTGGGCACACTCGGCATCAACGGATGGGCATGGAACGGGTGATCGTCGGGGAACGACTCATACAGCCAGGCCAGGGTCTCCAGGACCTGCTGCTGATGGTCGACCTGGGCCGGGTGTTGGCGGTTCTGCTGTAGCGCGGCGTCGAGTATCGGGCCGGCAGTGGCCCGGCCCATTCCCAGGTCGACCCGCCCGGGGGCCAGCGCTTCGAGTTGCTGGAACATCTCGGCGGCCTTGAACGGGCTGTAGTGGTTCATCAACACCGCGCCCGAACCGAGCCGGATCGAGGAGGTGATCGTCGCCGCGGCCGCGATCAACAGCTCCGGGTAATGCGAGGCGCCAGACCGGGACAGGTGGTGCTCGGCGAACAAGACCCGATGAAACCCCAGGTTCTCCGCGTGACTCGCGGTCGCCAACGCATCGGCCAGCGCGTCGGTCTCGGTGGTTCCCGGTGCGACGGTCCCCAGGTCGACGATCGACAACTTCACGGACGAACTCTCCCCGGCCTCGACGGTGGATGGCACCGACCCTACGCAGTTAGTTGGCTTGTCCCATCCGTCACGACGACGTCGAACCCGAGGACCTCGGCGCTCATCCCCCGCCGCTTGTCGGCGTCGTGACCGCCGGCCGGTCGCGCGGCCGACCACCGGTCGTAGTCCTCGCGCGAGTCCCAGCGGGTGAGGACGAAGTAACGCTCCTCGCCAAAGGCGGGGCACAGCAACTCGAAGTCGCGGAATCCTGCCGCGGAGTCGACGGACTTCTTCCGCGTCGCGAACCGCTGCTCGATCTCCGCTTGCGTGCCCTCGGGAAACGTCAGAGCGGTGATATTGACGAATGTCATCGTGACTACCTCCTCGGCGATGCCGGACGTGCTCGGTCCGCACGACCCGGACAAGCCGATGCTATGCCGCAGTCGTGGCTGCTCTCGAGGGCCGAAAGACCCGGGTCAACGGCTATCGCACCGCTTTACGGATGGAGGCGGAAACTGCCTGTCGCGCAGCGTGTTCGGCGGTGTTGCCCAAGTCACAGTCGGCCCACATCCAGCCGATCCGATCCATTCCGGGTTCGCCGGCCAGGTGAATCGATGGGCACCCGTGCGCGATGTCGGGGGCGTATGGAAATGTTCGTGACGATCAGTTCGAGAGGAGCCGCCACCATGCCACCACGCCGCAGTTCGCAATCCGCGTCACTCACGCCCGAGGATCTGACCAGTCTGGCCGCCGAGGTCGCACAGGGTCGCCGTCCGACGGTGTATCTACGCGAAGGAATCCCGGGCCTCGACCTCGAACCCGGCACATCAGCGCGTGTGTTGTCGGTATCCGGCAGCACCGTGACCGTCTCGCCGAGAGGCGTCGACGACGAACTTCCCTACGAGGCGAACGAACTGCGGAGGACCAAGAACGAGGCACCGGCGAGGTCCTCGGCGCCAAGGTCGTCGGCAGCGAAATCCTCGACCGGCAATCCGCATACCGCCACGGCGACTACACCGAATTCTGCTGCCCGACAGCGACGCACGCGCACGCCGGAAACCTCTACCGCACAATCTGGTTCGTCACGCACCGACGCACCGGCGAGGTCGTCCGACACCGAACCCAAATCCAAACGCGCCCCGGTGAAAAAGGCCGCGAAGACCGTCAGCGTGACCATCTACGGTTCCGCGGACAACCAATGGTTCGTCTCGATGACCCGGGGCGCACACAAGCCGCAACGGGCACGGGCGGTGACAGTGGAATCGGTCGACGCGGCCATGCGAGAACTCGGTGACAGCATTGTCCAAGACGCGGTGACGTCGGTGATGACCGCCGCTCGCGAGGAGGCCAAACGCCGCGTCGACGACCTCAGCCGCGAACTCGAGCAAGCGCGCGAGGCACTGGCCGCCCTCGACAGTCACTGACCGAACAAGCCCGGTCCGGCCCTGGACGGTGCGACGGCGCCGTTCGGCCCGAGCCTGCAACAGTTCCGGTGTGGGAGACGCCGATGGCGTTCGCCATGGACAGGGAAGACATTCCGTGGGGCCGTCCTACGGCGGCGGACATTTCGCTCCCACCGTTCCGTGACAAGACCGAGCATCAGCGGTACAGCAAGTCACTGGCGCTGCACTTGGCCCTGATCGACGACGGGTCGACCTCGTGGTCGACCGTGATCTTCGACGGGGTGGACCCCGATTCTTCGCCGACCCCGACGATGACGGCGGCTGGGCGATAGGTGCGCACGAGCGAGGGAAGCGAGCGTGCCTTCGATGACTCCGAACTCGCGTAACTCGCACCGGGCACGAAACTCCCCCACCGTGCGGAGGGTTTCGACGATCAGAAGTTTCCCTTGAATCCAGCCAGTCGAATGCCATCGACTCACCTCTTGCCTGTCATCTTGACTGACCGGCGCGCCGGTCCGAGGAGCCCGCTCTTGCAAAGAGCCCCAGGGCTATTCGCCGATCCGTGGGTTTCTTTGCACTAGTGAGACATATGGCAGCTGAGACCAGATCGCCGAGCCCGCAGTGCACATCGCAGCCAGGTCCGCGTGCTGTAGGCCGATGCGCGGGAACGCCATCGACTCGATTCGTGGCCCGGCGTGTTCGAACTGCTTCGGCACCGTGTTCGCACCCGCGCCGTCGAGGCCTTCGATTGCCACCAGGATTCCCGTGAGCGAGGTGGTCGGGCGGCGGCCCGGACCGGCCGCAGGCGAATCCCCAGTCGGTGGTGATCGGCGACATCGGAGTCGTGATGGACAGCCGGTCGACGAGCCGCCTCTCGAGCGGCTCGTGCGTTTCCCGCCGGACAGGAGATCGAGCGCGGTCCGAGCCGCGCCAGGAAGCGCCGGCCGGCCCTTGCTCGTGGTGCGGTTGTTGCGGGCGCGGTACATCGCGCCCGACCGGCGGGTGTGCCCGGCTCACCGTCGGCTGCGAGGCGCTGCGCCTGCCGCGACGTCACGCCGAGGATCTGTGCCGCCTCGGACACCACTCGGGGCCGGTGCGACGGTTGTCAGAATGGTCGTCACCCGTCCGACAGTGCCTGAATTCGAAACCCCAGAAATGAGAAAACCACCCGTTACCAGGTGGTTCTCGGAGTCGGGCTGACAGGATTTGAACCTGCGACCACTTGACCCCCAGTCAAGTGCGCTACCAAACTGCGCCACAGCCCGTTGCCCTGATCGACGACCTTCGCGTCATCAAGGCGTAGATGAGATTAGCCGACCACTGGCTCCGCATGCCAATCGCCTGGTCAGCGCCCTGCGATCAGGACACGGTCGAGCGCTTCTTGTACCAGACCCAGCCGCCGGTGACGACCAGCGCGCCGACCAGCGACCCGATGATCCCGCTGGGGCGGAACGAGATTCCGTCGCCGGAGAGCAAGCTGATCAGCAGGCCGCCGACGAAGGACCCCACCAGGCCGGCGACGATCGCGAGTCCCCAGTCGATGTTCCACATGTTCTTGCCGCCGATGATGAGCTGGGCGAGAGCGCCGATGACCATGCCGAAAACGATGATTGCCAAGATGAGCACGACAGGAGTATCTCACAGAGGCCACCGCGCGGGTCCCGGCGCCTCGTCAGCGTTTGCGACGCTCCCGCTTATCACGCACCCGCACGTTGATCCGGACGGGCGAGCCGTCGAAATTGAACTCCTCACGCAGCCGGCGCTCCAGGAAGCGCCTGTACCCGGCTTCCAGGAACCCGGTGGTGAACAGCACGAATGTCGGTGGCCGGACAGCCGCCTGGGTGGCGAACATCACGCGCGGTTGCCGACCCCCGCGCAGCGGCGGCGGGTTGGCCGCGATGACGTCTTTGAGCCAGTTGTTCAGTGGCCCGGTGGAGATCCGCTTGTCCCAGGACTGTAGGGCGCTCTCCAGCGCGGGCACCAGCTTCTGGACGGCCCGGCCTGTCATCGCCGAGACGTTCACGCGGCCCGCCCACGGCACGCGCGCGAGATCGCGGTCGATCTCCTTGTCGAGCTGGTAGCGGCGATCCTCGTCGACCAGATCCCACTTGTTGAACGCGATCACCAGCGACCGCCCCGATTCGATCACCATCGACAGCACCCGCAGGTCCTGTTCGGTGACCGGCTCGGAAGCGTCGATGAGCAGGATCGCCACCTCGGCGGCGTCGAGCGCCGAGCGGGTGCGCAACGACGCGTAGTACTCGTGGCCACTGGCCGTGCGGACTTTGCGACGCAATCCGGCAGTGTCGACGAATTGCCATGTGCGGCCATCGAGTTCGATGAGTTCGTCGACCGGGTCGACGGTGGTGCCGGCGACGTTGTCGACCACCGAACGTTGGGAACCGGCCAGCTTGTTGAGCAGGGAGCTCTTGCCGACGTTGGGTTTGCCGACGAGCGCGACACGGCGTGGACCGCCGATCCGCGGGGCGTCTTCGCGCGGGGTTTGCGGCAACCGGTCGAGGATGACGTCGAGCAGGTCACCGGCGCCGCGTCCATGCGCCGCCGACACCGGTTGTGGCTCGCCGAGTCCCAACGACCACAGCGACGCGGCCTCGGCCTCTTGCTTTTCGCTGTCTATCTTGTTGGCCACCAGGATGACCGGTGTCTTCGATCGCCGCAGTGTCCGTGCCACCGCTTCGTCGGTGGTCGTGGCGCCCACGGTGGCATCGACGACCAGAACGATGACGTCGGCGGTCCGCATCGCCTGTTCGGCCTGAGCCGCGACCGCCTGCTGCAGCCCCTTGGCGTCGGGCTCCCAGCCGCCGGTGTCGACGACGTTGAATCGTCGGCCCGACCAGGAAGCGGCGTACGAGACACGGTCCCGGGTCACCCCGGGGATGTCTTCGACGACGGCTTCACGCCGGCCCAGGACACGGTTCACCAATGTCGACTTGCCGACGTTCGGTCGGCCGACGATGGCCACCTCGGGCACCCGCTCGACCTCACCGGGCTCCAATGCGTCACCGAACTCATCGAGGTTCCATTCGGCTTCATCACTCCACAAACCGTCGCCGGGCAACGCGGTGATGTCGGCGGTGCCGTCGGTGGCGTCGGACATATCACTCACGAGGCAACTCCGATCCGGGTACGGACCAGGTCGGCCAGATGTTCGAGAACCTGATCCAAGGTCATGTCACTGGTGTCCACCGTGATCGCGTCGTCGGCCGGCCGCAACGGCGATACCGCACGGGTCGAGTCGAGATGGTCGCGCCGATTCACCGCGGCAAGCACCTCGGCGTTGTCGCTGGGCCGCCCGGCCGCCAGGTTTTGTCGATGCCGCCGCTCGGCCCGGGCTTCGGGCGACGCGGTGAGGAAGATCTTGATCAACGCATCCGGGAACACCACGGTCCCGATATCGCGTCCCTCGACGACGAGCAACTCGGCTTCCGCCTGGCGCCGTTGGAGTGCAACAAGCTTTGCGCGTACCGCTGGTACCGCCGACACGGGAGACACCGCATCGGTGACCTCATCGGTCCGAATCATGCCGCTCACGTCCTCGCCGTCCAGGTAGACCCTCGACGATCCGTTCGCGCCGGGCACCAACCTGATATCCGCGGACGCGACCACCGCGGCAACCGCGTCGGCCTCGGCCGGGTCCACACCGGCGCGCAGCACCGCGAGCGCCGCGGCCCGGTACATCGCCCCGGTGTCGAGGTAGTGCGCACTGATCTTGTGCGCCAAGAGCTTCGAGACACTCGACTTTCCGGTGCCCGCAGGACCATCGATGGCGATCACTCCGCTGCTCACAGTCCCACCGCCTTGTAGAGCGACCCGACCTCGTCGCGGCCGAGAACACGGAGACTGCCGGGTCGCTGATCGCCGAGCGCCACGGTACCGATGTGGGTGCGCACCAGCGCCTGCACCGGGAAGCCGACGGCTTCCATCATCCGTCGCACAATCCGATTTCGTCCTTCGTGCAAGGTGATCCGGACCTGCGATTCCCCCTCGTGGACGCCATTGATGGTGAAGCCGTCGACGGCGACCGGCCCGTCGTCGAGCTCCACGCCGGATCGCAGTGTCCGCACCAATGAGCGGGGCACTTCTCCCCGCAACCACGCCAAGTAGGTCTTTGGCACCTCATAAGACGGGTGCATGAGGCGATGTGCGAGTTCTCCGTCGTTTGTGAGCAGCAGCAAGCCTTCGGTGTCGGCGTCGAGCCGTCCGACATGGAACAGGCGCTGCCCCGACATGACCCGTTCGGCGACGATGTCACCGATGCACGGACGACCCTGGTCGTCGGACATCGTCGACTGCCAGCCCTTCGGCTTGTTCAATGCCAGATACTGCCGGGTCTCGTCGATGATGACCCGGGCCCCGTCGACCCGGATGACCGCCGAGTCGGGATTGATACGCATGCCCTGTTCGGTGACGATCTCGCCGTCGACCTCCACACGTGCGGCCGCGATGAGTTCCTCGGCGCCGCGCCGCGATGCGACACCCGCTTGCGCGAGGACCTTTTGCAGTCGGACACCGTCGGCAACGTAGGTCGCGCCGTGGTCACCGTCATCCGACGACGGTGCCTGATGCCGCGCCGGACGCGCGTTGTTGAGACGGATACGCCCCGCGTCCACGTCGGGCTTTGAACTGCCCTTACGATGCTTCTTCTTGGCGTGCGGTTGCGCGTGCGGCGGCACCGAGCCGGTGCCGGTCTTCTTCCCGGTGGGCTTACCAGCGCCTTTGCCGCCGACCGGCTTGCCGCCCCCAGCGGCGTTCTTCGCGGCGGAATTCCGGCCTGCAGCGCTCTTATCCGTGTGATTTCGGGCCGTGTGGTTCTTGGCCGTCTTGCGTCGTCCCGGTGTGCCATCCCGGCCAGCGGTTGCCATATTTCAGTCCTGATCCTCGAGGTCGTCGCCTCCGAACGGCGATTGACCGTCGGACGCCTCCTCTGAGTTTGCCGGTTTACCCGCGAGTTTGGCGAATCGGGGATCAGAGTTCAACTCCTCGTCGAGACCATCGATGAGGTCGACATCGGGCAGCAGGGGCGCGAGGTCGGGCAGCTCCGCCAGCGAGGCGAGCCCGAGCCGTTCGAGAAACAACTCGGTGGTGCCGTATGTGGTGGCCGTGGTCTGCGGGTCCGTACCCACCTCGTTGAGGAGTCCGCGGGCGACGAGCGTGCGGATCACCCCGTCGACGTTGACACCGCGGATCGCACTGATCCGGGCCCGCGAGACCGGCTGCCGGTAGGCGATCACGGCCAGCGTTTCCAACGCCGCGCGGGTGAGCTTCGAGCGCGTGCCATCGAGCAAAAGACGTTCGACGTACGGCGCGTAGTCCGCGCGCGTGTAGTAGCGCCAGCCGTCACCGACAAATCGCAGGTCGATACCGCTGCGTCGCGCAGTCAGTTCTGCTGCCATCTCCTCAAGTGCCACCCGCACCCGCGGCACATCCGTGCCGACCGCGTTGGCCAGCTCGTCCGAGGTCACCGGCGCATCGACGACCAGCAGCAGAGCCTCGAGCGCAGAGCGGAGCTCGACGTCGTCGAGGGTGTACTCGGCAACCTCGATACCCTCCGCACGACCCGGCTCCGATGCGCCCTCGTCGGGATCTTCGGGAATGGTCGTGTCCGTCATCTGTAGTCCTCCGCCTTGTCGAAGCTCAGCTCGTTCACGTCGCGTTCGCCCGACCACAGCACCCGCAGATCTCCCAGTGCCTCGGGCTGCGAGAAGGCGATGGCGCGCTCCCGGAACAGATCGAGCAGCGCGAGGAAGCTGCCGACCACCTCCAGCGGATTGGCGCAGTCGGCGACCAACTGACCGAAGGTCAGGCCCTCGTCGGGCACGCTGAGAGCCAGCAACCCGGCCATCCGCTGCGCCTGCGCGGGAACCGACACCTCATGCACGTCGTGCAGATGGTCGAGCCCGATCGTCGGCACCGGGCGCGGGCGCAGAGCCGCTGCCGCGATCTCGGCGAAACGGGCCGGGTCGACGCCCAACGTCACTTCGGGGAGCAGACCGGCGTATCGGTCCTCCAGCGCCACTGCGCGCGGATAACGCTGCAGCGCAGCAGCTTCCAATTCGCCGAACAGAGCCGCCACCTGTTTGTAGGCTCGGTATTGCAACAGTCGCGCGAACAGCAGATCGCGGGCTTCCAGGAGTGCGAGATCCTCCGGGTCGTCCACCTCGCCGGCCGGCAACAGTCGCGCGGCCTTCAGGTCCAGCAGAGTTGCGGCGACCACCAGGAACTCGGTGGTCTGTTCCAGTCCCAGCTCCGGACCCATCTCGCGGGTGTAGGCGATGAAGTCGTCGGTGACCTCGTGCAGCGCCACCTCGGTCACGTCCAGGCGGTGCTGATTGATCAGATTGAGCAACAGATCGAAGGGGCCCTCGAAATTGGTCAGGCGGACCCGGAAACCGGCCTCACGCGCTGTGTCATCAACCTGCGCTGTGTCGTCAACCCGCGCTATGTCATCAACCTGCGCTGTGCCGTCAGCCTGCGTGGCTTCGGCCTCGTCGAGCTCGGTCGATTCGCTCATGCCTGCTTGACGTTGCGCGCGATTACCTCGCGGGCTAGTGCCCGATAAGCCTGCGCCCCAGCAGACTTCGGCGCCCATGAGGTGATCGGCTCCCCGGCGACGGTTGTCTCGGGGAACCGGACGGTGCGGGCGATCACCGTGTCATACACTTTGTCGCCGAACACTTCCACGACGCGCTCCATCACCTCCCGCGAATGCAGGGTCCGCGCGTCGAACATGGTGACCAGGATGCCGCCGACATCCAGGCGGACGTTCAGTCGATCGTGCACTTTCTCGATCGTATCGTTCAGCAGGGCGAGGCCACGGAGACTGAAGTATTCACATTCCATCGGGATCAGCACCGTGTCGGCGCACGCCAAGGCGTTGACGGTCAGCAATCCCAACGACGGTTGACAGTCGATGAGCACGATGTCGTAGCGATCGAGGATGGGGTGCAATGCCCGCCCGAGCGCGTGTTCGCGACCCACCTCGGTCACCAACTGGATCTCCGCGGCCGAGAGGTCGATGTTGCTGGGCAACAGGTCCAGCCCGTCGACCCGCGTACGCATCAGCACCTCATCGGTCGGTGCGTGCGGCGGCACGAGCAGGTTGTACACGGTGTCTTCGAGTTCGTGATGCGGGACGCCCAGCCCGGCCGACAACGCACCCTGCGGATCGAGGTCGACCAACAACACCCGACGTCCATATTCCGCCAGCGCCGCACCCAGATTGATCGTCGATGTGGTCTTGCCGACGCCGCCCTTCTGGTTGCAGACGGCAATGACTGTCGCCGGTCCGTGTCGATCCAGCTCGGTGGGCTCCGGCACCGGCCGATAGGGACGGCCGGTGGGACCGATCTCGTCATCGGCCGGGGTGGGCGCCGGCCCGGCACGGTATTCGGTCTCGTCGATTTCCGGTGCGCCGGCGACCTCGAGACGGTACTGCTGGTCGTCGAAATGGGCGCCGGGTCGCCGGGTGCTCGAGATGCTCACCGCTGCGCCGCCCCCTTTCTGTCGTCTCCGCCCGGCCGAACTCTGCCCGGACGTCCCTCAAAGACTAGTAGGTCACCACGACGATCCCATGGAGCACCGCCGCAGATCGTGGATCCGGCCGTCAGTGTGCCCGCGGGTGCGCGGTCGCATACACCTCGCGCATCGTGTTCACCGTCACCAAGGTGTACACCTGCGTCGTCGTCACCGACGCGTGCCCCAGCAACTCCTGCACCACGCGGACGTCGGCCCCGCCTTCGAGCAGATGCGTGGCGAAGCTGTGCCGCAGCGTATGCGGCGACACCGCGGTGTCCAGACCGGCACGCTGCGCCGCCGACGCCAGCACCTGCCACGCTCCCTGACGGGTCAGCCGCCCACCGCGCGCATTGAGAAACAGCGCTGCGGTGGCGCGACTCACAAGGGTCGGCCGTCCGCGCACCAGATATGCCTCGAGCGCGTCTATCGCAGGCCCACCAACGGGGACGATACGTTCCTTGCCGCCTTTGCCACGCAACCGAACCGCGCGGATCTCGGTGTCGACATCGTCGACGTCGAGCCCCGTCGCCTCCGAGATTCGAGCCCCACAGCTGTAGAGCAACTCCAGCAGCGCCCGGTCCCGGAGCGCACGCGGATGATCCGGCGCGCCCGACGCGTCCAGGATGCGCACCACGTCCGCCACCGGTAGCGCCTTCGGCAGGCGTCGGGCCGGGCTCGGTGGCCGCACCGTATGTGCGACGTCTTCGGCGACCAAGCCCTCGGCAGCGGCGAACTTGTGAAACCCTCTGGTGGCCACCAAGGTTCGGGCCACCGAGCTATCGGCCAACCCTCGCACGCCCGTCTGTTCATCACCACGCCGCAACGTCACCAGGAATTCGCGGACGTCGGCCTCGGATACCTCCGCGAGTTCCTCGATCCGGCGATCGTGCAGGTACCGCTGGTAACGGTGGAGGTCACGCCCGTAGGACGCGAGTGTGTTGGCGGCCACCCCGCGCTCGACGGTCAGGTGATCGAGGTATCGGGTGATCGCAGCATCGATGCCCAATCGCTCGCCCACTCCCGACCTCCTCACCCGCGTATCCCGCATGGTCCATGAAGCGCCTGCAGCATTCACGAAGCGTCGTTACGTTCGCACCGCGTCGTTACGTTCGCACCGCGCCTTTACGTCGACGGCGCGCCTTTACGTTGACGCAGCGCCGTAGGCTCGTCGCGCCACGCGACGTCGACCGCCCGCAGCTCGACCTCCCCCAGATCGGCCGCCACGATCGCCAGGATCCCGGCGACACTGGTCGCGTTCACGATGTCGCCGGCGAACACTTTTCGCAGTGCGTCGGCCGTCGGCACCCACTCGATCGTCATGTCGGCCTCTTCGTCGCTGCGCTCGCCGGCATGCACCGCGTGCAGCCCCTCGGCGAGGTAGACGCGTAAGGCCTCGTCGGTGAATCCCGGAGACGACGCGAGGTCCACCAGTAGCCGCCAGCGGTCGGCGGACAGATCCGCCTCCTCGGCCAGCTCGCGTCGCGCCGCATCGACCGGCGACTCTCCGCCCTGATCGAGCAATCCCGCGGGCAGTTCGAGCAGCCGACGACCGAGCGGGTGCCGGTACTGACGCACCATCGCGATCCGGCCCTCGTCGTCGCGCGCCACCATGGCGACCGCGCCGAAATGTTCGACGACCTCGCGCTCGGCGACGCGTCCACCGGGCATCGCGACCTCGTCCACCCGCAATGCGAGGATCGCACCCTCGTACACGGTGTGCGACCCACGCACCTCGAAATCGTGGGTTCCGGAGCCGTGCGAAGAGGTGCCGGTCACTCTCGTCCACCTGCTGCGTCGGCGATCCCGGCCGTGGCGATCGTGGCTTCGTCGGCCGTGGTCTTCTCGGCACTGGCCCCATCGCCGCCGCCCTCGTCGGCGGTGGCGGCGTCGTACTCGCCCAGATCGACCGGAAGACGTTCGGCCGCCTTGTACTTCAGCGCCGCATCGATGAAGGCCCGGAAGAGCGGGTGTGGCCGGGTCGGCCGGCTCTTCAGCTCGGGGTGTGCCTGAGTGGCCACCAGGAACGGATGAACCTCTGCCGGATACTCCACGAACTCGACCAGGTGGCCGTCGGGAGATGTCCCGGAGAAGACCAACCCGGACTCGGCGATCTTGTCGCGGTAGGAGTTGTTCACCTCGTAGCGGTGACGGTGGCGTTCGGACACCTGCGTGGTGCCGTAGGCCTTCGCCACCACCGACCCGTCCCTGAGTGTCGCCGGATATGCACCGAGACGCATCGTGCCGCCGAGATCGGCCTCCCCGGCGACCGCCTCGTACTGGTCGGCCATCGTGGAGATCACCGGATGCGGTGTGCCGGGATCGAATTCATCGGAGCTCGCCTCCGCCAGCCCGACCGAACGCGCGGCCTCGATGACGATGCACTGCAAGCCGAGACACAGACCGAGCAATGGGATACCGCGGCGCCGCGCATACGCGATCGCGCCGACCTTCCCCTCGATCCCGCGAATGCCGAATCCGCCGGGGATGAGCACGCCGTCGACGTCGCCGAGCACTGTCTGAGCACCCGCGGGGGTCGCACACTCATCCGATGGCACCCACTTGATCTCGGTACGAGCCCGCCAGGCGAAACCGCCCGCCCGGATCGCCTCGGTCACCGACAGGTATGCATCGGGCAGATCCACATACTTACCCACCAACGCGATTCGCACGGTCTCGCGCGGCTCGTGGACCCGGTTGAGCAGCTCACCCCACTCGGTCCAATCGACGTCCCGGAACGGCAGGCCGAGCTTGCGCACGACGTACGCGTCGAGTTGCTCGCTGTGCAGCACCTTGGGGATGTCGTAGATCGACGGGGCGTCCGGCGTCGAGATCACGCCCTCGATGTCGACGTCGCACATCAGTGCGATCTTCTTCTTGAGCCCCTCCGGGACATCTCGGTCGCAACGAAGGATGAGCGCGTCGGGCTGAATACCGACGCTGCGCAGCGCAGACACCGAATGCTGGGTCGGCTTGGTCTTGAGCTCACCGGACGGCGCCAGATACGGCACCAACGACACGTGCAGGAAAAACACGTTGTCGCGGCCGACGTCATGCCGGATCTGCCTGGCGGCCTCGATGAACGGCAACGATTCGATGTCGCCGACGGTGCCACCGATCTCGGTGATCACCACATCGGGTGCCTCGCCGTCGTCACCGGGCTCGCGCATCGCGAGCACCCGGGACTTGAGTTCGTCGGTGATGTGCGGGATCACCTGCACTGTCTCCCCGAGGTACTCGCCGCGGCGCTCCTTGGCGATGACGCTCGAATACACCTGTCCGGTCGTCACATTCGCCGATTGCGACAGATTCCGATCGAGGAAACGCTCGTAGTGCCCGACGTCGAGATCTGTCTCGGCACCGTCTTCGGTGACGAACACCTCGCCGTGTTGGAACGGGTTCATCGTCCCGGGGTCCACGTTGAGATACGGATCGAGCTTCTGCATGGTCACCCGCAGACCGCGGGCGGTAAGCAGCTGACCGAGGCTCGAGGCGGTCAGGCCCTTTCCGAGTGACGAGGCGACTCCGCCGGTCACGAAAATATGTTTGGTGCCCGTATGAACGCGCAATGGTCGCAAAAGCGTCTCTCCCGTCGGCCGGATCAGGCCCTCAAAAGCCTGCTCACCTACGGGACTCCAGGGTAACACCACAGCTGCGATCTGCCTGCCGCGACACCGCAGACCGGTGTCGCGGCAGTGTCGCGTCGGCCACTTTTCCGGCGATCAGGACGGGGTCCGGGCGGGCGCGGGCTGCGCCCCGACAGTGATCGCCGTGGCTCCGGCGCCGGTACCGTACGAGCCGGAACGCCCCTGTGTCTCCTCGCCGAGCGCCAGGATCGTGGTGATGAGACCGGTCTGCTGGTCGACGTTGTCGACCGTCGAGACCGCATTACGCAGCGCGGGATCCGAACGCACCACGGCGATCGGTGAGCCCCCGGTCGCCGACCCGCTGCGACCCACGAGCGCCCCGCCCTGTGCACGGGCCGCCATCGCCGCCGTCAGTCGCGCGGTCAGTTGGCCTTGGGCGCCCGCATTCTCACTGAGCGCGTCGCCGGAGACGAACAACACCAGATCGGCCGGACGGATGGCGTTGTCGGCGTACGTGAGGAAGCCCCCGTCTCGCAACGTCTGCAGGCCGGTCTGGCTGTCCGATGCCGCCGCGGCCGGCTGGTTGCTCCGGTGCAGCAGCAGGGTTCCCAGCAGATCACCGACGCGCGACCCGGAGTCGGTCAGCTCCGCGCGCAGGGTGGCGCCCGGTGGGATCGTCTGGTCCACGATCGTGCGCACCTGTTCGGCGTTGTCGTCACGCACCAGCTTGTCGGTGAGGCCGAGCTGGCCGCCGAAGGTCGCGCCGGCAGTCGAGAGCGCCTCCTTCGCCGAGTCGACGTCGGAGTCGGCGGCGTTGGGCAGCGTCACCACCAGGACGGAGTGCCCCTTGAGCCGATCGGCCATGATCCGGGGCGCGATGGCCGCATCGAAACCGGAGGCGGCATTGACCTGGGCGTTGAGTTCATCTCGCTGCTGCTCCAGATCCCCCACCCGATCACGGCTTGTTCCGGTCAGGGAATTGACGCGGTCGCCGACGAAACCCGAGCCGAGGAACAAGCCCAGCGCGAGGGCCAGGAACACCGCCACCAGCGAGATGGCGTGCTGGCGAAGTGAAATCATGCTCTACCTGTTCCAAACTCCCTGCACCCATTGGAATAGCTGATTCCATTGGGCGACAATCCAATCGGCGACCTCGGGACCGGCGTTCGACAACATCACCGCGGCAATGGCCGCGACCAGTGCAGCCAGGACGACGCAGGCGATGGCCGCGCCCGACACCCGGCTGCGGTAGAGCGTCGCCACCGCCTTGGCGTCGACAAGCTTGGGCCCGACCTTCAAGCGGGTGAGAAATGTCGACGGGGTGGATTCACGACGCGACCGGTCGAAGAAGTCGTCGAGCGACCCGCCGTAGCCTGCCGTGACGATGAGATCGGCACCGTGAAAGTCGGTGAGCAGCAACGCCAGATCGGCCGCGGTACCAGCAGCGGGAAAAGTGGTCGCACCGATACCGAGATCCTGGATGCGTTCGAGCCCGGACGCGTGGCCGTCGGTATCGGCGGGCAACACGATCTGCGCGCCACACCGGAGTGTGGCCGCCTTCATCTCGTCGGGATCACCGACGACGATCGCGGGCTTGTAGCCGGCCTTGACCAGCGTGTCGGCGCCGGCCCCCACGCCGACCAGTACGGGTGAATATTCCTTGATGAACGGCTTGAGCGCACGCAGTTCGGTTCCGCGGTCGGGACCGTCGGCGACCACCACGACATGTTTGCCGGCCAGCGACACATCCACATCTGGCACACCGACACCGTCGATGAGCAACGGCGACTCACTGCGAATGAACTCGATCGTGTTGCCCGAGAATGCTTCCAGGTGATCGACGAGTCCGGTCTTCGCATCGATCATCATGCCGGCGATGTCGTGCTCCTCGAGCGCGGTGCCTCGCGCCAGACGCCGCTCACCGACCATCAGGCGGTCGTCGTGCACCCGAAGTTTGGCGCCGTCCTTGACCCGCTTGAAGACCTCGGAACCCACTTCGTCGAGCAGGACGATCCCCGAGGCGACGAGCACCTCGGGCCCCAGATTGGGGTAGCGGCCACTGATCGAGCGCGAGGCGTTGACCACGGCGACGACGTTCGCCTCCACGAGCGCGTCGGCCGTCACCCGATCCAGGTCGACCTCATCGAGGATTGCGATGTCGCCGGGCCCCACGCGTTCGAGGAGCCGCTTGGTGTTCTTGTCGATTCTGGCGATCCCAATGACGCCAGGCAGTTCTTCGGTCGTACGCGCGAGCAGTGCAGGCATCTTCATGACCGCCATGATTGACCGCACCGTGCCCGAACTTCGGGAGGCGCGCCGCAACAGTGGCAACTTTTGTCACACAAGCATCAAGGGCATCGACGGTATCAGGAGTCTCTTTCTGCCTCTGCAGTAGTCAGCAGTTCTTCGGCGTGTGCCTTGCCGGTGTCGGATTCACCGAGGCCCGCCAGCATGCGGGCGAGTTCGGCGACACGCTCGGCCCGGTCGAGTGCGCGCACCGTGCTGGTCTGCGCGGCGCCCTTGCCGGAGCTCTTTCCGATGACGAGGTGATTGTCGGCGAATGCGGCGACCTGCGGAAGGTGCGTGACGACGATGACCTGATGGGCGCGCGCCAACCGGGCCAGACGACGCCCGATCTCGACCGCGGCGCGGCCACCGACACCGGCGTCGACCTCGTCGAAGACCATGACCGAGCCCGAGGTCGGTTCCGCCAGAACCACTTCCAGGGCGAGCATGACGCGCGACAGTTCGCCACCAGACGCCGACGTGGCAATGGGCAGCGGGCGCGACCCCTTGTGCGGTACGAGGGCGAATTCGACCCGGTCGGCCCCGTCGGTGCCGGCGTGGGTGCGGTGACCGCCGATCTCGATGGCGAGGCGGTCATCACCATCGGCGGCTTCGAGACCGACCTCGACGGTGAGCGTCGAGTCCCCCATGGCCAGTCCGGCGAGTTCCCTGGACACCTTCGTGCCCATCGTCGTGGCGGCCTTGACCCGGATGCCGTGGAGTGTCGTCGCTGCTGCCGATACGGCGCCGGCGGCTTCGGTGGCCCGCCGTTGCAGCTCGTCGATGCTGCCCTGCGGGTCGTGGATCTGGCTCAGCCGCGCCTCGGCGCGGACCCGCCACTCGATCACGCCGTCGATGTCTGGTGCGTACTTGCGCACCAAGGTCTTCAACTCGGCCTGGCGGGTCAGCAGTTGGTCGAGTGAGTTGGCATCGGGCGGCAGCGTCGAGAGGTAGGAGGTCAGTTCGTCGCCGATGTCGGTGACGACGGTGAGTGCCTCCCCGACGCGCCCGGCCAGACGCTTCAGCTCATCGTCGGCTGCGGTCTCGAGCAGCGTTCGCACCTGGCCGAGCCGCTCGACCACCGACTCCGACTCACCCGCCACGATCTCGTGCGACCCGGCGGCCGCCGACCGGATGGACTCGAGGTCGGTGAGCCGCCGAATCGTCTCGGCGAGTTGATCGTCTTCGCCGGCCTGTGGGTCGACCGCCACGATCTCGTCGATACCGAACCGCAGACGATCGGCTTCCTGCGCGAGGCCTCGGGAGTTCGCACGGAGTTCATCGAGTTCGTCGAGCGATGCGACCCATTCGCTCCGGGCGGCACGGTAGGCGGTCAGCGCTTTCTGCGCCCGCGCGCCGGCAAAGGTGTCGAGCGCTCCACGCTGATGGTCGGGCCGCAACAGGCGCAATTGATCGTTCTGACCGTGCACCGTGAGCACCGAGCTCACCAACTTGCCCAGCGCGCCGACGGGAACCGACCGCCCGCCCAGGTGCGCACGGGAACGTCCATCGGCATTGACGGTACGGATCGCGATGACGGTGCCGTCGTCGTCGAGTTCGGCCCCGGTGGACTCCAGGATGTCGGCGACGTCACCGACCGCTGCGCCCTCGGGGTCAGCGACCCGAAAGCGCCCCTCGACGGTCGCCTTGCTGCTCCCCGAACGCACTCGCCCGGCATCGGCACGCCCGCCGGCCAATAGCCGCAGGCTGGTGACGATCATCGTCTTGCCTGCACCGGTCTCACCGGTGAGTGCGGTGAATCCGGGCGGGAACCTCGCCGACGCACCGTCTATGACGCCGAGGCCGGAAATGGACAGTTCTTGGAGCACGGCTAGGTCTGCCTCCCCCGCCAGCCTGTGACCGGCAGATCGAATTTACGCACCAGCCGGTCGGCGAACGGGTCCGAATCGATCCGGACCCACTGCACCGACCGGTCGCTGCGCACCACCTCCACCCGGGCCCCGGCGGGGACCTCCAGACGTCGGCGCCCGTCACATAGCGCGAATCCGGATCGCCCCAGTTTGTCGACCTCGACGGCGACCCGCGACCGCGGACTGGTGACCATGGGACGCGCGAACAGGGCATGGGCGTTGCTGGGCACCACCAGAATCGCTTCCAGGTCCGGCCACATCACCGGGCCGCCGGCGGAGAACGCGTACGCGGTCGAGCCGGTCGGGGTGGACACCAGAACACCATCGGCCCCGAATGCCGACACCGGCCGTCCATCGACCTCGGTGATGAGCTCGAGGACCCCGGTGCTGGTCCGATTGAGGATGGCGACCTCGTTGAGCGCCCAACTGGTCTGCGCCCCATCGGGATCGGCCGGATCGAGGACCGACACGTCGAGCGTCATCCGATGCTCGACGCGATAGTCGCGCCTGATGAGTTGACGCATCACCTGGTCGACGCGATTGGCCTCTCCCTCGGCGAGGAACCCGATGTGACCCAGGTTGATCCCGAGTACCGGGACACCGGCGGGATAGGCGAGTTCGGCCGCACGCAGGAAGGTTCCGTCACCGCCGAGAACGATGACGATCTCGCAGCCCTCCGCGGAATCCGGTTCTCCCGCGGTGACCTGCACCCGCGCCCCGAGCTCCCGCAGATGGTCGGGGTCGAGCGGATTACGATCGGGCGGCCGGGGAATCGGCCCGGTCTCGACCACCGATTGCGGATAGGCGCGCGCCTCGCTGGCCCGGTCGGGGTCGACGCGCGTGTCGTGGTCGACCACCCGCAACGCAACGCCACCCTCGGCGCAATGGCGGGCGATGGCGGTGATGGTGTTGGTGACGGTCTCGCGGCCGGTATGGGCCACCACCAGGAACTCGCGGTGCGAGCCGGGCCCAGCCGGGCCGGACCCACCGGCCGGTTCCGGCCCATCGCCGGTATTGCCCGAGCCCGTGACCGATGCATTGCCCACCTGGTCTCCTTTCGTTCTCCACACGCGAGGACACTCAGCGCGGGCCGTCGTCGACGGCCTGCCTGATCATCCGAATGGTGTCCGGGTCGACATCGCGACCCGGAGCATCCCCCTCGGGGGCATCGTGCGCGGGATCCTCATCGACGACACGCACCGCGCCCTCTGCATGCGGGCCGTCTCGGTTACCGACCCTATCGTCCGGCAACGGCATAGCGCCGAATGGCCGCTGCAGCCAGAGGAAATACTCCACATTTCCCGACGGACCCGGCAGTGGGCTCGCCGTGACGGCACGGGTGGACAAACCCAGGCGGGCGGCCTGGGCTGCCACCTTGGCGACCGCCTCCACGCGCAGCTCTGGGTCACGAACCACACCGCCGGCACCCACCCGGTCCTTGCCGACCTCGAATTGCGGCTTGACCATCGGCACCATGTCGGCGCCGGGTCGGGAACAGGCCACGAACGCGGGCAGTACCAACGGCAGCGAGATGAACGACAGGTCCGCGACGATCAGGTCCACCGGTCCACCGATCGATGCTGCGGTCAGGTGCCGCACGTTGGTCCGGTCGTGGATATCGACGCGATCGTCGTTCTGCAGACGCCAGATCAGCTGTCCGTAACCGACATCGACCGCGACCACCTCGCGCGCTTCACGGCGAAGTAAGACATCGGTGAATCCACCCGTCGACGCTCCGGCGTCGAGACACCGCCTACCGACGACCGTCAGACCCTGCGGCTCAAAGGCCTCCAAGGCCCCCAGCAACTTGTGCGCCCCGCGCGAGGCCCAGTCGTCACGCTCTTCGTCGATGACGACAAGCGGGGTGTCGCGCCCGACGTTCGTCGCCGGCTTGGTCGCGACGGTGCCGTTGATCTTGACTGCACCGCGCTCGACGAGTTCGCGCGCCTGCTCGCGTGATCGCGCGAGCCCGCGACGCACGAGCTCGGCATCGAGACGTGCACGGGCGGCCACTCAGTCACACCTCACAATCGCGCACCACGGTTGCATCGGATCGTGCTCATATCTCATCAGGCTCGGCACTCACCGGCGGTCGACGTCGGACAAGGCCGAGGTCAGCACCTCGTGAGCTTGCTCGAGAAGTTCGGACTGTCGCGCGAGTGCCACCAAATCGGTTGTCTCACCGGCCTGCTCGCGTATCTCATCGACTTGGCCAAGGAGCTGGCGCACCCGGCTACCGACCGACTCGGCCAGCCCTGGATCGGTGGTGTCGAGGTGCTCGGTGTCGGAGCGCGCACCAGGCATCATCTGCGGTGTCGGCCCCGCGGGGCGCGCGGGATCGGGACCGTGCGGTGACGTCGACATCGGTGGTGTCATCCGTGCCTCTCCTTCATTGTCCGATCAGACCGAAGCTCTCGAGCGCCACGCGCGTTTGCGGATCGTCGGAATCGACGACCATCTCGGTGAGATCGATCTCCTCGGCATCGGCCAACGCCCACACGCACGCGGCAAGCGCCGGGAGCAGGCTGAGCGTGGCCGGCGGATCGGCGACCGGCGATATCGTCAACGCGTTGCCCGCCTGCTCGAAGTGCCAGTCATCACTGGGGACCGCACGGAGCAGCCCGGCCGGTTCGAGAACACCCGACAGGTCCCCCGACACATAGGTCGGGCGCTGCTCGGGCGGCGCACCGAGGAGATCCGACGCAGTACTCACCCCACTGAGGACCAGCAGACTGTCCAGACCCACCGAATGTGCGCCTTGGATATCGGTGTCGAGGCGGTCTCCGACGACCAGTGGCGTGTCGGCACCGCTGCGCTTGATCGCATCGGCCATCAGCGGAGCCGCCGGCTTCCCCGCGACCAAGGGCTCTTGTCCGGTCGCATGCGCCACCGCGGCGACCAGCGAGCCGTTCCCGACGACCAGTCCCCGTTCCGAGGGCAGCGTTGCGTCGACGTTCGTGGCCACCCAGAGTGCGCCCGCGCGAATCGCCAGCGCCGCCTCGGACAAACTCTCCCAGGACGTATCCGGGGAGAAGCCCTGGATCACGGCGAGCGGCCGGTCGTCGGCGCTACGTGTCACCGCAATGCCCACCTCTCGCACTTCCTGCGCAAGTCCCTCGGTACCGAGGACCAACGCGCGCGAACCCGGCTCCAGATGCTCGGACAGCAGCCGGGCAGCCGACTGCGCGCTCGTCACCACCTGCTCCGGCGACACGGAAAACCCCATCGACGTCAGGTGCTCGGCCACCGCCTCGGGACGGCGGCTGGCGTTGTTGGTCACGAAGATCGTGGGCACCTGGAGAGATTCGAGCGTTTCCGGCGCGCCGGGGACCGGGCTGTGCCCGGCGAACACCGTGCCGTCGAGATCGAGAAGCAAGGCGTCATAGGCAGCCGCGAGGGACGACGACGCCGCACCTCCACTGGGCGCATCATCAGCAACGACAGCCGGTGGCGAAACCCGGGCAGCCGGCGCCTGTTTCTGTTCGCCCGTGCGCTCCGATACGTCCGCCACGGACGGTGCGGAAGTCTCGACACTTGTGGAGTCCTGGGCCGGCACATCGTGGACTTGGTGCGCGGGCGCGGGCGCTTCGGTGCCGGAGTCTTCGACGGTCGCCGTGACGTCACCGGGCTCGGACTCGCCCACCGAGATCTCCATCAGACGGAACTCGGCGTCGGTGGCATCTTCGGTGTCGGCCGCAGACGCGTTCATGAACCAAGTCATCGCGTCATCGAGTTGCCCGGCCGCCTCTAGTGCCGACGCATAGGCGTAGAAGAGCCTCGCCGCCGCGGTACCGGTACGTCCGGGCCGCAGATCCTCGAACTGCAGTGTCACCAGGGCCTTCTGGGGCTCGCCGAGGTCCAGTCGCGCGCCGGCTTCGACGATGCGCATCTCGGTGGCCTCATCGTCGCGCAACGCGCGCCCTTCCTCGCTGCGCGCGATCTCGATCGCGCGCTCGGGGCGCCCGAGTCCGCGTTCGGCATCGGCGATGAGTGGCAACAGTGCCGAGCTGCCGGTGATCCGGCGCGCTGCCCTGAGCTCAGAAATCGCCTCTTGCCATTCCCCCGCGTTGTAGGCGGCGACACCGGCCGTCTCGCGCACCACGCCCACACGTGCGGCCCGGCGACGCGCCGCGCGAGCATGCGCGAGAGCCAGTTCTGCATCCTCATAGAGCAGCTCGGCGACCATCACCAGATGCCGTGCCACTCGTTCGGCAGTGGCCTTCTCAAGTGAGAGCAGATCGCGACGGGTATCGGGATCGAGGTCTGATGCAGCTACATCGTCGGGCAACGCCGGATCCGGCGGTCCGTCGGCATTCGGACGGCCCGACGCCTGCTGCGGACGGCCCGCACGATCCTGCCGGCCCGGACGCTGCGGGCCGCGGCCGCGGCTACGGTCACGGTCATTCATGGTTGCCAATCTATGCCCTCGATGCCTTGTCGGCCGACTCACCCCCAAGGAAGCACCCCTCATGCTCGGAACCATCCTCGTAGCGCAGAAATGCCCCGCAACCTGCTGGTTGCGGGGCATTTCTGTGAAGTGTTGTTCGGCGGTGTCCTACTCTCCCACACTGATTAAGGTGCAGTACCATTGGCGCTGGTGGGCTTAGCTTCCGGGTTCGGAATGGGACCGGGCGTTTCCCCACCGCTATAGCCGCCGAAACTCTCTGAAATTTTCACATCCCCCTCCAAACCTCTCGGCTTTTCAGGGATTCACGGGGGCGCAGCCCCCGCAGGATGTGTTATTTCAGAAGCACATAGTGGATGCGACACACCTCTATCAAAGTAAAAGTGTTGTATGTAAGTCCTCGGCCGATTA